>NZ_JAKSYP010000187.1:0-112272 GCF_022829625.1 Methylobacterium sp. E-046 | reverse complement strand
GGCCGCTCCGACACCACCTACGCCGAGCGCGTCGCCCTCGACCTCGACTACGCCACCCGCTGGAGCCTGCGCCGGGATCTCGCCATCCTCCTGCGCACAATCCCCGCCGTCCTCGCCCAGCGCGGAAGCCGCTGAGCCGGGCGCAGGACTGGATTGGCGGCGCGCCACCGCCGTCATGACCGCGGGTGCGGGATCGGTCTGCCACCCGTCCGAACTTAAGCTGGGCGGGTACGAACTGCGATGAAGGGCCTGTTGCTGAACGCGCTGCTCGGGTTGTGTCTCGGGCGGTTCGGCTCCGTGTGGTGGCTCCTGGTGTTCCTGCCGGTCGTGGCCGCCGAACTCGCCTACGGCGTTTACGTGTACCACCTCGGCCTGCATGCCGGCTTCATCCGGCGCGCCGTGACCCTGCTGGTCTGCGGCCAGTTCGGCTTTCTGCTCGGCGCGCTCCTGCGCCCCATGCGCGGCGAGACGTGAGGGTCGAAGCGGGCGCAGCCGATTCCGGAGGCTGGGCCGACGATGACGGCTTCCGGCCGGTATCGGATGACGGATCGCCACCCCGGGGGCGCTCGGCCGCGCGAGCGCCCGCATCCGGGAGCGCGGCGCCCCCCTGGCGCCCCCCTGGCGCCCCCCTGGCCGCCCCCCTGGCGCCCCCCTGGCGCCTTGGCCCTTCCCCCGGTTCTCGTGATAGCCAAGCCCCGGCTCCGAAGCCGCCGTGGATCGGCGGCCAGACGCACGGGATACGGTCGTGGAAGCGATATGGGTGACCGCTCTCATCCGAGCGTCGACCTCGGGAGCCGTCGTCGTGCTCGCCTCGGTGCTGGCCGAACTCCTCGGGCCGGTCTGGGGGGCGCTGATCATCAGCCTGCCGGTCTCCGCCGGGCCGGCCTACGTGTTCATGGTCCTGGAGCATGACACCGCCTTCGTGGCCGACGCGGCCCTCAACGGGTTCGCGGCGACCGCGGGGACAGGCCTGTTCCTCCTCGTCTATGCCCGCCGCGCGGCCGGCCGAGGTCTGGCCCGCAGCCTCGGCCCGGCGGTGGCGGCGTGGGGCGCGGCGGCCGTTCCGATCGCCGCAGTGTCGTGGACGCCGCTGACGGCGTTCCTGCTCAACGCGGCCGTCTACGGTGCGGGTACCCTGATGCCCCGGCCGGCGGCGGGACCGTCGCTCGTCCGGAGCACCGTCGTCGCGAGGCCCCGGCCGCTGGACCTCCTCGTCCGGGCGGCCGCCGTCGCTCTGTTCGTGACGGCCATCCTGGCCCTGAGTTCAGCCTTGGGACCGGCGCGAACCGGGGTCATCGCCGCCTATCCGGTCACCCTCACGAGCACCTTCGTCATCCTGCACCGCCGCGTCGGTGGAGCGGCGATGGCACGGCTGGCCAGCATCACGATCCGCGGCGTGTTCGGCTTCGGCCTGACCCTGCTCACGCTTCACCTGACGATCCGGCCACTCGGTGCCGCCCTCGCCCTTGCGGCCGCGCTCCTCGTCTCTCTGACCTACTCGGCCGGGCTTCTCGCCCTGCAGAGCCGCCCGGGTCCGCAGGGCGAGAAGCCCGGCCGGTACGGTCGCTTCGCCAGACGGCCCTGACGCCCGGTCCGGTCCCGTGCGGCGGCTTTGCGGTGGCCGCGCGCGCCGGTCATCGGGACTGCACCGTCCATTTGGCGATCGCCACGGGACGCCCGGACCCGTCGGGTCGGGGCGCCCGGCGGGGCCGGATCCCACCGCCCAGGCGCGCGGCCTCAGGCGGTGCGCGGGGCGACCGCTTCGGAAGCCGCTCGGGCAGCCGCTCGGGCGGTATGGCGGCTCGGTGGCCGTGGCAGGCCGAGATGGTCGCGCAGGGTCGCGCCCGCGTAGTCGTGCCGGAACAGGCCGCGCCGCCGGAGGATCGGCACCACCGCGTCCACGAAGGTCTCCAGCCCGTCCGGCAGCACGTCCGGCATCAGGTTGAAGCCGTCCGCCGCGCCGGCCCGGAACCACGCCTCGATGTCGTCCGCGATCGCCTCGGGCGTGCCCGCGACGATGCGGTGGCCGACGCCGCCGCCCAGCGCCCGCAGGAGCTGGCGCACGGTCAGCCGGTCCCGCCGGGCGAGCGCGACGGTGCCGAGGAACAGCGTGTGGTTGGCGTCCGGCGGCAGCGGCAGCGGGTCGGGGAGCGGCCTGTCGAGGTCGAGCCGCGCGGGATCGATCCGCAGGGTGCCGGCGAGCCGGGCGAGGCTGTACTCCAGCGGTACGAGGTCCCAGAGCTCGTCCTGGCGGCGGCGCGCCTCGGCCTCCGTGGAGCCGATGACCGTTGCGAGGCCGGGCAGGACGACCAGCGCGTCCGGCCCGCGCCCGCAGCGCGCCGCCCGCGCCCGCAGGTCCCGGGCATAGGCCGCGCCGTCCTCAACGGTCTGGGCCAGGGAGAACACCGCGTCGGCGGTGGCGGCGGCGAGCGCGCGCCCGTCCTCCGAGCCGCCGGCCTGGAAGGTCACCGGGCAGCCCTGCGGGCTGCGCGGCACCGTGAGCGGTCCCTCGACGGAATAGTGCGCGCCGCGGTGATGGATGGCGTGGACCTTCCCGGCATCGACGAACCGGCCACCCGCCTTGTCGCCGAGGAAGGCGTCGTCCTCCCAGCTGTCCCACAGGGCGTGGACCAGCTCGGTGAACTCGCGCGCCCGGGCGTAGCGCGCCCCGTGCTCGGACGCGCCCGCGAAGCCGAAGTTGCGGCCCGCGGCGGCATCCGCGGTGGTGACCACGTTCCAGCCCGCCCGGCCGCGGCTGACGAGGTCCAGGCTCGCGACGCGGCGGGCGAGGTTGTAGGGCTCGTTGTAGGTCGTCGAGGCGGTGGCCACGAGGCCGACATGGCTGGTGGCCGCCGCGACGCTGGCCAGCACCACCGTGGGTTCGAGGGCGTTGAACGGCCGGTGGTCGATCCGGTCGTTGATCGCCGGCGTGTCGGCCAGGAAGATCGCGTCGAGCTTGCCCCGCTCCGCGACGCGGGCGACGCGCACGAAGTGGTCGATGTCCACGAAGGCGTCCGGCCGGCTGTCCGGCAGCCGCCACGCGGACGGGTAGACGCCCGAATGCAGCAGGTTGACGTTGAGATGCAGGGTGCGTCCGCTCATCGCAGTAAATCCCCGGTCAGCGGACGCGCGGCAGGACCTGCTCGGCGAAGCGGCGCATCTCCGCCTCGAAGGGCTGGAACTGCAGCATGAACAGGTCGATGCCGGCCGCGTAGAACGCCCGGATCCGCTCCGCCACTGTGGCGTAGCTGCCCACCAGCCCGGCTGCCGTGCCGCCGTTGGTGCCGACGTGGCGGGCGGCCCCCGCATCGGTCTTGGCGAACATCGCGCTGGCCCGGTCGGTCCGGGCGCGGGTGTCGGCGCGCAGGCCCGCGTCGCGCTGCGCCAGGGTGAGGAGCCGCGCGTGCTCGGCCACCGCCTCCGCGTCGGTCTCCCGGGCGATCACGAAGGCCGAGAGGCCGAAGCGCAGCGGGCCGTTGGACGCGGGCCGCCGGGCGACGTCGGCGATCAGGGCGGCGACGTCGGGCAGCGGCTGGCCGTTGAGGAACCAGACATCCGCGTGGTCGGCGGCCAGCGCCCGGGCGGGCTCCGACTCGCCGCCGAGATAGATGGTCGGCCGCGGCCGGAAGGTGCCGGCGGGGCGCAGCTGGTAATCCTCCACCTGGAAATGCGCCCCCGCGAATGTGACCCGCTCGCCGCGCATCAGCCGGTCCACCAGGCCGATCCACTCGCGGCCGTAGGCGTAGCGGTCGTCATGCGCGGGGAACGGCAGGCCGGCCCGCTCGAACTCGGCCCTGTTCCAGGCATTCACGAGGTTCAGGGCGAAGCGGCCGCCGCTGACGTGCTCGATCTGGAGCGCCATCTTGGCGAGCACCACCGGATGGTAGAGCCCCGGCTTGATCGCCGCGATGATCTCGATGCGGCGGGTCAGCGCCGCGAGCGCCGCCGCGGCGGTCCAGGCCTCGAGCTGGTCGCGTTCGCCGTCGTAGGGGTTCATCGTGTGCTGGGCGACCAGCACGGAGTCGAAGCCCAGGGCCTCCGCCTCCAGCACCAGGGCGCGGTTGCGCGCCCAGCTGGCGTCGTCCGGCTCGTCGGGATCGTGGTGGGAGGCCCGGGAGCCGTGGACGGCCGCCCAGATGCCGAAGCGCGGCGCGCGTGTCGGTCCGGCCATGGCCTCAGCCCCGCTCCGCGGGCGGCTGCCAGATCGGCACGGCGGTGGCGTCGAGGGCGCGGGGGATGAGCTTGGCCTCGTGGAACACGTCGGCGATGGCCTGCTGCTCGCCGAGCTGGGCGCGCTCCACCGGCTCGACCGCGTAGGTGCGGCGGCTGTTGGCGGCGGCCACCACCGAAGCCGGGAGGTCGCCCCAGATCGGGGCGAGGAGCGCGACGGCCTCCTGGGGGTTCGCCCGCATCCAGGCTCCGGCCTCGACGAGCGCCCGGTAGACGGTCGCGACGACCTCGGGCTGCGCGGCGACGAAGCTGTCGTTGACGAGATAGTAGCGGTGGTAGCTCGTCAGCCCGGTGGCGTCGGCGACGACGCGCACCGGGCGCTTGGCCTCCGCGAAGGCGAGGAACGGGTCCCAGATCGACCACGCGTCGAGGCTGCCCTGCTCGAAGGCGGCCGCCCCCTCCGGCGCCTGAAGGTAGGCCGGCTTGATGTCGGCGAAGGTCAGCCCGGCGCGCTTCAGGGCGGCGGCCAGCACGTAGTGGCTGCCCGAGCCCCGCGAGACGCCGACCGTGCGGCCCTTGAGGTCCGCGACCGTGCGGACCGGCGAGGCGGCGGGCACGATGAGCGCCTCGGCGGACGGTGCGCCCCGCTCGCGGGCGTAGAAGGTCAGCGGCGCCCTGGCCGACTGGGTGAAGATCGGCACCGCGTCGGCGACGTCGGCGTGGATGTCCACGGCGCCGGCCGTCATCGGCTCGATCACGCTGGTGAACAGGTGCCAGCTCGGGGTGAAGCCCAGCGGCGCGAGGCGCTCGGCGAGCGTCCCCTTCACCTTCAGCACGGTGAACAGCACCGACGAGCGCTGCATGCTGATCCTCACCGCGCGGGGTCCGGCCCGCACGGCCGGTGCGCCGAGCGCCACGGCGGCGGCCCCGCCGAGGCCGGTCCGCAGGAGCGAGCGCCGGGACGGGGCGATCCGGCACAGGACGTCGTCGGTCATCAGGATCTCGCGGAATGTTCGGTCTGGCTGAAAGTCGGTCGGGCGGGAATCCGGTCGGGCCAGACGGAGGGCGCCGTGGACGCGACGGCTGTCCCGTCCTCAAGACGCGCCGCGTCGCAGCCCGGCCTGCTCTATTGAAGACCATCGTCGAGCGGCGGATCAATGAAATGTATTTTCGATTTCCCCGCGGACCGTGAAGGTTCGTCCCCTGGAATGACGGACCGGCAGCGGTCCTGAACTCCGGGCGCTGCGAAGCCGGCGCGGTGAGGTCGGAACGCCCGGTAAAAGAGCCCGTTCCGGGCCGACGCGATGCGAAGAACGGTTCTCCTTCGCGGCCGCAGAACACAGGATGGAACTATTCACGCCGCCGGATCAGGGGAACGACGCTTCCAAACTCGCATCGACCGCCGTGTTTTACCTTGAGATCGGGCTTCATCTGGTTGAGTTCATGGGGTGCCGCTCCGGGACGGCAGGTCAATTCGGGAATGGAAAGCCATGTCGCAGACGGAAGCGGGCTGGGGCGCGGGTCCGAGCGGGCGCTACGAGACCCTGGCCGACCGCTTCCGCCCGGTCTTCGCCGAGATCCGCGCCACCGCGGTGGGCCGGGACCGCACCCGCGGCCTGCCCCATGCCGAGATCGGCTGGCTGCGGGAGGCGAACTTCACCACCCTGCGGCTCGCCCCCGAGGAGGGCGGCCACGGGGCCAGCCTGCCCGAGCTGTTCGCGCTCCTGATCGAGCTGTCGAAGGCGGATTCCAACGTCACCAACGCGCTGCGCGCCCATTTCGGCTTCACCGAGGACGCGCTCTGCGCCTCGTCCGCCGCGTGGCGTGCCGCCTGGATCGCCCGGATCGGCGCCGGCGAGACCGTCGGCAGCGGCGTCTCGGAGACCGGCCCGGCCAAGGTCGGCGCGTTCGACACCGTGGTCCGCCGCCGGGACGGGAAGCTCGTGGTCGACGGCCGGAAATTCTACACCACCGGCGCGCTCTTCGCCGATTACATTCACCTGTCGGCCGAGGACGAGACGGGCGGCGCCGTCACCGCCGCGGTGCCGGTCCGGGCGCCGGGGGTGACCATCGTGGACGATTGGGACGGGTTCGGGCAGGGGCTGACGGCCAGCGGCACCGCGACCTTCGAGGGGGTGGCGCTCGATCCGGCACTGATCAAGCCCGATCCGGCCCGCTTCCCCTACGCGATGGCGTTCTTCCAGCTGGTGCATCTCGCGACGCTCGCCGGCATCGGCCGGGCGGCGGCCGAGGACGTGGCGCGGCTGGTGGCCGAGCGCACCCGGGTCTACAGCCACGGCAATGCCGGGCGCACGGCGGAGGATCCGCAGATCCAGGCGGTGGTGGGCCGCGTCCGCGCCCATGCCTACGCGGCCGGGGCCGTGGTGCTGAAGAGCGCCGAGGCGCTCCAGCGCGCCTACGAAGCGCACCGGGCCGGCGACGGCCCCGGGGCGGACCGGGCGACCACCCTCGCCGATGTCGAGGTCAACCAGTCGGTGGGCGTCGTCACCGACCTCGTGCTCCAGGCGACGACGACGCTGTTCGACGCGCTGGGCGCCTCGGCGGTGAAGACCGGCCTCGGCCTCGACCGCTACTGGCGCAACGCCCGCACCATCGCGTCCCACAACCCGCGGATCTACCGGGACCGGATCGTCGGGGCCTTCGCGATCACCGGCGCGCCGCCGCCGCGGCAGTACCGCGTCGGATCGGCGTGAGGCGACGGTGCCGCGCCGCCGCGACCGCCTGCGCCCGGGCGCCTGCCTGTATCCCGGCGGCCACCACGTCGCCGCCTGGCGGCACCCGTCCGTCAAGGCCGAGGCCGGGATCGACGCCGCCCATGCCCGGCAGATCGCCCGCACCGCCGAGGCCGCGAGGTTCGACCTGATCGTCCTGGCCGACGGGGTCAGCCTCCGGGGCGACGACCGCGACGCCACGACCTCCCGGGATGGCGCCGGGATGGCCACGCTGCGCGCGACTGCGGCCCCGGCAGTGATCGTCTAGGTACTTTGCCGGGGGCGGCGGACAGGATCGCCAGATTGCGCCAAACGTGTGTAGGTTGCATCACAGAGGACTGAGCGGAATGGTTCGGTGCCGCAGGGTGGCCTCGACGTGGCCGGGAGACGCGGATGGTGCGCTCACTACCTGGATCGGCCCTCCTCCTTCTGGCGTCGTTCTCCCTCCTCGTCCCAGCCGTCTGCGAGGCCAGGCCGAAACGCGTCAAGCTTCCCATGCTGGAGGTCCCCGACGACGCGGAGCCGCCGAGCCGGCGGATACCCTTCGTCGACCGATCCGCGTTGATAGGAAAGCCGATCGAACTCTCGAACGCCGACGACCGGCGGGTCCTGGCGCGGGAGCAACTCCTGTGGAGCCGGTTGAACGGTTCGCTTTGCACGGGATGCGGCGAGACTCGGCGCATCCGCAAGGTTGCCTACGTCGATCCGATCGCCGTTCTCAATGCGAAACCTGCACTTCTTGTTGCCGCTGTCGCGCCTGTTCAAGCGATCAAGCGGGGACGTGCCGCCCGGATCCAGCTGGCGCATCGGCGACATCATAGATCAAAGCTCTATTCCTACTACAATCGGCTTCGATATGCTGTTCTGAAGTGGCGCAGACATCACCGTGTCCGGACGCGTGCGGTGCACCGTAATTGGACTCCGGACGCGTGAGACTGCTATAGCCAAGCTCAAGCTCGGCTAGAATGGCCGGGTACGGCACGAGAGCGGCCATGCGTTTGAATCGAATCGGAGCGCTCGCGGCTCTGCTGCTGACGACGAGTGCCTGTTCGCATCTGCCGATGGGGCCGACGGCCTACAGCGCGCTGCCCTCCAATCCGCCGGCCGGCCTCGCGCCGGCGACCCTGCCGGCGACCCTGGCGCCGGCCGCGGCACCGCTTGCGGAGGCGGCGCCCGTCCGGCCCGAAACCGACGTCGCCCTGGCACCCGTCGTGATCCCCGGCACCTGGAAGCTGCGGGATGTCGAGACGCGGCGGGGCAGCGTGAACCCCTTGGCGGCCCTCGAGGCGTCGGTGCGCACCCGCCTGGCCTGGGAGACCCTGCATCCGGAAGATCTGTCGGAACAGCCGAAGCCGGCGGCGCGGTCGTTCAGGTCGCTCAGGACCGACGTCACGGAGACGTCGGCCACGTCGGCTGCCGGATCGCCCGCCGGATCGCCCGCCAAGGCGTCTGCGGACGCTAAGCTCTCGGCCGAGCCGCCGGCGAACTACAATCGTGAGGCGGCCATGACCGCCCTCCTGAAGGGCGGGAAGGACGCCGCGAAGAGCATCTGCTCGGGGTGCTGACCGCGTCGCGCCCCGCGACGCCTCGGCCTCACCGCCGGGCCGCGGACGGCGCGGCGGCGAGCCGCGGAGCCGGCACCGGGCGGGCCGACCCTGCCCGCCGCGCCGGTCACGCTGCGGAGGACCGGTCCGCGGCCGAGCGCGGTGCGACGCGGACCGGCTCCGACGGAGAGCCCTAGGCCTGAAGGCCGGCCGTCCGTATCACGGGCGCCGCCGTCGCGTTCGTTTCCGAACCGCGACACACCGCTCTCCGTGAATGGATCATGCCGGCCCGTCCCCTCGTCCTGTTCCCCGATCCCCGCCTCTCCCACCCGGCGACTCCGGTCGACGCGTTCGGGCCGGACCTCAAGGCCCTGGCCGAGGATGTGCGGGACACCCTTCTGGCGGCGAGCGCCCTCGGCCTGACCGCCCCGCATATCGGCGTGCCCGCGCGCGTCGTCGTGATCCGCATGGCGCCGGACGCGGATCCGCGCGCCTACGTGAACCCCGCGATCCTGTGGGCGTCCGCCGACACGGCGACCCACGACGAGGGCAGCGTCAGCATGCCGGGCATGCGCGAGCGGATCACCCGGTCGGCCCGCATCCGGTTCGGCTACCGCGACCTCGACGGGCTCGCCCACGAGGCGGAGGCGGATGGCTTCCCGGCCGCGATCGTCCAGCACGAGATCGATCAGCTCGACGGCCTGTTTTGGATCGACCGCCTGTCGCGGCTGAAGCGCGAGCGGTTGCTGAAGCGGTTCTGGAAGCAGAAGCCGGCACCGTGAGCGGCCCCCCGCCGCCAGGCCCGGGGCGTCCGGCGGGCACGGGATGATCCGCGGGGACGCGTCCGGAGCGCCGCCGCGGCCGCGCGCCGAACCGAACCGGGCCGGGAAGCCGGACGGCGTTCAGCCGCCCGATGGCGCGAGCGGCTGAACACATCCGGTTTCGAGGCGCCGCGGGTCCGGCCTGCGCGGGACCCGCGGCGAGGGCGATCACTCGGCGGCGTGCAGGACCGGCGCCGGCGCCAGGGCCGGCGCGGTCCTCCCGGCCAGCGCGGCAGCGAGCTTGTCCTCGTCGACCTCGTTCTCCCAGCGCGCGACCACGATGCAGGCCACCGCGTTGCCGATGAAGTTGGTCAGCGCGCGGCACTCGGACATGAACCGGTCGACGCCGAGGATCAGCGCCATGCCGACCACCGGCACCGAGGGCACCACGGCCAGCGTCGCCGCCAGGGTGATGAAGCCCGAGCCGGTCACGCCCGCCGCGCCCTTCGACGACAGCATGGCGACGAGCAGCAGCAGGGCCTGCTCGCCGAGGCTCAGCGGCGTGTCGGTCGCCTGCGCGATGAACAGGGCCGCCATGGTCATGTAGATGTTGGTGCCGTCGAGGTTGAACGAGTAGCCCGTGGGCACCACGAGGCCGACCACCGGCTTCGAGCAGCCGGCCCGCTCCATCTTCTCCAGGAGCGACGGCAGCGCCGATTCCGAGGAGGACGTGCCGAGCACGAGCAGCAGCTCCTCCTTGATGTAGCGGATGAGCTTGATGATCGAGAAGCCGTTGTAGCGGGCCACTGCGCCGAGCACGACCAGCACGAAGATCGTCGAGGTCAGGTAGAACGCGCCGACGAGGTAGGCGAGGTTCGCCAGCGAGCTGATGCCGTACTTGCCGATCGTGAACGCCATGGCGCCGAAGGCGCCGATGGGGGCGACCTTCATGATGATGTTGACGACGCCGAACACCGCCTCGGACAGCACCTTGATGATGTCGAGCACCGGCTTGCCGCGGTCGCCCAGGAAGGCGAGGCCGAAGCCGAACAGCACCGAGAAGAACAGCACCTGCAGGATCTCGCCGCCCGCGAAGGCGCCCACCGCAGTCGTCGGGATGATGTTCATCAGGAACTCGACGATGCTCTGCTCCTTGGCCTTGCCGGCGTAGGTGGCGATCGCCTTCGGATCGAGGGATTTGGGGTCGATGTGCAGGCCGTTGCCCGGCTGGAGCACGTTGGCCACGATCAGGCCGACGATCAGCGCCAGGGTCGAGAATGTCAGGAAGTAGATCAGCGCCTTGCCGCCGACCCGCCCGACCTTCTCGAGGTTGGTCATCCCGGCGATGCCCGAGACCACCGTGAGGAAGATCACCGGGGCGATGATCATCTTGACGAGCTTGATGAACGCGTCGCCGAGCGGCTTCATCTCGGCGCCGAGCTGCGGATAGAAGTGTCCGAGCAGGATGCCGATCGCGACGGCGACCAGGACCTGGAAGTACAGGGTCCGGTAGAGCGGTCTCGGCTTGGCGGGCGGATGGGGCGCGGTGAGCGGTGACGGTACGGCAGCCATGGGTCGTTCTCCCTGTCGGCGGTTGCGATCGGGGCGGGTGGCACCGGAACGATCCGGCGGGGTCCGCGCTTGGTCTTGGCCTTCCGGCGCGCAGCTTTGCCGTGGGGGCATGGCTGCGTTTCGGCGAGGGAATGGCAACCGGCGTGCCATGTGCCGGAACGGGGCGACTTTTTAGTAAGGCGCTGTTCGGGAACAGGTTTTTGTCGGAGCTCCGCGTCCGCCCCGGGGCGCGGCGTGCGGGAATCCGCACCGGCGCGGCCCGGGCGGTCCGGTTTTCCGCACGGGCGACCGGGCGTTGACCGGACTCGCCGAGCCGGAACGCGGCGGGTGGGCGGCCCGCCTCCCGTCGCGCCGCGTCCTCCTCGTCCTCGCCGGCCTCTGCGCCGTCCTGGTCGCGGCCTGGCTCGCCGGGCGCGCGGCGGAACGCTGGGTCCTGGCGGACCTGCGGCGCGGCGCCCGCTCGGCGATCGGGCTCCAGGTCGGCCTGCTGCTCGCCGAGATGCAGAAGCAGGCCTCCCTGCCCCTGGCGCTCGCGGCCGACCCGGAGGTCGCGGCCGCGGTCGAGACGGGGGCGGGGCGCGACCTCCTCGACCGGGTCGACCGGCGGCTCGCCGAGGTGGCGGCGGCCACCGGCTCGGCGGTCCTCTACGTCATCGGTGCCGACGGCGTGACGGTCGCGGCCAGCAATGCCGGCGGGGACCGGAGCTTCGTCGGGCGCGACTACGCGTTCCGGCCGTATTTCCGGCGGGCGCTCTCCGGGGGGGCCGGCTCGCAATTCGCCCTCGGCACGGTGAGCGGCCGACCCGGCCTCTACCTCGCCCGGCGCATCGGCGCGGCGGCCGGCGTCGTGGTGGTGAAGGTCGAGTTCGACGCGGTCGAGGCGGCGTGGCGCGCGGCGCAGGAGGTTACCTTCGTCACCGATGCCCGCGGCATCGTCCTCGTCACGAGCGAGCCGGGCTGGCGATTCGGGACGCTCGGCGCGGTGGACGCGGCCGAGCGGGCGCGGATCGGCGCCGGCCAGGATTTCGGCGCGGCTCCGCTGGAGAAGCTGCCCCTGCATCCCACCGGCATCCCCGACGTGGTCCGCGTCGGACGGGGGGCGCTGCCGGCCTGGACGGCGGTCGCCACGCGGGCCGCCGTGCCGGGGACCGACTGGCAGTTGCACGCCCTCACCCCGGTCGGGACGGCGGTGGACCGGGAGCGGCTGCAGGCCTGGATCATCGCCGCCCTGACCACGGCGCTGGCCGGCTTCGGGGCCGCCGCCCTGGCCGACCGGGGCCGCCGGACGCGGGCGCGGCTGGCGGAGGCGGCCGCGCGGCGGGTGGAGCTCGAGACCCGCGTCGCGGCGCGGACCCGCGCCCTGCGCGAGGCCAACGCCCAGTTGCGCGCCGAGATCGAGGAGCGCCAGCGGGCCGAGGCCGAGCGCGAGCGCCTGGGGCGGGAACTGGCACAGGCCGGACGGCTCGCGGCCCTCGGCCAGTTCGCCGCCAGCATGGCGCACGAGATCAACCAGCCGCTGGCGGCGATCCGCTCCTACGCCGACAACACGGCGGTCCTGGTCCGGCGCGGGCGGAATGAGGACGCGGCCGAGAACGCCTTCGCCATCGGCCGGCTCACGGACCGCATCGCCGGTCTCACCCGGCAGCTCAAGGGCTTCGCCCGGCGCGCCTCGCCGCGGCGGGAGCCGGTCCCGCTCCGCGCGGTCCTCGACAACGCGCTGGAGCTGGTGCGCGCCCGCGCCGCGGCCCTGCGCGTGCCGCTGGAGGCCGACCTGCCCGGCCCCGAGCTGCGGGTCCTGGGGGACGGGCCGCGGCTGGAGCAGGTCCTGGTCAACCTGCTCCAGAACGCCCTCGACGCGGTCGCCGGGCGCCCGGACGGCCGCGTGACCCTGAGCGTCGCCGCGGAGGGCGCCGAGCGCGTGGCGGTGGCGGTGACCGATACCGGCCCCGGGATCCCCGAGGCGGAGCGCGGCCAGATCTTCGACGCGTTCTTCACGACCAAGGCCGACGGCCTCGGCCTGGGCCTCGCCATCGCCCGCGGGATCGTGGAGGATTGCGGCGGGAACCTGATCCTGGCCGTCCGCGACGGCGGGGACGGGCCGGCGGCCGGCACGGTCTTCCGGATGGAACTCATCCGGGCGGCCGCGGCTGATCCGGCCGCGGGAGGACGCGTGGGGGCGATGCAGTGAGTGGGGACGCGGACGGGGCGACCGGGCGCGTCGTGTTCATCGACGACGAGGCCGAGGTGCGCCGGGCCAACGGCCAGAGCCTGGAACTCGAGGGCTTCGCCGTCGAGGCGTTCGCCGCGGCCGAGCCGGCGCTGGCGGCGATCCTGGCCGTGTCCCCCGGCGTCGTGGTCAGCGACGTGCGCCTGCCCGGCCTCGACGGGGTCGGCCTGCTGGCGCGGCTGCAGCGGGTCGATCCGGATCTGCCGGTGATCCTCATCACCGGCCACGGCGACATCCGGATGGCGGTCGCCGCCATGCAGGGGGGCGCCTACGACTTCCTGGCCAAGCCCTACCCCGCCGAGGCCCTCGTCGCCTCCGTGCGCCGGGCGCTGGAGCGGCGGCGCCTGGTGGTGGAGAACCGCGCGCTGCGCGCCCGCCTCAACGCGGCGATCGAGGAGGATCCGGCCTTCCTGGGCGATTCCCCCGAGATCGTGCGGCTGCGGAGCCTGGTGCGCGAGGTGGCGCGGGCCGACGTCGACGTGCTGGTGTCCGGGGAGACGGGATCCGGCAAGGAGGTGGTGGCCGGCGCCCTGCACCGGTGGAGCCGCCGGGCGGCGCGCAACCTCGTGGCGATGAATTGCGGCGCCCTGCCCGACAGCGTCGTCGAGAGCGAGCTGTTCGGGCACGAGGCGGGCGCCTTCACGGGGGCGCTCAAGCGGCGGGTCGGGCGCATCGAGCATGCCCACGGCGGCACGCTGTTCCTCGACGAGATCGAGAGCATGCCGCTGACGCTCCAGGTCAAGCTCCTGCGGGTGCTCCAGGAGCGCACCGTGGAGCCGCTCGGCACCAACGAGGTGCGGCCCGTGGACATGCGGGTCGTGGCCGCCACCAAGGTCGATCTCGGGCAGGCGGCGGCGCAGGGCACGTTCCGCGACGACCTCTACCACCGGCTCAACGTCATCACGGTCGCGATCCCGCCCCTGCGCGATCGGGGCGACGACGTGATGCTGCTGTTCCAGCACTTCCTGCGCCGCGCCGCCGAACGGTTCGGGAAGGCCGTGCCCCCGGTCACCCCGGCCGTCCGCGACCACCTGCGCGGCCATGCCTGGCCCGGCAACGTCCGCGAGCTCGGACACTTCGCCGAGCGCTGCGCCCTGGGCCTCGTCGAGGCGCCGCAGGCCCCGCCCGAGGCCGCCCCCGGCGGTCTCGCCGAGCAGGTGGACCGCTTCGAGCGGCGGCTGATCCGGGACGAGCTGCTGGTCGCGGGCGGCGACGTGCGGGCCGCCGCCGAGGCCCTCGGCCTGCCGCGCAAGACCCTCTACGACAAGATGGCCCGCCACGGGCTCACGCCGGGCGACTACCGCTGACGCCTCCGCGCCGTCAGCCCGCGCGCCCTCAACCCCTCAGCCCGCACTGCCTGGACCCGGGCCGACGTGGTCGGCGATGGCGCCGGCCGTGGTGAGCCAGACGTCGGCGCGGCGCCCGGCGATGTGCTGCAGCGCCCGGCGCAGGGGCCTCAGGCGGTGCGGGCGCCCAACGATGTAGGGGTGGAGGGCGAGGCCCATGACCAGGGGCGCGGCCTGCGCCTGCTCCAGCATCTCGTCGAAGGCGTCGACGATCATGTCGGCGAACTGGCGGCCCGTCTCCTTGCGGGCGATGATCGCGGGGATGTCGTTGAGTTCCTGCGGATAGGGCACCGCGAGGATGCGGCCGCCGCCGCGCGTGGCGAACCACGTCGGCTGGTCGTCGTGGTCCCAGTCGAGCAGGTAGCGGTAGCCGGCCTCGGCCAGGAGGTCGGGCGTCACCCGCGACTGCGAGATCCACGGCCCGAGCCAGCCGGCCGGCGGCTGGCCCTCCCGGGCGGCGATCGCGGCCGTCGTCTCGGCGATCAGCGCCCGCTCGGCGGCCTCGTCGAGGGTGCCCTGCCGCTCCGCGTTGGTCCGCCCGTGGGCGACGATCTCGTCGCCCCGCGCCCGGAACGCCTCGATCAGCCCCGGACAGTCCCGGTAGAGGTTGCTGTTGACCAGCACGCTCGCCGGCATCGCCAGCTCGTCCAGCAGCGCAGCGATCCGCCAGGCGCCGACCCGGTTGCCCCAGTCCCGCCAGGCATAGTTGAGCACGTCCGGCTGCGGACCGCCCGGCGCCAGCTCGGCGCCCAGGCCTTCGCCGAACGCGAAGGTCTCGAGGTTCAGCCCGATATAGACCGCCAGCCGCCTGCCCTCCGGCCAGTCGAAGACCGGCCGGTCCGGGAGGGCGCTGTAGGGGTAGCGGCCGTGTCCGGCATCCGTGTCCATGAGATGTCCTGTTGCGCGGCACCGGGACGGGCCGCTCCCGCCCCGCCGCCCTCGACGACGCGGCTCAGCGCAGGTCCCGGAAATAGGCGATCGTCCGCTCGAGCCCATCCCGGACCGACACGGTGGGCGCCCAGCCCAGCAGATCCCGGGCCTTCGTGATGTCGGGGCGGCGCTGGTGCGGGTCGCCGAGCAGATGGGCGATGTTCCGCCGCCGCCCCCTGAAGAAGTTGTCGAGGCACAGGACATCGCGGCCCTGTGCCAGCAGCCGCTCGCAGAGATGCGAGCCGATGAAGCCCGCGCCGCCCGTGACGAGGATCCGCTCCGTGTCACCGTAGGGCAAGCAAACACATCCCCGCGTCCGGATCGGATCTCCTGGATATGACGCGAAGTCTTGGATCCATGTGAAAAATCGCAATGTCCAGTTGGGAATATCCTTGACTCTTGCGTGGTCAGATTCAGCGCCGTGACGCCAGCGCCGCCCGTCGCGGGACCGATGCCGGCCGGAGCGCCCCGTCGGGGCGGGCGATCGGGAGCCGTCCGGCCGCGACACCGGGGCCGGCCCGGTCCGAAGACCCCGCGGCCCGACCGCGGCCCGACCGCAGCACCGGGCCGGGCGAAGGCGCGCCGGCGGTCTCCCGCCGGAGCCGTTCCCGGTCGCGTCGCCGCCGGACGGGGCGCTAGCGGGCCGCGTCGAAGGCGGCGAGGAATGCCGTCAGGTTCCGGGGCAGGGCCGCGCAGCGGTAGCCGCCCTCCTGGACGAGGGCGGTGGGCAGCCCGGCCTCCGCGATCCGCGCCGCCGCCGCCTCGAAGCCGGCTTGGGTCACCCGCAGGGCGCCGATCGGATCGTCCTCCGCGGCGTCGAGGCCAAGCGCCACCACGAGGCCGCGCGGGGCGTGCGCGGCGACCCGTGCCAGCCCGGCCTCCACGGCGGCGAGCCAGGGGGCGTCGCCCGAGCCCGGCGGCAGCGGCAGGTTCCCGTTGAAGCCCGCGCCGGGCCCCTCCCCCGTCTCGTCGGCGTAGCCGGCGAAGAACGGGAAGTAGTCCGACGGGTCTGCGTGCACCGAGACGGTGAGCACGTCGGCGCGGGCGTAGAAGATGCCCTGCGTGCCGTTGCCGTGGTGGACGTCGATGTCGAGGATCGCCACCGGGCCGCCCGTGGCGGCCAGCATCCGCGCCGCCGCGACCGCGCTGTTGTTCAGGAAGCAGAAGCCGCCCGCGGAATCCGCGTAGGCGTGGTGGCCCGGCGGCCGGCACAGGGCGTAGGCGTGGCCCGATGCCAGCGCCGCGTCGGCGGCCGCCACCGCGCATTGCGCCGCGCCGTAGACCGCCGGCCACGTGCCGGCCCGGATCGGGGTCGAGGTGTCGGCCATGTAGAGGCCGGCGAGCCCCAGGAGCCCCGCGGGCTTCCGGTGCATCTGCGGACGGGCGAAGGCGCCGGTGAGGATCTCGTCGCCGATCCCCGGCATCTCCGCCCGCCGCGCCCAGGCCTCGGCCAGGAACGCCACGTAGTCCGGATCGTGCACCGCCCGGATCGGGTCGAGGCCGTGGTCGCCGGGCGCGGCGAGGGCGTGGCCGCCCCGCAGGGCCGCGTCGCGCAGGATCGCGTAGCGTGCGGCCTGCTCGGGATGCGGGATCGGCGTGCCGCGCCGCCAATACCGTTCGGGATCGTGCCGGGCCGTGTCGGGCGTGTGGAAGATGCGCATCCCGCGAGGTTAAGGCCCAACGGGGTGCGCGTCATCCGTCCGGGCCGCCGGCCCGCGGGGAAGACGGGGACGCCTGCGGCCGTCGGTTCGCGTGTCGCGTCCGCCGCTCGGGCCGGCGCGCTCCCCGGCCGCGCCGTCCGGCGCGCCCGCGGGCCGGGGCTTCGCCCGTGGCCCGGCCGGCTCCGGCGCTCCCGGTTCCCGGGCCGCGGGCACGGGCGGGGCGTGGACGCGCCGATCCGACGGCGCGGGGGACGCGGCGATCTCGCGCAGCAGAATCGGGACCCGCGCCCAGGGCTCGGTGACCGGCCGGATCGGGGCCGGGGCGCGGTCGCCGGCGGCCCGGATCTCCGGCCAGCGCGCGCAGAAGGCCTCCACGCAGGCCGGATCGAAGTGGCGGCCGCTGTCGGCCCGCAGACAGGCGAGCGCCGCCTCGAAGGACATGGCCTCCTTGTAGGGCCGCGACGTGGTCAGGGCGTCGAACACGTCGGCCACCGCGACGATCCGGGCCGCCAGGGGGATCTCGGGGCCGGCAAGCCCCTCCGGGTAGCCGCTGCCGTCCCATCGCTCGTGATGCGACGCGGCGATCTCGGCGGCCAGCCGGATCAGCTCGGAGGCGCTGCCGCCCAGGATGCGCTGGCCGATGGCCGCGTGCGTCTGGATCAGGGCGAACTCGTCGGGGTCGAGGCGGCCGGGCTTCAGCAGCACGCCGTCCGGGATCCCGACCTTGCCGACGTCGTGGAGCGGCGCCGCGAGGTAGAGGCTGCGGCAGGCCTCCGGGGGCAGGCCGAGCGCCTCGGCCACGATCTGGCTGTAGCGGGCCACCCGCCACGTGTGATCGCCGGTGTCGTTGTCGCGGTACTCGACGGCCAGCGCCAGGCGGAAGATGATCTCCTCCTCGCGCTCGCGCATGTGGCGGAGCGCCGCCTCCACCTCGCCGTCGAGCCAGGCCGCCTGCTCGGCGAGCCGCCGCACCGCCTTGGCCAGCCGGATCACGTTGCGCAGCCGCACGGTCAGCTCGACGCCCGGCATGGATCGGTCGAGGAAATCGGTCGCGCCGGCCTCCAGGGCGGCGAGCCGCACGGCCTCGGACACGTCGTCGGTGATCATCACCATGGGCACCTGGGCGTAGTGCGGGATGGTCCGCATGCACCGGATGAAGGCGATCCCGTCCAGGGCGGGCATGCGGCAAACGACCAGCACGAGGTCGAAGGCGCGCATCTGCGCCTCCACGAGGGCGGAGGCCGTGTCGGCGTGGTCGGTCACGCTCACGCCGCGCTGGGCCTCCAGCAGCCGGCGCAGCCGCAGGCGCATGGTGGTGCTGTCGTCGACCAGGAGCGCGTCCATCATGGATTCCCGTGTCGGAGCGCGGAACCGGCCGGCGCGGGGGCGCGCGGCCGGTCGTCGGGGCCGCGGGATCCGGCGCCGCGTCCTCGCGGACGCGTCCGGCTGGACGCGGCGACAGGTCGGAGTGAGAGTTGTGCGATCATCGCGGAACGTTCGAATGCCGAGATGGGATGTTGATTCGGTGCCGGTTAAATTAAAATGAATGAAGACCGCGGTAATGATGGATCAAGATCGAGTAAATTGCAGTGGATCTATACCAAAAAATACTGCGTTTGCGTCGATTAAAAGCACGATACGTACTGAGTATTGGGTACTGACTATGCGATAGTGATATCGATGGCGGCAACGTATTTTCATGCCCGTGACCAGGATTGTCGTGGGCGGATGCGCGCCGGCCCTGCGGCGCGTCCCGCTGACAGGTCGGCGGGCCGGCGCTACCGTCGGTCCGTGAGCGCGGGCCGGCAGCCCGGAGAGCGCGTCGCACGGCGTGTCGGGTGGCGTGTCGGGTGGTGGGTCGGGTGGTGACTGGGCGATGATGCGGTTCGATCTCACCGATCTCGGCCTGTTCCGGCACGTGGTCGAGGCCGGTTCGATCACCCACGGCGCGGCGCGGGCGAACCTCGCCCTGGCGGCGGCCTCGACGCGGATCCGCCTGATGGAGGAGTCCCTCGGCGCCGCGCTGCTGACCCGGGGGCGGCAGGGCGTGAGCCCGACCCCGGCCGGACGCGCGCTCCTCGTCCATGCAAGGGAGGTCCTGGCCGGCGTGGAGCGCCTGCGCGAGGAGATGGCGGCCTTCTCGGGGAGCGCCTTCGGCCAGATCCGGGTGCTGGCGAACACCAACGCGCTCACCGAGTTCCTGCCGGACGCGCTCTCGGCCTTCCTTTCCGGACATCCCGGGATCGGCGTCGAGATCGACGAGCGCACCTCCGAGGAGATCGTCGGGCTGGTGGCCGAGGGCGCGGCCGATCTCGGCATCCTGTCGGGCACGGTGGATACCGGCTCGCTCCAGACCTTCCCGTTCCGCGAGGACCGGTTCGTGCTGGTGGCGGCCCGGGACCATCCCCTGGCGGCGCGGGGCGCGATTCCCTTCGCCGAGGTGCTGGACCACGATCTCGTCGGCCTCGACCGGCGCAGCGCCATCAGCCGGTTCCTCGTCGCTCAGGCGGTGCGCGAGGGCCGGCCGATGCGGCTGCGGGTGCAGCTGCGCGACTTCGAGGCCGTCTGCCGGCTCGTCGCGGCCCGGGTCGGTCTGGCGATCCTGCCCGAGAGCGCGGCCGCCCGCGCCGCGCAGGATCTCGCCCTCGCGGTGGTGCCCCTCGCCGACTCCTGGGCGCGGCGCGACCTGACCCTGTGCCTGCGCGACCTCGACAATCTGCCGCCGTTCATCCGAGCCTTCGTGGCGGCGCTGAGGGACTAGCGGGCGAGGCCCCGGAACCGCCTGGAGGCGGTCGGGCCGGTCCGCTGGCGGACCAGGCGGTGGACCAGGCGGCGGATCGCGGTGGAACGCCGCTCCGCTCGCTGCGACGGGTTCTTCGTGGCAGTCTGCCGGCCGAGTCGCCGCCCTGTGCTTCGGAGGCTGCGGATCGGCACCGCAGGAGGACCCGTGAATCGTCTGCTGCCCCGCGACGGCATCGCCGCCCTGCTCGCCGCGGGCCTCGTGGTCCCGGCAGCCCCGACGCGAGCCGCATCGTCCACGATCCGCCACGTCGCCTTCGCCTGCCCGGCCGGCCGGACCCTCACGGTCGCGTTCGACATCGGCAACCTGGAGGCGCCGGCCGTCGTCCACCCGCCCGGCGGTCCGGCGGTGACCCTGCCGGTCCAGCCGCACGCGGATGGGATCCGGTACGGGGACGGGCGCCGCGAATTGCGCGGCAAGGGGCGCGTGGTGACCTGGAGCGACGCGGGCAAGCCTCCCGTCACCTGCGCGGAGACCCCCGCCGACAGGTGAGCGCCGACGGGTCCGCGCCGGGGCTCCGCACCGGAATGCGCCGCTTCCGCCCAACAACGTCCCGCCCGGCAACGTCCCGAGCGCCCGGCCCGGAGGCAACGCGCCCCCTTCGCCCGCCGGTGATCCGACCCGCGATCCGCGATGATCCCCCGGGTTCGGCAGGCACCTTCCGACGGCGTCGGGCCGCAGCGCGAAGAGGATCCGCCGCGGACCGGCCCCGCGCCGCGGCGGTTTCCTGCGCTCGGCCTCGGCATCGGAGGGGCGCCGGGCACGCCCCCGCCAGGCGGCTTCAGCGCCACCGCTCCTCCGTGCACGCCAGCACGTAGACGACGTGCATGCAGCGTGCCTGGGCGGCTTGCGAGGTCGCGTCACCCATGCACGCCCGCATCCCGACGGAGAGCAGGCCCCGATCGACGTCCTGATCCCGGGCACAGGTGAAGATGGGCTGGAAGCCCTCGAACCGGCTCACCTGCCAGAAGATGGCCATGAACGAGAGCAGGCAGAACGCGCAGACCAAGAACCGGTTGTCGTAGAACCAGTGCCTCCGATCGGCCTTCGCGGCGACGCGCTCGGTCATTCGGCCACCGGGGGCGCCAACGGAATCGCGGTCTGGACCACCCGTGCTCTCCAAGCGGATCGCCCGCCCCATCCCGCCGGACCCCTCGGCCACGCGCCCACCGGCAGGAGGTGCCGGTCGGGGTGCCGGTCGGGGTGCCCGTCGGGGGCCGTCAGTCGATCACCTCCACGATGCGGCGCGATCGCGGCTCGACGAGAACCGGATGGTGGTTGACGATCGTGTAGCTGTACTCCGGCAACGCGAACTCGCGCGGGACATCGTAGTACACGACGCCATCTTCCGGTAGCACGGTCCCGACCCGCACGGGGCCCGCGAGCGCGATGGACGGGCGGCGCTCGCCGAGCGCGTAGATGCGGAACCGCTCCCGCCGGTCGACGCCGAGGATGCCGTTGGCCGTGCCCACGGCCGCACCGATCGCGCCGCCGACGACCGCCCCGAGGGGGCCCGCCATCTCCGCGCCGCGCGAGGCGCCCTCCTGGGCCCCGCGCTCCAGCCCCTGCGCGTGGGCGGCCGCGGCGAGGCCCAGCGTGGCCAGGAGCGCAAGAGGAGTCGCGATCCGCATGATGTGTCGTCCGGGTCGGTGGCATGAACCCTCCGGCTTGCGCCCGAGGGAGCGGGGGCATCCCGGCCGGAGGATACCGCGAAAAGGCTGCCGATGGGTTGCCGCACGGCCTCGGCCGGGCGCCGCATCCCGCAGGGCGGGCCCGAGGCGCCCCGCGCGACGGTCCGGCGCGACCCGGCAGGTGCGGGCGCGGCCGCGGCATTGCCCCGGTCCGCCCATGGGTTAGCCTCGGGCTGATTCCGTCGGAGGGGACAGGGCATGCCGATCGAGACCGTGGAGACCGCCGGCCGCCGCCGGGGCGCCGACCTCCTGGTGGAGGTGCTGCGCTCGGAGGGGGTGCGCTACATCTTCGGCAATCCCGGCACCACCGAATTGCCGCTCATCGACGCGCTCACCGAGGCGCCGGACATCGCCTACATCCTCGCCCTGCAGGAGGCGACCGCGGTCGCCATGGCGGACGGCTACGCGCAGGGCGCCCGCCGGCCCGCCTTCCTCAACCTGCACACGGCCGGCGGCCTCGGCCACGCCATGGGCGGGCTGGTGAACTCGCAGGTCTCAGGCACGCCGCTGGTGGTCACAGCCGGTCAGCAGGACCTGCGCCACGCGCTGACCGACCCGCTGCTGATGGGCGACCTCGTCGCCATCGCCGACCCGGTGATGAAATGGGCCCGCGAGGTGACGAGCCCGGACCAGATCCCGATCCTGCTGCGCCGGGCCTTCCACGACGCGGGGGCGGCCCCCTCCGGTCCGGTCTTCCTGTCCCTGCCCATGGACGTGATGGAGGCGATGTCGTCGGTGCCGGCCGGCGAGACCTCGACCATCGACCAGCGGGCGGTGGCGGGCTCCCTCGACCGGCTGGCGGAGAGGCTGGCGGCCATCGCGCCCGGCCGCCTCGCCCTGATCGCGGGCGACGAGATCGACGCCTCGGACGCCTCGGCGCAGATGGTGGCGCTCGCCGACCTGCTGGCGGCGCCGGTCTACGGCTCGTCCTGGCCGGCCCACATCCCCTTCCCCACCGCGCACCCCCTCTGGGCCGGCAACCTGCCGACCCGGGCCGACGCCATCGCCGACATCCTCGGACGCTACGACGCGGTGTTCGCGCTGGGCGGCAAGTCGCTGATCACCGTGCTCTACTCGGAGGTCTCGGCGGTGCCGCCGGGGGTGCAGGTGTTCCAGCTCTCGGCCGACGTGCGCGACCTCGGGCGCACCTACGCCACCGCCCTGTCGACGGTGGGCGACATCCGCGCCTCGCTCGACGCCCTGCTGCCGCTGCTCGGCCCCCGCCTCGCCGACCGCGCCGACGCCTTCGAGCACCTGCGCAGCCAGGCCGTGACCGCGCGGGCCGGGCGCCGGGCGAGGCTCGCCGCCGCCGCCGACGCGGCCTTCGAGGATCCGGTGATCGCCCCGCTGGTCGCCGCCCGGGAGGTCGCCCGCGCGGTCGGGGCCGAGACCACCATCGTGGACGAGGCCCCCGCGACGCTCACCCACCTGCGCACCTTCCTCGACAGCCCCTCGGCGCATCAATACGCGGCGATGCGCGGCGGCGTGCTCGGCTGGGGCATGCCGGCCGCCGTCGGGTTTTCCCTGGGCCTCGACCGCGCGCCCGTGGTCTGCGTGGTCGGCGACGGGGCCGCGATGTACTCGCCCCAGGCGCTCTGGACGGCCGCGCACGAGAGGCTGCCGGTCACCTTCGTGGTGATCAACAACGCCGAGTACAACATCCTCAAGACCTTCATGAAGGGGCAGGCGCACTACGCCTCGGTGCGCGCCAACCGCTTCATCGCCATGGACCTCACCGATCCGCGCATCGATTTTCTGGCCCTGGCCGCTTCCATGGGCGTGCCGGGCCGCCGGGTGACCGCGGCCGCCGACATCGCCCCGGCGATCGAGGCCGGGATCCGCTCGGGGTGCGCCAACCTCGTGGAGGTGGTGGTGCGGGCGACGTGAGGGCTGTCGGGCGGAGGCCGGTCACAAGCCCTGTGCCGGGCCCTGCGCCGCGGCGTCTGCCGCGTCGTCTGCCGAACCCTGCGCGCGGGCTTCCGCTCATCCCCCGCGACGCAGCGTCCGGCTGAAGAGGCCGAGCATCGCGTCCCAGCCGCGCGCGGCCGCGACCGGGTCGTGGACCGGGAAATCCGGCATCATCCAGCCATGCGCGGCCGGATAGGTCTCCGCCCCGTAGCGGACGCCCGCTTGGCTCAGGGCCGCCTCCAGCCGCGCGGCCATCTCGGGCGGGTAGCTCCGGTCGTTCTCGGCCGCCGCGATGTAGACCTCCGCCCTCAGCCGCGGCGCGGCGCGGTGGGGGCTCGTCGGCTCGTCGGTGGCGAGATTGCCGCCGTGGAAGCTGGCCGCGGCCGCGAACCGGTCGGGATAGGTTCCGGCCGCCGTCAGCGCCATGGGGCCGCCCATGCAGAAGCCCACCGCCCCGACCGCGCCCCCCGCGACATCGTCGCGTGTGTCGAGATAGGCGAGCA
Source organism: Methylobacterium sp. E-046 (assembly GCF_022829625.1). NCBI lineage: Bacteria > Pseudomonadati > Pseudomonadota > Alphaproteobacteria > Hyphomicrobiales > Methylobacteriaceae > Methylobacterium > Methylobacterium sp. E-046. The sequence goes on along the minus strand of NZ_JAKSYP010000187.1, from coordinate 88,427 downwards.
GGGCGCCCGTATCCTCGGCCGCCTTGACGTTGTCGGTCGTGGCCATCAGCGGCCCCAGGATGGCGCGGAAATCGCCCTTGAACACCTCCGCGGGCACGAACGGCCCGTAGGGGCCGTAGCGATAGAACAGGTCCGGCAGCAGCACGACGTAGCCGCCCGCCGCGAGCTGCCGCGCCAGGTCGACCAGGGCCGGCCGGATGCCGCCGGCATCCATGTAGAGGATCACCGCGGGCCAGGGCCCGTCGCCGTCCGGCGTGACGGCCTGCATCGCGCACGTCCCGTCCTGGGTTCGGATCGCGACGTCCTGGACAGCCATGCGGTGTTCCTCGCCCGGGCGGTGAAGCCTTCTGCGCCCGGTCGCCGGAAACCGCCAGGGGCCCGGGGAGACCGGGACGCCGGACGTCCGCGTCCCGCCCGTCCGGGAACGGGACGGGTGCACCGGCCTCGGGCGCGGGGGCTCACGCCAGCCCCGGGATCGGCACCCCGAAGGCCGCGGCGAGCAGCACCACGTTGAGGCCGAGCACCAGGGCGGCCCCCGCCACGGCGGCCGCCTGGGTGAGCGGCCCGTTGGCGAAGGGCCCCATCACGGCCCGGCGCCGGGTGAACACCACCAGAGCCACCATCGGCACCGGCAGGGCGAGGGACAGCACCACCTGCGACAGGACCAGGGCCTGGGTCGGGTCGACCCCGATGGCCACAACCGCGAAGGCCGGCAGCATGGTCACGAGGCGGCGGACGAGGAGCGGGATCCGCCAGCCGGTGAAGCCCTGCATCACCATCTGCCCGGCCAGCGTTCCCACCACCGAGGAGGAGATCCCGGAGGCGAGCAGCGACACCAGGAAGGCCGCCCCGGCCGCGGGGCCGAGGAGGGGCGTCAGGGTGCGGTAGGCCTCGCCGATCTCGGCGACCCCGCTGTGGCCGACATGGAAGGCCGCCGCCGCCATGATCACCATCGCCATGTTGACGAGGCCCGCCAGCAGCAGGGCCACCACCACCTCGCGGTTCGAGTAGCGCACCAGCAGGCGCCGGTCGGCCTCGGTCCGGGGATTGCCCCGCCCCTGGGTCAAGCCGGAATGCAGGAACAGGGCGTGCGGCATCACGGTGGCGCCGATGATCCCCACCGCGATGGTGAGGGCCTGCGCGTCGGGAATCCGCGGGGTGACGAGGCCCTTGGCGGCCTCCCCCCAGGCCACGGGCGCGATCAGGAGCTCGACCGCGTAGCAGAGGCCGATGGTGCCGACCATCACGCCGATGGCGATCTCCATAGGCCGGAAGCCCTCGTGCTCCAGGAGCAGGATCGCGTAGGTGACCACCGCGGTGATCGCCATGCCGACCATCAGCGGCATGCCGGTGAGCAGCGACAGCCCGATGGCGCCGCCCAGGAACTCCGCGAGGTCGGTGGCCATGGCGGCCACCTCGCTGATCCCCCACAGGGCGAGGCGCACCGGGCGCGAGGTCGCGTCCCGGCAATGCTCGGCGAGGTTCTTGCCCGTGACGATCCCGAGCTTGGCCGAGAGCGCCTGGAACAGCATGGCGGTCAGGTTGGCGAGCAGCACCACCCAAAGCAGGCCGTAGCCGTAGCGGGCGCCGGCCTGGATGTTGGTCGCGAAATTGCCGGGGTCCATGTAGGCGATCGACGCCGTCACGGCGGGCCCCGCGAACAGCAGGAACCGGCCCCGTCCGCCGGGACGGCCGTCGAGGACGTCGCGGATGGCGCCCTCGGTCCGCCGGCTCATCGCCCCGGGCGCGGTGCGCCCGGGGACCGTCGCGGCGTTCGGCGCCACCATGCTCACCCTCTCCTCAAAAATATAGCGGATGCTATATTCAGGGTTCGAGGTCGAGATTCAAGGGGGCCCTGTCGGCCGCGCGGGACTCCCCTCCCGGTGGCGGTGTTTGCTAGACAGGGGTCGGGCGGCGCGTGCGCGCCGAGAGGGGAGAGCCGATGCAGGAACCGTCCGAGCCGGGCTCGCCCGAGACCGTGCTGGTCGAGCCCGAGCGGCACGTGGAGAGCTTCCGCCAGGCCCGCGAGGCGCGGCGCTCGGAGCTCGTGGAGGATTACGTCGAGCTGATCGACGACCTGATCGGCGATGGCGGCGAGGCGCGGCAGGTGGACATCGCGGCCCGGCTCGGCGTGGCGCAGCCGACAGTCGCCAAGATGCTGAAGCGCCTGTGCGAGGACGGGTTCGTCCAGCAGCGGCCCTATCGCGGCGTGTTCCTGACCGAGGCCGGCCGGCGCCTCGCCGCCCAGGCGCGGGAGCGCCACCGGATCGTCGAGCGCTTCCTGTGCGCCCTCGGGGTGAGCCCCGAGACCGCCCGGCGGGACGCCGAGGGGATCGAGCACCACGTCAGCGCCGAGACCCTGGCGGCGTTCCGCGCCTTCGCGGAGCGGCACGGGGGGGCGTAAGGCGTCCGGTCGCCGTCAGGGCCGCCGTCACAGCGGGCGCAGAAAGGCGACTCGGAGCGGCCGGATCCCGATCGTGCGGCGCTGTTGAAGTGCCGCTGAAGCGCGCCGCCCCGCGCAGGCGCGGTTTCACACCGTCGGCGCGGCCACCTTCTGGCGCAGGCCCATGATCACCGCGCGCAGCATCTCGGCCCCGGCTGCGCCGGCATCCGGCAGGGTGCCGGTGCGGGAGGCGTAGATCCGCTCGTGCACGAAGGCGAGCTTGGCGATCACCGTGGGCGTCAGCTTGAACGGGTAGAGCGCCGGCTGACCCATGCTGTGGGAGAGTGAGTTGATCGCGTAGGTGAGCGGCAGCCACGCCGCGATCAGCCGGTCGAGATCGAGGGTGTTGTACGGATCGAAATCGATCACCGTCGGCGCGGCCTGCCCGTGGCGCAGGCGCGGGCGCACGTGCAGCTCGAAGGTCGAGGCGGTCTCCACCGTGTCGACGATGTGCAGGTAATGCGCGAAGGTCTCGGCGAAGTCCTCCCACGGGTGGGCGGTGGCGTAGGCCGAGACGTAGCCCTCGTCCCAGTCGGCGGGTGCCCCCCGCGCGTAGTGATCCTGCAGGGCCTGGACGTAGTTCCGGCCCTCATCGCCGAACAGCGTCCGGAAGGCCCCGATCATGGGGCTGTTCATCACCAGCAGATACCAGAAATAATGCCCGATCTCGTGCCGGAAATGGCCGAGCAGGGTGCGGTAATGCTCGCCGAACAGGATCCGGCGGCGCTCCCGCTCGACGTCGTCGGCCTCGGCGATGTTCATGGTGATCAGGCCGTTGATATGGCCCGTCAGGACCGGCGTGCCGCCGGAGAAGCTCTCCGCGGGATCGACCAGGAAGTCGAAGGCCAGCCCGTCCGTGTACTGGGCGCGGGTGGCGAGCGGCAGCTCCAGCCGCAGCAGCGAGTAGAACAGCCGGTGCTTGGCGGCCTCGATCTGGCGCCAGCGGGTGAGGTTCCAGCCCTGCGACAGGTCCGGCACCACGCGGTTGTGGCGGCAGGCGGTGCAGTAGAGGTCCGGGCTGTCCTCCGGCACCAGCCAGTTGCAGGCTGACGAGACGGCGTTGTTGCACAGGCGGTAGCGCCGGCCGGGATCCGCGTAGGCATGGAAGATCTGGGCGCCGCCCATCAGCGGGTGCGCGGAGAGCCCCTGCGGCTCCAGGGCCGAGACCTCGTGGACCGCGCAGACGTAGCCCAGCTGCCGCGCGCAGCTCTCGCAGCCGGTCGCCTCGAAGGTGACCGGCTGGTCGCAGGCTTGGCACTGGAAGATCTTCATCGGGCGGTCCCGGGCCGGCAGCCGGCCCACTGGGGGCTCAAGCGGGGCCGGCCGGCAAAGTTCCTGCCACATGCCCCGACCGGCCGGCGCCGCCGCACGAAAATTGCTTGTGGCGCCGTCTGTGTCGCATAACCGGGCGGCAGGGTCCGGTGCCCGGGACCGGCGACGAGACCGCGTTCGATCCATCCGACGGAGCCATCGTGTCGATCAAAGCCGCCCTGCACCACGTCACGCATTACCGCTACGACCGGCCGATCAGCCTCGGGCCGCAGGTGATTCGCCTGCGCCCGGCCCCGCACGCGCGCACCAAGGTGCCGGCCTACGCGCTGACCGTGACGCCCGCCAACCACTTCCTGAACTGGCAGCAGGATCCGAGCGGCAACTGGCTCGCCCGCCTCGTCTTCCCGGAGAAGACCGACGAATTGAAGATCGAGGTCGACCTCACCGCCGACATGGCGGTGATCAACCCGTTCGACTTCTTCGTGGAGGATTACGCGCAGACGCGACCCTTCGCGTACGAGCCCGATCTCACCGAGGAACTGGCCCCCTATCTCGCCCCCGTCGACGCGGATGGCCCGGAGATGGAGGCGCTCCTCGCCCGCCTCCCCGCGGAGCCCAGCACCGTCCAGTTCCTGGTGGCGCTGAACGGCCTGATCGCCCGGGAGACCGCCTACGGCGTCCGGATGGAGCCGGGCGTCCAGACGCCCATCGAGACCCTGCGGCTCAGGAGCGGATCCTGCCGGGACTCGGCGTGGCTGCTCGTGCAGGTGCTGCGCCGGATCGGGCTCGCCGCCCGGTTCGTCTCCGGCTACCTGATCCAACTCGTGCCCGACACCACCGCGGTCGACGGGCCGACCGGCGCGGCGGCGGACTTCACCGACCTGCACGCCTGGGCCGAGGTCTACCTCCCGGGCGCCGGCTGGGTCGGCCTCGACGCGACCTCGGGACTGCTCACCGGCGAGGGCCACATCCCGCTGGCCGCGACGCCGCACTACCATTCGGCCGCCCCGATCTCGGGGGCGATGGAGCCGGCCGAGACCACGTTCGACTTCCGCATGGCCATCACCCGCGTCGCCGAGACGCCGCGGATCACCAAGCCGTTCTCGGACGCGGTCTGGGCGGCCATGGACGCGCTGGGCGAGCGGGTCGACGCCGACCTCGCCGCGCAGGACGTCCGCCTGACCATGGGCGGCGAGCCGACCTTCGTGTCGGTGGACGATTTCGAATCGCCGGAGTGGAACATCGCCGCGGTCGGCCCGACCAAGCGGGGGCTCGCCGACCAGCTGATCCGGCGCCTGCGCGACCGGTTCGGCCCGGGGGGGCTGCTCCATTACGGCCAGGGCAAGTGGTATCCTGGCGAGAGCCTGCCGCGCTGGGCCTTCGCGCTCTACTGGCGCAAGGACGGCAAGCCGATCTGGCGGAACCCGGACCTGATCGCTCCGGAAGCTGCTCCCGGGCAGGCGGGGACGGCCACCATCGCGCAGGCCAAGGCGCTCGCCGACGCGCTGGCCCGGCGCCTCGGCCTCGCCGCCTACGTCTTCCCGGCCTTCGAGGACGGCGAACTCTGGGAGAAGAAGGCCGCCGCCCTGCCGGTCAACGTCACGCCCGAGGCGGCCCGGTCCGGCTCCGTGGAGTTCGACGCCCGGATCCGGCGCGTCTACGCCCGCGGTCTCGGGGAGGCCGCGGGCTACGTCCTGCCGCTCGCGAGTCTGCCCACCGGCCGGGACGGCGATTCCGATCGCGTCTGGATCTCGGAGGCCTGGGAGTTCCGGCGCGGCGCCGCCTTCCTGGTGCCGGGGGATTCCCCCGTGGGCTTCCGGCTGCCCCTGTCGTCGCTGCCCTACGTGCCGCCCGAGCACTATCCCTATTACCAGCCCCAGGACCCGCTGGAGCCGCGCCCGCCCCTCCAGGACGGGCTTCCCGGCGCGGCCACCGTCAACGGCGCCGGCATCACCGGCGTCGCGGTGCGCACGGCGGTCTCGATCGAGCCCCGGGACGGCGTGGTGCGGGTGTTCATGCCGCCGGTGCAGCGCGCCGACGAGTATCTGGAACTCGCCGGCCACCTGGAGGCGGCCGCCGCGGAGCTGGACCTGCCGATCCACCTGGAAGGCTACGAGCCGCCCTACGACCCGCGCATCGGCGTGATCAAGGTCACCCCCGATCCCGGGGTCATCGAGGTGAACGTCCACCCGGCGGCATCCTGGCGGGAGGCGGTCGCCATCACCACCGATCTCTACGCCGAGGCCCGCCAGACCCGGCTGGGCGCCGAGAAGTTCATGACCGACGGGCGCCACACTGGCACCGGCGGCGGCAACCACGTGGTCATGGGCGGCGTCACGCCGGACGATTCCCCGTTCCTGCGCCGGCCCGACCTCCTGAGGAGCCTCGTGCTCTACTGGCAGCGCCACCCGGCCCTCTCGTACCTGTTCTCCGGCCTCTATATCGGCCCGACCAGCCAGGCGCCGCGCATGGACGAGGCGCGGCACGACGGCCTCTACGAGCTGGAGATCGCCCTCGCCCAGATCCCCGCCCCCGACGCGCCCAACATCCCGCGCTGGCTCGTCGACCGGGTGTTCCGCAACATCCTGGTGGACGTGACCGGCAACACCCACCGCGCCGAGATCTGCATCGACAAGCTCTACTCGCCGGATGGGCCCACCGGCCGCCTCGGCCTGCTGGAGTTCCGCGCCTTCGAGATGCCGCCGGACGCGCGGATGAGCCTCGCCCAGCAGGGGCTGCTGCGCGCCCTCGTGGCCTGGCTGTGGCGCGAGCCGCAGACCGGCGGCTGTGTCCGCTGGGGCACGAACCTGCACGATCGGTTCATGCTGCCGCATTTCCTCTGGTCCGACTTCCTCTCGGTGCTGGAGGATCTCCGGGAGGCGGGGTACGCTTTCGATCCGGTTGCCTTCGAGGCGCAGGCCCTGTTCCGCTTCCCCGTGTTCGGCACGGTCGAGCAGGGCGGGGTCCGGATGGAACTGCGCCAGGCGCTGGAGCCCTGGCACGTGATGGGCGAGGAAGGGACCAGCGGGGGCACCGTGCGCTTCGTCGACAGCTCGGTCGAGCGGCTGCAGGTCAAGGTCGAGGGCTTCGTGCCCGAGCGGCACGTCATCGCGTGCAACGGCCGACGCCTGCCCATGACCTCCACCGGCCGCGGCGGCGAGGCCGTGGCGGGCCTGCGCTTCAAGGCGTGGCAGCCGGCCTCCTCGCTGCACCCGACCATCCCCGCCCACTCACCGCTGACCTTCGACATCCTCGACGCCTGGAGCGGGCGCTCGCTCGGCGGCTGCCGCTACCACGTCGCCCATCCCGGCGGCCGCAACTACGAGACCCATCCGGTGAACGCCTACGAGGCGGAGGGGCGCCGTCTCGCCCGGTTCCAGCCGCACGGCCACACGCCGGGCCGGGTGGAGATGCCCCGGGCGGAGGCCAGCGCCGAGTTCCCGCTGACCCTCGACCTGCGGATGCCGGCGCCGCAATGACCGGGGGGCCGTGATGGAGGCGGCGCTCGCGGGAAGCCGCGGCCAGGCCGAGCCGGCGGAGGGCCCGCGGGAGCGCGCCGCCCGCTGGAGCGCGGGCTATCGCCCCGCCCCCGGCCGGCCGGACGAGTTCCTGGGACCCGACGGTCGGCCCCGCGGGGCGTGGCCGCGCCTGCTCGACCGTCTCGGCGGCCTCACCGAGCCGGAGATCATGGCCCGCTTCGTCGCGGCGGAGCGGCACATCCGGGATGCCGGCATCTCGTTCCGCATCGCCGGCGACCAGCGCGAGCATCCCTGGCCGCTCGGCTGCCTGCCCCTGGTGATCGAGGGGCCCGAATGGGCCGCGCTCAGCGCCGGGATCGTCCAGCGCGCGGAGCTGATGGAGGCGATCCTCGCCGACACCTACGGGGACGGCCGCCTGGTCGCCGAGGGGCTCCTGCCCGCCGCGATCGTGGCCGGCACGCCCGAATTCCTGCACCCGCTCCACGGCGTCGCACCCCCCGGCGGCCACTACCTGAAGCTCTACGCCGCCGATCTGGGCCGGGGACCGGACGGGCGCTGGCAGGTGCTCGCCGACCGGACGCAGGCGCCCTCGGGGCTCGGCTGGGCGCTCGAGAACCGGATGGTCCTGGCCCGGACCTTCCCGGACTTCTTCCAGGATCTTCACGTCGAGCGCCTGCCGGCCTTCTTCCAGGCCTTTCGCGATGGCTTGGCGCTCGGTGCCGAGCGCGCCGACCCGCGGATCTGCCTGCTGACCTCCGGCCCCTACAGCAGCACCTATGTCGAGCAGGCGGCGCTCGCCCGCTACCTCGGCCTGATGCTGGTGGAGGGCGACGACCTCGTCATGCGGGACGGCCGCCTGCACGTGCGCACCGTCTCGGGCCTGAAGCGCGCCGACGCCCTGTGGCGGCGGATCGACGCCGACTTCCTCGACCCCCTGGAGCTGAACCCGGCCTCGCGGCTCGGCGTGCCCGGCATCCTGGACGCCCTGCGCAACGGCTCCCTGGTGATGGCCAACATGCCGGGTGCGGGGCTCGTCGAATCGGCCGCGCTCGCCCCCTACCTCGACGGCATCGCCCGGCGCGTCCTCGGGGAGCCCCTGCGGCTCGGCCATCCGCGCACGTGGTGGTGCGGCGACCTCGAGGGGTTGGCACACGCGCAGGCCAATCTCGACAGCCTGATCCTGCGGCCGGCCGCCACGCCCCAGCGCGGGGCGGGGCGCGACGCGATCCTGGCGGGGCCGGTCCTGGCGGCCGAGCGCGAGCGGGTCGTGGCGGCCCTGCGCGACCGGCCCTTCGACTACGTCGCCCAGGAGGCGGCGCCGCTCTCGACCATGCCGGGCTGGGAGCGCGGCGAGGCCGGCCTCGCCCTGGTGCCCCGTGCCTTCGTGGTCCGCGTCTTCGCCACCCGGACGCCCCTGGGCTGGCAGGTCATGCCGGGCGGCTTCTGCCGCGTCTCGGAGCGCGAGGACGTCGACCCCATCGAGATGCGGCTCGGCATCCGCTCCGCCGATGTCTGGGTCCTGTCCGATCAGCCGATCGCGGCGCCGCTGATCGGCTCGCACGCGGCCCCGCGGGTGCGGCGGGTCGGGGGACACCTGCCCTCCCGGGCGGCCGACGGCCTGTTCTGGCTCGGCCGCTATCTCGAGCGCGCCGAGGCGGTGATCCGGCTCGTCCTCGCCCATCTGCGCAGCGTCGGGGACGCGGTCGGGGCCGACATCTCGGGCGCCCTCGACACGCCCGCGGCCCTGGCGCTGCGCACCCTCCTGCACGAGTGGGGCAGCATCGGCGCGGCCGACCTGCCCACCGCCCGCCTCGCCCAGGAGGCGCTGGCCAGGCACCAGCGGCCGGGCTCGGCCCAGGCCCACATCGGCTCGGCCCGCCGCAACGCCGCCGCGCTCCGGGCCCGCCTGTCGGGCGAGACCTGGCGGGTGCTCGCCGACTTGGACGAGTTCCTGTCCCTCGACACCGAGCGGGGGCTGACCGAGTCGCAGCTCGCCGGCCGCGCCGAGCAGGCGCTGAGCCACCTCGCGGCGCTCTCCGGCCTCACGCACGAGAACATGAGCCGCGCCGAGGGCTGGCACTTCGTCGAGCTCGGCCGGCGCGTCGAGCGGGCGATCAACACCTGCACCTTCGCGCTGGCCTTCGCCAACGACGAGGCGACCCCGGGCTGCCTCGGGGTGATGCTGTCGCTCTGCGATTCGCAGATCAGCTACGGGCGCCGCTACATGCAGGGCGCGGCCCTCGACCCGGTCCGCGACATGGTCCTGCTCGATCCCTACAACCCGCGCTCAATCGCCTTCCAGGCGGAGGCGATCACCCGCCACCTCGCCGACCTGCCGGCGCTGGCCGCGGACGGGATCCCCGAGCCGCATTGCCGCCTCGCCGCCCGGATCCTGTCGGAGCTGCGCAGCGGCGAGGCCGCGGATTTCGACGCCGTGCGCCTGACCGTCCTGGCGACCGACCTGGAGCGGCTCGCCGACGGGATCGCGGTCCGCTACTTCCCCACCGGGCCGAACGCGCTGCGCCCTGAGAAACTGACGGGGCTGGCGTGATCTACACGCTGCGCCATCGCACCACCTACCGCTACGGCAAGCCGGTGCACTTCGCCCGCTGCACCCTGCGGCTCAAGCCGCAGGATTGCGAGGGGCAGAGCGTGCTGGCGAGCGCCGTCACCGTCGATCCGAGCCCCACCCGGGCGGTGATGCGGCGCGACTATTTCGGGATCGACGCGGTGGCGATCACCCTGGAGGTGCCCCACACCACCTTCAGCGTCGAGGCGCTCTCCACCGTGCGGGTCGAGCGACCCGCCCCGCCGCTCCCGGAATCCGGGATGCCCTGGGAGCGCGTCCGGGACGCCGTGGTGGCCGGGCGCGACCTCGGCGGCCGGGCGCCGGTACATCTCCTGTTCCCGAGCGGCCGGGTGCCGCTGCTGCCCGCGATCACCGACTACGCCCGCCCGAGCTTCGCCTCCGGCCGGAGCGCCTACGGGGCGGCCCACGACCTGATGCTGCGGATCGGCCAGGATTTCCGGTTCGACGCCAAGGCCACCACCGTCTCGACGCCGCTCGCCGAGTCCTTCGCGCTCCGGGCCGGGGTCTGCCAGGACTTCGCCCACGTGATGATCGCCGCCCTGCGCGGCATGGGCCTGCCGGCCGCCTATGTCAGCGGGTACCTGCGCACGGTGCCGCCGCCGGGCCGCCCGCGCCTGCGCGGGGCGGATGCGAGCCACGCCTGGGTGGCGGTCTGGTGCGGCGAGAGCTGGCTCGGCCTCGACCCGACCAACGGCGTCGCCGTGCGCGACGACCACATCGTGGTGGCCCGCGGCCGCGATTACGGCGACGTGGCCCCCGTCGACGGCATCGTCAGCGGCTCGGGCAAGCAGCGCCTCAAGGTCGAGGTCGACGTCATCCCCGATACCGAGACGCAGGATCTCGCCCTGGTGGGGTGAGGGAGCCGGGCTCCGCTGCCGGACTGCGCCCGAGGCTCCCCCGTTTCCTCATCGGGGAGTGCCCCAGCGCGGCGGAGGCCTCGCAGCAGGACTCCAGGGATCGCGGCGCTTCCCGGAGGCCTCCTCCGCGGCCCGCGGGTGCGGGCACCCTAGGAGGGAAGGGTCATCGGAAAGGCCGGCTCTCGGCGCCGGCCCTCACCACATCGTCTCGGCCGCCCGCTCCGGCCATTCCGCGTCGTAGCGCGCACCGCCGACCGCGCCCGCGGTGAGCGCCGCCAGGATCGCCCCGGGGGTCGGCAGGGTCGCCGGTTCGACGCGGGATTCGGGATCCCACAGCCTGGCCCGGATGATCGCCCTTGCGCACTGGAAGTAGATCTCCGCGACGGTGATCACGACCGCGGTGCGCGGCGCGTGGCCGTCGACCCGGAACGTGGCGAGGAGATCCGGATCGGCCGAGATCACCGCCCGCCCGTTCACCCGCAGCGTCGTGCCCGAGCCCGGGATCAGGAACAGCAGCGCCACCCGCGGATCGCGCACGATGTTGCGGAGCGAGTCGATCCGGTTGTTCCCCCGCCGGTCCGGCAGGATCAGCGTGCGCGGATCGGCGACCCGCACGAAGCCCGGCCGGTCCCCGCGGGGGCTGCAATCGAGCCCCTCGGGGCCGGCGGTCGCCAGCACCGCGAAGGGCGAGGCCGCGATCAGCGCCGCGTAATCCGGCGTGACCGCGCCGGCCACCTTCACGGTGGAGGCGGGGGCCAGGGGCGCGGTGTAGATCGCCTCCAGGGCGGCGAGGCTGTCGACGATCACGGCGCTCACGCGACCGGGGGCGCGACCGTGGCCTTGCCGGCCGCGAAGGCTTCGTGCTCGGCGACCAGCGCCCCCGACAGGGCCGCCTCGATCAGCTCCCGGGTCTCCGCGACCCCGTAGAGGGCCACGAAGGAGCCGAACCGGGGCCCGCGCGCCTCGCCGAACAGCACGTTGTACAGGCTCGTGAACCACGCCTGGGACACGCCCGGCCGGCCGTCCGGGCTCTTGGCCTTGCCGGACGTGTCGGGGAAGTGACGCCGTCCGACCTCGTAGACCGCCGCCTGCAGGGCCTCCGGATCGGTGGAGCCGGCATGGGCTCGGAGGGTCTCCGACAGGTCCTCCAGGGCGGCCCGCTCCTCGGGCGTCGGCGCCCGGTAGGTCTTGGCGGGCCGCACGAAGTCCGAGAAGTACTTCAGCGCGTGGACCACCAGCCGGTCGAGGCCCCGATGGGTCTCCGGCCCGGTCTGCGGCGCGTAGCGGCGGATGAAGCCCCACAGCACTGCCGGATCCTCGGTGTTGGCCACCGCGGCGAGGTTGAGCAGCATCGCGAAGGTCAGGCTCGCGCCCTCGACCCGCTCCGGCACCGGCGGGCTGCCGGCATGGAGGTGCCAGACCGGGTTGCCGAGACGCAGCTTCGCGTCCTGGCCGGCATAGCGGTCGAGGAAGCCGATATACTCGTCCACGTGCCGGGGGATCACGTCGAAGAACAGGCGCTTGGCCTCGCGCGGCTTGTTGTACATGAACAGGGCGAGCGAGTCCGGCGTGCCGTAGGTGAGCCACGCGTCGATGGTCAGGCCGTTGCCCTTCGACTTCGAGATCTTCTGCCCCTTCTCGTCGAGGAACAGCTCGTAGTTGAAGCCCTCCGGCGGCTCGCCGCCGAGCGCCCGGGCGATCCTGGCCGAGAGCTTGACCGAGTCGATCAGGTCCTTGCCGGCCATCTCGTAGTCGACGCCGAGCGCGACCCAGCGCATCGCCCAGTCGGGCTTCCACTGCAGCTTGGCGTGGCCGCCGGTCACCGGAGTCTCGTAGCGCTCGCCTGTGGCGGGATCGCGCCACACGATGGTGCCGCTCTCCGCCTTCACCTCGTCGATCGGCACCTGCATCACGTGGCCGGTGACCGGGTGGAGCGGCAGGAACGGCGAGTAGCTCGCCGAGCGCTCGGCCCGCAGCGACGGGAGCATGATCTCCATCACGGCGTCGTAGCGCTCCAGCACCCGCAGCAGCGTGGCGTCGAACACGCCCGCGCGGTAGCACTCGGTGGCCGAGCGGAACTCGTAGGCAAATCCGAACGCGTCGAGGAAGCGGCGCAGCTCGGCGTTGTTGTGCGCCCCGAAGCTGTCATGGGTGCCGAACGGGTCCGGCACGCGGGTGAGCGGCTGGTTGAGGTGGTCGGCCAGCATCGCGCGGTTCGGCACGTTGTCGGGCACCTTGCGCAGCCCGTCCATGTCGTCCGAGAAGGCGATCAGCCGGGTCGGCACCGCGTCGCGGGTGAGCACCCGGAAGGCGTGGCGGACCATGGAGGTGCGGGCGACCTCGCCGAACGTGCCGATATGCGGCAGGCCCGAGGGCCCGTAGCCGGTCTCGAACAGCACCTCCGTCTTGCCGGATTTCTCCAGCCGCGCGACGAGCTTGCGCGCCTCCTCGAAGGGCCAGGCGGCGGCGTTGGCGGCGGCCTCGATGGTGTCGGGATCGAGGGTCGGGGCTGGGGGAGCGGCTGGCATGTCTTCGGGGATGCGTGTTTGGGAGGGCGCACCCTAGAGCGGTTCGCGCCGGAGCGGAACGCCCGGTGGTGCAATGGAATCACGTTCGCCCGCAGCGGCGGTGGCGCGGTCGGAGCGATCAGACTTGCGACGGCACGCGCTGTCGCGTGCCAAGTATGTCGCGTGCCAAGTATGATGACCTCGCCTGCACGGACGCGGTCCGTGATCGCACAGGGGTACGGGCGTACGACGAGCCGACGACGTCCCGGGCGCGGTCGTTGAGCCCGCGAAGGGATGCTGCGAGAGCAGATCCCTCGCACCCTGACCGCGTTGCAGGCCGTGCTGCGCGCCCTGCGGGTTCCGCGCATCGATAGGGGTGAGGACCCTGTCGAGCGGGGCTGCGGCAGGGCGGGTGATCCGCAGCTTCACAGACCGAGCTTGGCCCGGAGGGCGCGGATCTCCGCATCGGTGGCGCAAGCGCCGCGCGCCTCGGCGACCCTGGACTCGTCGGGCTCCGCTTCTTCCTCCGGGGTGAACCGGTAGACCGAGCCCTCGTCGCCCACGAAGGCCAGCATGTGGCGGGCGATCTCGTCCTGGAGAGCCGGGGACAGGTCGCGCGCCTTCGCCACGGCCTTCTCGAGCCGATCCGCCCTGGTGCCATCCGGCAGCCGAAGCCCGGCGGGCAGGATTCCTGATTCCCACCCCCGATGGAAGCCCTCAGAACGGGCTGACGGGGAAGAACCGCAGGTACAGCTCGGTGTACTTGCCGTCGTCCCAGACCCGCTGGAGCGCGTCGTCCAGCGCCCGGGAGAGGGCCGCGTCCTCCTGGCGGGTGACCAGGCCGATGCCCTCCCCGAAGTAGCGGTTCTCCAGGTAGTCGCCGCCGATCAGCGCGCAGCACGACTCCGCGTCCTGGCCGCCGACATAGAGGGCGAGGTTGAGGCCGTCGGCGAAGAGGTAGTCGACCTCGCCGCGCTTGAGCGCGCCCTCGGCCGCCGCGAGGTCGGTGAAGTCCTTCGGTACGGCCTTGGGGAAGAAGGCCTTGAGGTAGGCCGCATGGGCGCTGCCGGCGATCACCCCGACGCTGCGTTCGGCCAGGGCCGCCGCCGAGGGGACCGGCAGGCCCTTGTCGGTCCGCGCGGCGAAGCGCGCCGGCCAGCGGAAATACGGCCGGGTCGCCAGGAATTTTTCCCGCAGGGTGGCGGTCAGGGGGATCGCGGCGGCGACCACGTCGCCCTGCTTGCCGTCGAGGGCGTCCAGCAGCGTGTCGAATCGGCGCGCCTGCACCGTGCAGGGGATCGCCAGCTTCTCGCAGACCGCCCGGGCGAGCTCGACCACGAAGCCGGTCGGGGTGCCGTCGGGGCCGGCGAAGTGCAGCGGCGGGAACTCGTCGTCGGTGAGGAAGCGGACCGCTCGGCCGGTCTGGGGCGCCTCCACCCGCTCGCCGCGGCTGCGGGGGTTCCAGAAATCCGGCACCGTGACGGTGGGGAGGACCCGGGCTTCGTGGGCTGCGGCCTGCGCCGCGGCATCGACCGGCTGCGCGCCGCTCCACAGCGCGAGGACGATCGCGGCCGACGTGAGCCAGGATGGGACAACGGTCCCACCGGCTCTTGACGGTGGGGCGGGGGCGGTGCTCCTCTCGGAGCGGGGACAGGGGAACTGGCTCACCCTCCTCCTCTATCACGTCCTGGGGCCACCGGGGGAGCGCGCGGCGTGTCGTTCCAGCGCCCGCCTACGGCGCGGGCCGCCCTGCCGCCGGAGATCGCCTTCCTGCTCGCCCAGGGTGTCGATGGCCGCCTGCTCGCCCGCGCCGCCGCGGAGGCCGCCGCCGCCGGAACGGACGCGGCGACCGCGCTGCTGAACGCGGGCTTGATGTCCGAGGCAACCTATTATCGGGCCCTCGCCCGGGCGCTCGGCGCCCCCTACCTCGACGGGCCGATCGCGTTCGGCCTGGGCCTCGCCTTCCCGGGCAGCCTCGTCACCGGCCTCGCGCCGCTGGCCCTCGGATCGGCGGCGCCCTGCGTGCTGGCCCCCCGCGGCCGGGCGATCACGGACCTCCTCGACGGTGCGGGCCGCAGCGCCATGCCGGCGATCACCAGCCCGACCCACCTGCGCGCGGCGGTGTTCGCCGCGATCCCCGGGCAGGTGGCGGACCACGCCGCGCACGATTTGCGGCGGCGCATGCCCGAGCGGGCCACGGCGCGCGAGCCGGCCTTCTGGTGGCTGCTGATCCTCGCCCTCGCGCTGGCCGCGACGCTCTGCCTGTGCGCGGCACTCCCGGCGCCGCTCGTGCGCGCCCTGACGCTCGCCGGGCAATGCCTGTTCCTGGGGATGACGACCCTCCGGCTGGCGGCCCTGGCCATCCCGGCACCGGTGGCGGCGGAGGACGGGACCGTGCCGCCGCTCGCCGACGCCGACCTGCCGGTCTACACGGTGCTGGTTCCCCTCCACCGCGAGGCGGCGGTGGTGCCCCCCCTGATCCGGGCGCTGGCCGCCCTCGACTATCCGGCCGCCAAGCTCGACATCAAGCTCCTGATCGAGGCGGACGACCGGGAGACCGCGGTGGCCCTCGCCCGCATCCCCCTGCCGGCCCGGTTCGCCGTCATCGCGGTGCCGCCGGGCGCGCCGCGCACCAAGCCCCGGGCGCTCAACGTCGCCCTGCCGCTCGCCCGCGGCACCCTGCTCACGGTCTACGATGCCGAGGACGACCCCGATCCCGGGCAGCTGCGGCTGGCGGCCGCCCTGTTCGCGCGCCTTCCCGAGCGCGTGGCCTGCCTCCAGGGGCGGCTGGTGATCGACAACGCCGGCGATTCGCGGCTCGCCCGCGCCTTCGCCCTCGAATATGCGGGGCTGTTCGACGTCCTGAACCCGGCGCTCGCCCGGTGCGGGCTGCCGGTCCCCCTGGGCGGGACCTCGATGCACCTGCGCACCCGGGTGCTGCAGGCCCTGGGCGGCTGGGACGCCTACAACGTGACCGAGGATGCCGATCTCGGCCTGCGCCTCGCCCTGGCGGGCTACGCGGTCGGGGACCTGCCGAGCAGCACGTTCGAGGAGGCGCCGGCCCGGTTCGGGCCGTGGCTCGCCCAGCGCACCCGCTGGTTGAAGGGCCTGATCCAGACCAGCCTCACCCACGGGCGCCGTCCCCTGGCGAACGCGCGCAGCCTCGGCGGCCTGGAAGCGCTCTGTGCCGTGGCGCTGGTGCCGGGCACGGTGGCCTCGGCGCTGGCCTACCCGGTGTGCCTCGCCGCGGCCCTCTGGGCGGTCCTGGTCCGGGACATCCCGACCGCCTCCGTCTTCCTGGACAACCTCGTCACCGGGCTCGCCATCACCCTGTTCGGAGCGGGGCTCGCGGCCCTGGTGCTCCCGTCCCTGCTGGGCTGCGCCCGGCGTGGCTGGGGCGACCTCGCCCGGTCGGCCCCCTGGATGCCGCTCTACTTCCTGATGGTCAGCCTGGCCGCGTGGCTGGCGCTGGTCGAACTGCTCCGCGCGCCGACCCGCTGGAACAAGACCCAGCACGGCCTCGCGCGGACCTCCCGCAGGGGGCGGCTGCGCCGCCTGCGATCCGTCCCCCGCCACCCTGCGACACTCTGAGGCGGATCACCCGGGGCCGGCGCGACCGCCGATTTCCTTCAACCCGGATCGACCACGTCGCCCGCCGCCGCCCTTAGCTTCAGAGGGCCGACGAGGCCCGCATCGCGGGCGGCCGGATCGTCACCGCGGGGCCGAGCGATGCGGGCCTCTCATCTCCGACGTACCATGGAGCATGCGGAGGGCCGCTCCGGCCGCGCCTGCGCCAGCGACCGCCAGGAGGCGGTGGACGTGGAAGCCGCGATCCGCGGGGCGCAGGAACTCTGCCGCAAGGCCGCCGGCATGCGCCTGACGGGGGCGGTGCTGATGGACGAGGTCGGGCAGATCCTCTGGTCGTTCAGCCGCGCGCTGGCGCACGAACCGCTCTGCGTCCGGCGCACCCGCTAAGATCCCGGTCCACCAGCAAAGACCGGTGCACGCGCTGAGGCCGGCGCAACGCTTGGGGCTCCTGCGTGGTTGTCGTCTCAGGTTCTGGGTATCCCATGACAACGATTGCGATCCTGATCGGTACGCAGGCGGGCGCCCGCCTGCTGGCTGCCGCCTCCGAGCGCGAGGCCGCCCTGTCGGCCGAGGCGTTCCTGCTGCGCATGCCGGTCCGCGCCCTCCCGGCGCCGCTCTGGGTCCAGTGCGCCGATCCGGCCGTCAGCGGGCGCCTCACCGGCTACCTCAACGCCCTGCAGGCCGAGCAGGTGCGCGAGCGCGACGCCCGGGTCTGACCCCGCGTCGGGCGGTGGGCGGATTCCCCTTTGCCGCGCCATGCTCTAACGCCACGGCTATGAGCGAGGCACACGAGGCGGACCCGGCCGGGCGGATGGGGGCGAAGGAGCCCGTGGAAGCTCCCCTGGACAGGCTCCTGCGCCTGATGGCGATCTTGCGCGATCCGGTCCGCGGCTGCGCCTGGGACGTGGCGCAGACGCCCGCCACCATCGTGCCCTACACGATCGAGGAGGCCTACGAGGTCGCCGACGCGGTGGCACGGGGCGACCGCGCCGACCTGCGCGACGAACTCGGCGACCTGCTCCTCCAGGTGGTGTTCCACGCCCGCATGGCCGAGGAGGCGGGCGCCTTCGCGTTCGACGACGTGGCGCGCGCCATCGGCGACAAGCTGGTCCGCCGCCACCCGCACGTGTTCGAGCCGGACGGGACGCTCCTGCCCGAAGGCGCGCCGCGGCACGACCCGGCGCAGATCGAGGCGCAATGGGCCGCGATCAAGGCGCAGGAACGCGCGGATCGGCCGGCCGGCCGGGACGGGCCGGCACCGGATCCGCTCGGCGGCGTCGCCCGGGCGCTGCCGGCGCTGGCTCGGGCCGAGAAGATCTCGCGGCGGGCGGCCGCCCATGGTTTCGACTGGGACGATGCCGCCCAGGTCGTCGACAAGGTCCGCGAGGAGACCGACGAGGTCGCGGAGGCGCTGGACCGGGGCGACCGTCAGGCCCTGTCCGAGGAGATCGGCGACCTCCTGTTCTCGGTGGCCAACCTCGCCCGGCATGCCGGGATCGACCCGGAGACGGCGCTGCGCGACGGCACCGCCAAGTTCGAGCGCCGCTTCGCCGCCATGGCCGCGCACCTGCGCGCGGCCGGGGGCGACCTCGGCCGGTCGGACCTGGCCGCCATGGAGGCCGCATGGCAGGCGGCCAAGCGCGGCGAGGCATCGTTGGACGCGGCACCCCACGACGGGTGAGCCGGCGCGGCGATCATCCGCGGCGGGCCGGCGCCGCGAGGGCTCGACAGGGGCCGGCCGGGGGATATGTTCCGCGCATGCGCCTCGTCCTCCCCATCCTCGCCGCCCTCACCCTGACAGCCGCCCTGTCCCGGCCCGCCGGGGCCGAGACGATCACCAAGGGACGGTTCGGCTGCCACACGCAGGAGGTCACGGACCGCCTGTTCAAGCTGGTCATGGCCGGTGAGGAGGTGGCGTTCGGACAGCTCCTGAATGTCAGCCTCGCCAGCGGCGAATGCCGGTCCTGGAAGCCGGGCGAGGAGGTCCGGCTCGAGAGCCGGACGCTGACCTACGGCTGCCTTGCGCTCAACGACTCGCAGGACCGCTGCTACTGGACGCCGCTCAGCGCGATTCAGCCGGCGAACTAGCGGCCGCCGGGTCGCCCGCGCCAGATCGCCCGCGCCAAGTCGCCCGCGCCAGGTCGCCAAACCAAGTCGCGATCACCGGGCTGCCGCGTCGCGGCTGGTCGGCGCAGCGCGCCGGCAGGGTTCAGGTCCTGTCGCCGCGCGTCGTCGCGGCCCGGCCCCGTCAGGCCTGCGTGAAGGGCGCTCGGCGGAGGGGCGACGTGGCGATGGGCCACGGGCGTGTCAGCCGGGGGCGGTGAAGCGCGCCCTTGTCTCGGATGCCCCTGTCTCGGACGCCCCTGTCCCGGATGACCGGAACACGGTGGACGAGGATCCGGGACGCAGTCCGTGAGCCCAGTGGCGCCCCGGGCAGGCGACCGTCCTCGAACGCGGCCGATCTGTCCCTGAACCCGCCTGGCGCACCGGAGGGATCGGTGCCGATCCCTCGGAACCGCCACCGGCCCGCGAGGGAGGGCGCCCCGGCCCTCCCCGCCCTGCCCGCGCTCAGGCGGCCTTCTTCGAGCCCTTGCCGTTCGATGCTTCGGTGTCGTCCCCGGCCGTGCCGGCGGCGTTGATCGCCTCGGCGATCTCGGACAGCCGGGCGTCGGTCTTCTTCTCCTCCTGCAGGGTCTCGTCGAGGAGCTTGGCGGCGTCCGCGTAGCCGAGCTGGCCGGCCCAGGTCTTCAAGGTGCCGTAGCGGGCGATCTCGTAATGCTCCACCGCCTGGGCGCAGGCGGCCAGCACCGCGTCGGCGGCAGGCGTCTCGGCGAAGTCCTCGAGATCCTCCTCCATCTCGGAGACGATCCCCTGCATCGCTTCGCAGGTCTTGGCCCGGGCGGGCTTGCCGATGATCTCGAAGACCTGCGTCAGGCGCTCGACCTGCTGGGCGCTCTCCTCGGCATGGGTCTCGAAGGCTTGGCGCAACTCCGCGTGCTCCGCCGCCTTGGCGGATTTCTTGAGGGCTTTCACGGATTGCTTCTCGGCGTAGTAAACGTCCTTCAGGGTCTCGTAGAAGGCGTCGTGCAGCGTCTTCTGCTTGGCCATGGCGATCTGTCTCCCTTGGCGCCGCTGCCGGGTGCGCGGCGTCTGGACGGGGAACGCCAGTCCTGCGGGACGTATCCGGACGATATCTTCGCCCTGTGGAGGAACTTTCGGCGGTCAGGTCTTGCCCTGGCCCGCTCGTCCGGGTCGCGCGGCGGGACCGCTGCGGGCGCGCTTATCGGGCGGCGCCCCAGGGGGCCTGGGACGCAGACGGTCGAGAATCGTCTCGAGCGCGCGCTCGACCGCTTCGCGGTCCGGCGGCGTATCGGATGGCGGGCTCCGACCCGCGTCGCGGCGTTTCGTCATGGCGTCCGCCTGTATCGAAGCCGGGCGGCGCGGTCTTCCGGCACGCGGGGCAACTGCCGACGAGTGTATCGACCGGGATCCCGGGATCAAAGCCTGCGGTGATCCTGGGATCCCCGGATCCTGTGATCAAGGTTCCCGGTTGGTTGCTGACGGTTCCGGCCGGGCCCCCGGATCCGGGGCCCGACGACCATCGCAGGTCTTGGCCGCGGGTCCGGCAGATCTCCGCCCCCTGCCCGACGGCCAGTCGATCAGGCCGCCGGCCCAGAGCGCCGCCCACACGAAGACCGGCTGAAACGCCAGCCGCGGCCCGTGGTACCACCAGGAATCCGGAAGGCCTTCGATGTGGATGTGCTCGAAGGCGTGCTTGAGGTTCGCCGGATAGACGCAGACCGCGTAGAGGGCGAGGCCGAGTGCGGCCGCGCGGCGGAACCGCCGCGTCAGGAGTCCGACGGCGCCGGCGATCTCGCACAGGCCGGTCACCAGGATGACGAGGCGCGGCTCCGGCACCCAGGCGGGCATCAGCGGCAGCATCGCGTCGGTCGCCAGCAGATGCACGATTCCGATGCCGGCGTAGCCCGCCGCGAGCCCGTATCGGAGCCGCCGGCGCCCGGGCCCGGTCTCGCGCTCGATCTCGCGCCCCGTCTCGCGCTCGGTCATGCGACCCGGTCTTCCGCGACGCCGCAGGCTCGGGCCACGCGGGTCCGGAGGGCGGCCATGAGGCGGGCCACCGCCGGGTGGCCGGCGCTGTCGAGGGCGGTGTCGCCGATCGCCGTCACCGGCGCCAGGAGGCGCAGGGAGTTCGTGAGGAAGACAGCCTCGGCGCCGCGCAGCTCGGACAGGCCCAGCGACCGCTCCTCGGCGCGCAGCCCGCTTTCGGCGGCGACGCCCAGCACCTCCGCGCGCGTGATCCCGGCCAGCACGCCGTCGGCGGGCGGGGGGGTCACCAGGGTCCCGCCGATCAGCGCGAACAGGTTGCCGGTGCCCGCGCAGGCGACGAAACCCCGCGTGTTGCGGAACAGCGCCTCGTCGAAGCCCGCCGCGGCGGCGTCGCGGGCGGCCAGCACCGCGTCCAGATAGCCCAGCGTCTTCAGCCGGGCGGCGGGCGAGGTGTCGTTGCGGGCGATGGAGGTCGGCCACAGGCGCAGGGGCGCGAAGGCCGTCGACCGGGCGCTCGGCGCCGCAATGGCGAAGAGCGTCGGGCTCGGAGCGTCCGGCGGCTTCAGGCCGCGCGGGCCGGACCCGCGGGTGAGGGTGGTGCGGATCGCCAACCGGCCGTCTTCGCCGGTCGCCTGCCTGGCCAGCGCCCGCATGGCCTGACGGATCCGCTCCGGATCGGCGGGGATATCGAGCGTGTCCGCCGCGGCCACCAGGCGGGCGACGTGGGCGTCCTCGAAGGCGACGCGGCCACCGAGGGCGAGCGCCGTGTCGAACAGCCCGTCGCCCAGCGTCAGGCCGCGGTCGGCGAGGTCCAGCGGCGCGGTCGTCCCCGGGACGACGGCGCCGTCACGCCACAGCATCGCGTCGTCCCCCTCGCCATGCGCGGGCAAGCCCCAAGAAATTGGCGAACAGGGCGTGGCCGCCCTCGGTCAGGACCGATTCCGGGTGGAACTGGATGCCGTAGGTCGGATGGGTCCGGTGCGAGAGCGCCATCACCTCCCCCTCCTGCGAGACCGCGTCGACGGAGAGGTGCTTCTCCATGTCGGGACCGGGGGTCACCACCAGCGAGTGGTAGCGCCCCACCGGCATCGGCGCCGGCAGCCCGGAGAACAGCCGCGTGCCCGTGTGGTCAATCGGCGTCATCTGCCCGTGCAGGGGGCGCTGCGCCCGCGCGACCGTGCCGCCGAAGGCCGCGCCGATCGCCTGATGGCCGAGGCAGACGCCGAGGATCGGCATCTGCCCGGACAGGTCCCGGATCGCCGGGAGCGAGATGCCGGCCTCCGCGGGGGTGCAGGGGCCGGGCGAGACCACCAGGGCATCGGGCGCCAGCGCCCGGATGCCGGCGACGTCGAGGGCGTCGTTGCGCACGACCCGGACGTCCTCGCCCAGCTCCTCCAGGTAGCGGACGACGTTGAAGACGAACGAGTCGTAATTGTCGAGGACGAGGATCATGCGAAGGCCTCGAACACCCGGGCGGCCTTGGCCAGGGTCTCGTCGTATTCCGGACCGGGCTCGGAGAGCAGCGTCACCCCGCCGCCGGCCTGCAGCACCGCCTGGCGGTCGTCCATGAACACGGTGCGGATCGCGATCGAGGTGTCCAGCGCCCCGTCGAAGCCGATCCGGCCGATGGCGCCGCAATAGAGTTCGCGCGCGTCGCCCTCGATCTCGGTGATGATGTCCATGGCGCGGATCTTCGGGGCGCCGGTGATCGAGCCGCCCGGGAACGTCCCGGCCAGGAGGTCGAGGGCGTCGAGCCCGTCGCGGAGGTCGCCGGTGACCACCGACACCAGATGGTGGACGTTCGCGTAGGTCTCCAGCCCGCAGAGGGTGGGCACGGCGACGCTGCCCGGCGCGCAGACCCGGGACAGGTCGTTGCGCAGCAGGTCGACGATCATGACGTTCTCGGCCCGCTCCTTCACGCTGGCCTGGAGCGCCCCGGCGGCCGCCCGGTCGGCCTCCGGATCGTCGAGGCGGCGGGCGGTGCCCTTGATCGGCCGCGTCTCCACGTGCCGGCCGTCGAGGCGGATGAACCGCTCGGGCGAGGACGAGGCGACGGTCAGCCCCTCCTGCTCCAGGTAGGCCCCGAAGGTCGCCGGGTTGGTCTCGCGCAGGCGCCGGTAGAGGGCGAAGGGATCGAAGCCGGCCGGCAGATCGGCGGTGAAGCGCTGGGCGATGTTGGCTTGGTAGATGTCGCCGGCCCGGATATAATGGCGAACCTTTTCGACAGCTTCTTCATAGGTTTGACGGTCAAAGTTCGAGTTCCACACGAGCGGCTCGGCCGGCCGTGCGGGGCCCGGGGGCTCGGCGGTGGCGAGCCGGTCGGCGAAGAGGGCGAGCCGCGCCTCGGCGCGAGCCCGCCGGGCGTCCGGCGCACGCTCGGGGAAGCCGGTGGCGACCAGCCGGCAGGTGCCGGCGGCGTGATCGACCACCAGCGCCGTGTCGTAGAGGTTCAGGGCGATGTCGTCGGTGAGCCCGGCCCGCCGGGCCGGGGGCGCCACCCGTTCCAGCGCCGCGCCGAGGTCGTAGGCGAGGTAGCCGATCGCCCCGCCGGGGAACGGCTCCGGCCCGGGCTCGAGCCGGTAGGGTTCGAGGCAGGTCCGGAGCGCCGCCATCGGGCCGCCCGCCACGGGGCGTCCGTCGAGGGTCGCGCGTCCGTCGCGGTAGCGGAAGCGCCCGAACGGATCAGCGGCCACGATCGAGTGCCGCCCCAGCGGATCGTGCCGCATGGCGCTGTCCAGGAAGGCGAGCCCCGGCAGGGCGCGCAGCCGGGCCGCCGCCGCGACGGGATCGATGAAGGGGATCTCTCGGGTCCACATGACCGGGTTCGGGGCCGTTATCCTCGGGCTGTGCGTCATCCGCTGCCGTCGCACAGGCGATGCCGCGGGGGAAGCGGCAGTTGCACGCAGGCACCGCCGCCCGGCGCCGGTCCTCGGCGGCGGGTGGGTCGATGTCAGATGATGTGTGATGTCAGGATCCGTCGTTAAAGGTCTGCGTCACAGCCAAGTTCCCCACCGTGGGCAGCCTCGCGTGCTGGGCCGAGCACCCCTGCAGCAGCCGGTCTCGCGCGGGCGGGCCGGAACGGCTATAGGGACGCGATCCCGAATTCTCGTCCTCGCGCTCCGTGTGACTGTTCCACCGGCCACACGCGCGGGCGGCGTCCGATCCGTCGAATGCGCCCATGACCGCCACGACCGCCCCCAAAGCCTCGGCTCCCAAGATTTCGTTCGTCTCCCTGGGCTGCCCCAAGGCGCTGGTCGATTCCGAGCGGATCCTCACGCACCTGCGCGCGGAGGGCTACGAGCTGGCGCGCCGCCACGACGGCGCCGACGTGGTGATCGTCAACACCTGCGGCTTCCTCGATTCCGCCAAGGCGGAGTCGCTCTCGGCCATCGGCGAGGCCATGGCGGAGAACGGCCGGGTGATCGTCACCGGCTGCATGGGCGCGCAGCCGGAGGAGATCCGCGCGAAATACCCCGACCTCCTGGCGGTGACCGGGCCGCAGGCCTACGAATCGGTGGTGGCGGCCGTCCACGAGGCGGTGCCCCCGGCCCACGACCCGTTCCTCGACCTCGTGCCGCCGCAGGGGATCAAGCTCACCCCGCGCCACTACGCCTACCTGAAGATCTCGGAGGGCTGCAGCAACCGCTGCAGCTTCTGCATCATCCCGTCCCTGCGCGGGAACCTCGTCAGCCGCCCCGCCGCCGACGTGCTGCGCGAGGCCGAGAAGCTGGTGAAGGCCGGCGTGAAGGAGCTGCTGGTGGTCAGCCAGGATACCAGCGCCTACGGCAGCGACATCCGCTACGCCGAGAGCCCGTGGCGCGACCGGCAGGTCCGGGCGAAGTTCTACGACCTGACCCGGGAGCTCGGCGAGCTCGGGGCCTGGGTGCGGCTCCACTACGTCTACCCCTACCCGCACGTGGACGAGGTCATCCCGCTGATGGCCGAGGGCAAGGTGCTCCCTTACCTCGACATGCCGCTCCAGCATGCGAGCCCGTCGGTGCTCAAGCGGATGCGCAGGCCCGGCAATCAGGAGCGCCAGCTCGACCGGATCCGGAGCTGGCGGCAGACCTGCCCGGACCTCGCGATCCGCTCGACCTTCATCGTCGGCTTCCCCGGCGAGACCGAGGCCGAGTTCGCGGAGCTGCTGGCGTGGCTGCAGGAGGCCAAGCTCGATCGGGTCGGCTGCTTCGAGTACGAGCCGGTGGCGGGCGCCACCGCCAATGCGCTCGGCGACCTCGTGCCGCCCGAGGTGAAGGCCGAGCGCAAGCGCCGGTTCATGGAGACGCAGAACGCTGTGGCGCTCCGGCTGCAGAGGGCCAAGGTCGGCAGGCGGCTGCCCATGATCGTCGATGCCGTCGAGGGTGGGGTCGCGAAGGGCCGGTCCAAGGCCGACGCGCCGGAGATCGACGGCACCGTCCACGCCGCCTTCCGGCGCCTGGTGCGGGTCGGCGACATCGTCACCGTGAAGATCGATCGGGCCGAGGCCTACGACCTGTACGGCAGCGTCGCCTGACGGCGGCGCGCCGCCGTCGCGAGCGGTCGAACGAACTCCGACCCTCTACCTCAGGATGGGGGCGTGGGCGGGATATCCCTGTTGAGGTGTGATCGAGCCGCCTTGACCCCGCCCGCCGGCCGCGGTCTCTGGAACAGAGCGGGAACCTAAGCCAGATCTCCGAGGCGGCGATGGATCCGGAGGTCGCCCTCCGCAAGATCATCCACATCGACATGGACGCGTTCTACGCCTCCGTGGAGCAGCGCGACGACCCCGCCCTGCTCGGCCTGCCGCTGGCGGTGGGCGGCTCGCGGGAGCGCGGCGTCGTGGCGGCGGCGAGCTACGAGGCGCGCAGGTTCGGCGTCCGCTCGGCCATGCCGTCGGCCACCGCCCGGCGGCTCTGCCCGGACCTGCTGTTCGTGAAGCCGCGCTTCGAGGTCTACCGGGGGGTTTCGGAGGAGATCCGGGCGGTCTTCGCCCGGCACACGCCGCTCATCGAGCCGGTGGCGCTGGACGAGGCCTATCTCGACGTCACCGAGAACCTCCTGGGCCTGCCGACGGCGACCGCGGTGGCGAAGGCGATCCGCGCCGAGATCCTGGAGCGCACCGGGCTCGTGGCCTCGGCCGGGGTCTCGTACAACAAGTTCCTGGCCAAGGTGGCCTCGGATCACCGCAAGCCCGACGCCCTGTTCGTCATCACCCCCGCGATGGGGCCGGATTTCGTGGCCGCCCTGCCGATCGGCCGGTTCCACGGGGTCGGGCCGGTCACCGAGGCGAAGATGAAGCGGCTGGGGATCGAGACCGGGGCGGACCTGCGCGCCTGGACACCGGAGCGCCTGCGCGAGACCTTCGGCTCCGCGGGCGCCTACTACCACGCGGTCGCCCGCGGGATCGACGCGCGGCCGGTCCGCGCCCATCGGGTGCGCAAGTCGATCGGGGCCGAGACCACCTTCTCGGAGGACACGGCGGCCTTCGAGGTTCTGAGCGCCCGGCTGGCCCCGCTGTTCGACAAGGTCTGGGCCGAGGCGGACGCGAAGGGCATGCGCGCCCGGACCGTGACGCTGAAGCTCAAGTTCTCGGATTTCGCCCAGGTGACCCGGGCGAAGTCGCTCACCTGTCCCGTGGCCGACCGCGCCGGCCTGGAGCGGATCGGCCTCGAACTGCTCGCCGGCCTGTTCCCCTTGCGGCGCAGCGCGCGGCTGGTCGGCGTCTCCCTGTCGGGCTTCGCGCACGACGAGCCGGAAGGCCCCCGACAGCTCGGGCTGGGTCTCTGACGGGCCGGCCGCCGGGACAGCGAGGTCGGACCGTACCCGTCCCTCGCCCGTACGGTAGCGGTCCCGTCGGGCTACGACGGCCGCGCGCTCCGCGCGTCACCGCGCGACGAAGGCGGCGCCTTGAGGGGCCGGGCCGCCGATCGGAGACGCTCCGATGCTGGCGTCGAGGGCGCTCGATGCGGTCCTGTACCTCGGAAGCCGCGCACCGGGTCCCGATGCGGCCCATCCGGTCCGGCTGGGGATTGCCTTGGCGCCGCACAGGCCGAAGGATGGGCCCATGCCGAAACCTGTTCCCCTGGGCCTCGCGGCCGCGCTCCTGACCGTGCCGGCGGGCGCCCACGTCGACAGCACGACGGCACGCGGGGCCGTCAACGCAGCCCAGTTGCGGGGCTACACGGCGAGCCCGGCGCAGCTCTTTGTCCCGGCGGACAGCCCGGCACCTCCGCACGCCGCCCCTGCGCCGCGGCGGCCAAAGGCGCCGGCGCGCGGCCGCTGAGATCGGCCCGGGCCGCGCCGGCCCGGGCATTTCGTCACGCGTTCTTGCGCGGGCGGTGGTCCGGATCGATGCCGCCGTCCACCTTAGTCTCGTTGTCCACGTCGCCCTCGAAGGTCGAATCCGCCTGCAGGTCGGCGGGATCGGCGCCGCTCATGCCCTTCGAGGTGCCGATGCCGGGATTGCCCTTGAGGTCGGCGTCGGTCGGGGTGTCGGTCTTAAGATGCTTGGAGGACATGCGGGCTCCTGTCGGCTGGTGATGACAGGCCAACGCACCGGATCGGGGGCGGTCTCCCGCCTCCCGTGCGGCGGTTCGCCTCCCGGTGCCGGAAGCGGTCAGACGATCTCCGCCGATCCGATCCGGCGCACGCCGGCCGCCTCCATCCGCCCCCAGGCCCGGGCGAGCGACCCGTCCACGTCGATCCCGCGCACCGCGTCCTCCACCACCCGGACGTCGAACCCCGCGTCGCGGGCGTCCAGCGCGCTCCAGGCGACGCAGAAATCGGTGGCGAGGCCGCACAAGACGACGCGGGTGATGCCCCGCTCCCTGAGCGCCCCCGCGAGACCCGTGCGCGTGGTCCGGTCGGCCTCCAGGAAGGCCGAGTAGCTGTCGACGCGCGGATCCAGTCCCTTGCGCACCACTAGGCTCGCCCGGTCGGTGGCCAAACCCGGCGCGAAGCCCGCGCCCGGGCTGCCCTGCACGCAGTGCCGCGGCCACAGCACCTGCGGCCCGTAGGGCAGCGCCACGGTGTCGAACGGCGCCCGCCCCGGATGGGTGTCGGCGAAGGAGACGTGATCGGCCGGATGCCAATCCTGCATCAGCACCACGTGCCGGAACCGGTGCTGAAGCGCGTTGATCGGCGCCACCACCGCGTCGCCCCCCGGGACGGGGAGCGCCCCGCCCGGCAGGAAGTCGACCTGTACGTCGACGACGAGGAGCAGGTCGGTGTTGCCGGGCGTCACGGTCGGTCCTTACGGCAGCATCACGATCGAGCCCGTGGTCTCCCGGCCCGCGAGGTCGCGGTGAACCTGCTGCGCCTCGGCCAGCGGGTAGGTGGCATTGACGGCGATCTTCACCGCGCCGTCGCCGACCACCTTGAACAGGCGGGCGGCCGCCTCCTCCAGGGTGGCGCGGTTCGACGAGAAGGTCGCGAGCGTCGGACGCGTCACGTAGAGCGAGCCGCGCGGGGCCAGCAGGCCGAGGTCCAGCCCGGTGATCGCCCCCGAGGCCGAGCCGAAGCTCGCCAGCAGGCCGAGCGGCGCGAGGCTGTCCAGCGAGCCCATCAGGGTCGCCTGCCCGACGCCGTCATACACGACCGGCACGCCCTTGCCGCCGGTGATCTCGCGCACGCGCTTGGCCACGTCCTCCTCGCGGTAGAGGATGACGTGGTCGCAGCCGTTCCGCTTGGCGAGCTCCGCCTTCTCGGGGCTGCCGGCGGTGCCGATCACCGTGGCGCCGAGGTGCTTGGCCCACTGGCAGGCGATCAGGCCGACGCCGCCGGCGGCCGCCTGCCACAGGATGGTGTCGCCGGGCTTCACCGCGTAGGTCCGGTGCAGCAGGTACTCGACGGTCAGGCCCTTGAGCATCATGGCGGCGGCGGTCTTCTCGTCGACGCCGTGGGGGATCGGCACGGCCGCGGAGGCCGGGATCACCGGCTCCTCGGCGTAGCAGCCGTCCGCCACCGAGCCGTAGGCGACCCGGTCGCCCGGCTTGAACTGGCTGACGCCCTCGCCCACCGCCGTGACGGTGCCGGCCCCCTCCTTGCCGGGGGTGTAGGGCAGGTGCGGGGACTTGTAGGCGCCGGTGCGGAAGTAGATGTCGATGAAGTTGACGCCGATGGCGGCCTGCTTGACGCGGATCTGCCCGGGACCGGGCTCGGCCAGGGGCACGTCCTCGAAGCGCATCACTTCGGGGCCGCCGTACTCGTAGACCCGGATCGCCTTCGGCATCGTCCTGCTCCCGCTCGCCGCCCCGTCCGGGGCGTTGCAGCCCGAGATAACGGACCGCCCGCCGGAGGCAATTCGTTTTTGACCCCTCGCGCGCCGGTTGTAACCCGCCGACCGGCGGCACCGTTCTGGATCCGCCGGTCCCGGGCGCCTATCTAGCCTCTGCCTGTCCTCTCAACCGAGGTTCGACCGCCATGTCCGGCACCACCCGCACGAGCGCCGACCTCGATCCGCGCCGCCGCCGCCTCCTCTACCGCGCCTGGCACCGGGGCATCCGCGAGATGGACCTGATCATGGGCCGCTTCGCCGACGCCGAGATCGGCGACCTGTCCGAGGCGGAGCTCGACCAGTTCGAGGCGTTGATCGAGGTGCCGGACCGCGACCTGTTCAAGTGGCTCACCGGCGAGGTCGAGACGCCCTCGAACTACGACACGTCGGTCTGGCGGCGGGTGCGGGCGTTCCACCGGCACGACGCGCCGATCCATTCCTGAGAGGGACCGCCATGGACGAACCCAAGCCCAATTACGATCACCCGGCCCGGTCGATCGCCACCGAGCTGGTGGTGCGCATCATGCTGGAGATGATGGAGCGCTCCGATCCGGCCCTGCGCGGCGAGATCCTGCGGCAGGCGACGGGCCGGGCCGCCACGATGACCGAGCACATGCCCAACGCGGACTTCTTCCGCGGCCGGGTCGAGGCGGCGCTGGCGGAGATCGTCGGGCCGGACGCCTGAACGCCTTGCCCTCAGGGCTCGCGCAGCGCCTCAGGCGGGCCGCGTCGGTCCCCCTCCCCTGCGGGAGAGGACCGGGGTTAAGGGATCGGGTCCTCCCGGGCGGGGCAGGCAACGCGCCCGGTCCCTCGCCCGCCCCGGAGAGGGGACCGGCGCCTCGTCCTGAGCCCGGTCTGCCGACGATCGGCCGCACTTCGGCGTCGTGCCGTTCCCTGCCGCGGGAGAGCGGCCATATAGAGGCGTTCAGCCACCCCCACGCCTGCGCCGGCATGCTTTATCGCGACGGCCCGATGGGCTAACGCCACCCGACCTCCGTCTCTGACGCGCCCGGCGGGATCTCCCCGCGAAAGACCCGATGGCCAAGCCTCAGCCGAAGCCCACCGCCCCCGTCGCCAAGCCGGTTGCCAAGCCGCAGGTCGCGCGCTTCGCCCTGCCGAAATCCTCCGCGCTCGCCAAGGCGATCGACGCCCTCAAGCGCGGCGACAGCCCGGTTCTCGCGAGCGCCCCGGAAGGATTCGACGCGCTGGCGCTCGCCGACCTCGCCCGCGCCCTGGCGCCCACCGTCGACGCGCCCGCCGTGCTGGTCCACGTGGCGCGTGATTCCGGGCGCTCGGCGTCGTTCCAGGCGGCCCTGAGCTTCGTCGCGCCCGAGATGGACGTGATGAGCCTGCCGGCCTGGGACTGCCAGCCCTACGACCGGGTCTCGCCCACCACCGCGGTCGCGGCCGCCCGGATGACGGCCCTCGCCCGCCTCGCCCGGACCCGCTCGGCCGAGGACCGGCCGCGCATCCTCTGCACCACGGTCAACGCCCTGGTGCAGCGGGTCCCGCCCCGCACGCACATTGCCCGAGAGGCGTTCTCGGCGGCGATCGGCAACGTCGTGGCGATGGACGACGTGGTGGCCTGGGTGGAGGCCAACGGCTTCCTGCGCACCGGCACCGTGCGCGACACCGGCGAGTATGCGGTGCGCGGCGGCATCCTCGACCTGTCGCCGCCGGGCTTAGCCGCGCCGATCCGCCTCGACTTCTTCGGCGACACCCTCGAATCGATCCGCGCCTTCGACCCGGAGACGCAGCGCACCACCGGGCAGCTGCGCTCGCTCGACCTGATGCCGATGAGCGAGGTCCAGCTCACCACCGAGACGATCCGGCGCTTCCGCCAGGGCTACATCCAGAGCTTCGGGGCGGCCACCCGGGACGACCGGCTCTACGAGACGGTGAGCGAGGGGCGGCGCTACGCCGGCCTCGAGCACTGGATGCCGCTGTTCTACGACCACCTCGACACCCTGTTCGACTATCTCGGCGGCGTGCCGCTGGTCTTCGACCCGCAGGTCGAGGACGCCGCCGCCGAGCGGATCAGCCTCGTCCAGGACTACTACCAGGCCCGCGAGGGCGCGATGAAGACGCCGCCGGCCGGCGTCGCCCCCTACAAGCCCCTGCCCCCGCGCGCCCTCTACCTGATGCCGAACGAGCTGAAGGAGCGGATCGCCGCCGCCACGGTGGCGCGGCTGACGCCCTTCGCCCAGCCCGACTCGCCCGAGCGCGCCGTGATCGATTGCGGCGCCAAGGCCGGCCGGTCCTTCGCGCCGGAGCGGGCCGACGAGAATACCAGCGTGTTCGACGCCGCGGTGGCGCATATCCGCGACCTCCAGGGATCCGGTCATCACGTGATCCTGGGAGCCTGGTCCGACGGATCCCGGGACCGCCTCTGCGGCGTGCTCACCGACCACGGCCTGAAGAAGCCCGTGGCGATCACCCGGCTCACCGACGTCTACGCGCTCAAGCGCGGCACCGACGCGGCGGTGGCGGTCTGGGGCCTGGAGGCGGGCTTCACCGCCGGCGAGCTCGCGGTGGTGTCCGAGGGCGACATCCTGGGCGACCGGCTGGTCCGCCAGAAGCGCAAGGCCAAGCGGCCCCAGGACGTGATCCTGGAGGTGCAGGCGCTCCAGCCCGGCGACATCGTGGTCCATGCCGATCACGGCATCGGCCGCTTCGTCGGGCTCAAGACGATCCACGCCGCGGGCGCCCCGCACGATTGCCTGGAGCTGCAATATACCGGCGGCCTGCTGCTCCTGCCGGTGGAGAACATCGAGCTCCTGACCCGCTACGGCTCGGAGGATGCCGAGGTGGCCCTCGACCGCCTCGGCGGCGGCGCGTGGCAGGCCCGCAAGGCCAAGATGAAGCGCCGCATCCTCGAGATGGCGGGCGAATTGATCAAGGTCGCGGCCCAGCGCTTCGTCCGGAAGGCGCCGGCCCTCAAGGCGCCGGAGGGGCTCTACGGAGAATTCGCCGCCCGCTTCCCCTTCGAGGAGACCGAGGATCAGGCCAACGCCATCGACGCGGTGCTGGACGACCTCAATGCCGGCCGGCCGATGGACCGGCTGGTCTGCGGCGATGTCGGCTTCGGCAAGACCGAGGTGGCGCTGCGCGCGGCCTTCGCGGCCGCGATCGCCGGCAAGCAGGTGGCGGTGATCGTCCCCACGACGCTGCTGGCCCGTCAGCATTTCCGGACCTTCGCCGAGCGCTTCAAGGGGCTGCCGGTCCAGGTGGCGCAGCTCTCCCGCTTCGCCTCCGCGGCGGAGATGAAGCAGACCCGCGCCGGCCTCGCCGCCGGCACCGTCGACATCGTGGTCGGCACCCACGCGCTGCTCGCCAAGAACATCGCCTTCAAGGATCTCGGCCTGATCATCGTGGACGAGGAGCAGCATTTCGGCGTGGCCCACAAGGAGCGGCTGAAGGCGCTCCAGGCGGACGTCCACGTGCTGACCCTCTCGGCGACCCCGATCCCCCGCACGCTCCAGCTCGCCATGACGGGGGTGCGCGAGCTCTCGATCATCGCGACGCCCCCGGTGGACCGCCTCGTGGTGCGCACCTTCGTGACGCCCTTCGACCCCCTGACCATCCGGGAGGCCCTGCTGCGCGAGCGCTACCGCGGCGGCCAGGCCTTCTACGTGGTGCCGCGGATCGAGGATCTGGCGGAGGTCAAGAAGTTCCTCGATGCCGAGATGCCGGAGATCAAGGTCGCGGTCGCCCACGGCCAGATGGCGGCGGGCCAGCTCGAGGACGTGATGACGGCCTTCTACGAGGGCAAGTTCGACGTGCTGCTCTCGACCACGATCGTGGAATCGGGCCTCGACATCCCCACCGCCAACACGCTGATCGTGCACCGGGCCGACATGTTCGGGCTGGCCCAGCTCTACCAGCTGCGCGGCCGCGTCGGCCGCTCGAAGGCCCGGGCCTACGCGCTGTTCACGACGCCGGCGAACCGCCAGCTCACCGCCCAGGCCGAGCAGCGCCTCAAGGTGCTGCAGAGCCTCGACACGCTGGGCGCGGGCTTCCAGCTCGCCTCCCACGACCTCGACATCCGCGGTGCCGGTAACCTGCTGGGCGACGCCCAGTCGGGCCACATCAAGGAGGTTGGCTACGAGCTCTACCAGCAGATGCTGGAGGACGCGGTCACGGCGCTGAAGGCCGGCATCGAGGACGTGCCCGAGGAGGCGTGGTCGCCGACCATCGCGCTCGGCGCGCCCGTGACGATCCCGGAGGAGTACGTCGAGGATCTGGGCGTCCGGCTCGCCCTCTACCGGCGCCTCGCCACCCTTCAGGACGATGCCGAGATGGAGAGCTTCGGCGCCGAGATGATCGACCGGTTCGGACCGCTGCCGCCGGAGGTGGAGCAGCTCCTCAAGATCGGCACGATCAAGATCCTCTGCCTCAAGGCCAACATCGAGAAGGTCGAGGCCGGACCGAAGGGCGTGGTGGTCCACTTCCGCGACAAGTCCTACGCCAACCCGCAGGGTTTGGTGGCCTACGTGGCCGAGCAGGCGTCGTTCGCGAAGGTGCGGCCCGACATGAGCGTGGTGTTCGTGCGCGAACTGACCACGGTCCCGGCACGGCTCAAGACCGCCACCGAGGTGCTGCGGAGCCTCGTGAAGATCGCCGAGCGGGGCAAGAAGGCGGCGTGACGGGCGGCGCGCGCGACGCCCCTCCCAACCCCCCCCCTTCAGCCTGAGGTGCGGCGAAGCCGCCTCGCAGGAGCCCTCCAGGGACCGCGGCGGCTTCTGGAAGCCTCCGTTGGGGCCCGCTTCGCGGTCACCTCAGGATGAAGGGGGAGGTTGCGACGGTCGCGCGATCGTTGCGCCGGCAGCGCATCTCTGCTCTCTCCTGCCCCGCGACTCAGGAGACGCGTGGATGGCAAACCCGGCGCAGGTCACCGGCGCGCCCGAGCCGGTGAGGGCCGCGCCGGGCGCTTTCCTCACCCCCCTGTTCACCGACCGGCGCGTGGCCGCGGTGCTGGGCCTCGGCTTCGCGCAGGGGATCCCGTTCCTGCTGGTCTACGCGACCCAATCGGCGTGGCTCGTCCAGGCGAAGGTGCCGCTCGCCACGATCGGGCTGATGAGCGAACTGACCATCGCGTACAAGCTCAAGTTCCTCTGGGCGCCGTTCCTCGACCGGCACGACGCGCCGCTGCTGGGCCGCTGGCTGGGGCGGCGCCGGGGCTGGATCGTCGCCACGCAGATTCTGGTGGCCCTGGCGCTGGCCGGCATCGCCTTCGGCGACCCGGCGCACTGGCTCGCCTGGACGGTGGCCTTCTCCCTGGCGCTCGGCGTCGCGGGCGCCACCCAGGATGTGGTGATCGACGGCTGGCGCATCACCGCCGCGCCCCCCGAGCAGCAGGCGCTGATGTCGTCCTGGTCGGAGATCGGCTACCGGATCGGCAACCTCGCGGCGGGCGCCGGCGCCCTCTACCTCTCCGACGCCTATGGCTGGCGCGCCGCCTACCTGTGCATGGCCGCGCTGATGGCCCCCGGGACGATCGCGGCGCTGCTCGCCCCCGAGCCCCCCGCCCCCGAGACGCCGGCGACCGGCGGTTTCGTCGAGACCGTCTGGGCGCCGATCCGCGACCTCCTCGCCCGGCTCGGACCCCTCGCCGTGCCGGTCCTGGCCCTCGTCGCCGGCTTCCGGATGCCCGGCTACGTCTCGAGCGCCATGGCGATCCCGCTGTTCAAGACGCTCGGCTATTCCAATACCGACATCGCCACGGTGACCAAGCTGTTCGGCTTCTGGATCGCGCTCGGCGGCACCTTCCTGGCCAGCGCCATCATCCCCCGGATCGGCATGATGGCGAGCCTGCTCATCGGCACCGTGACGGCCTCCGCCTCGCACCTCGCGCTGGCCTACCTCGCCTGGCACGGGGGCCATGGCGGGGCAGCGTTCTGGACCTTCGCGCTGACGGTGGGGATCGACGGCTTCGCCTACGCCTTCGCGTCGATCGTGCTGATCACCTACATGTCGCGGCTCTCGGCGACCGCCCACGCGGCGAGTCAGTACGCCCTGCTCACGTCCCTCTGCGCCCTGCCGGGCAGCCTGCTCGCCGGGTTCTCGGGCTTCGTGATCGAGTGGACCGGGTTCACGTGGTTCTTCGTCGGCACGTCGCTGATCGGCGTGCCGGTGGCCGTGCTCTGTGTCCTGGTGGCGCGGTGGCACGGGCCCATGGAGGCGCCCGGGACGGCGACCTGATCGCGTCTTCGCGGACGACAGGGCGTCTTCAGCAAGACTTAACCATAGGGACGCTTAATGGGACGGACGGTTGATGTCCTTCCCATTTGGGCAACCCAGGCCACGCGCGCGGAAACGGCTTCCGCGGGTGAACGGCGGCGGCTGCCCGCGGGGAGGCGCGTGCGCGAGTTCCCGAATGGCCCAGGCTGCGATGTCCCCACCCGCGTACCGCGCCGCGGAGCCCGTTCGCACGGCGCCCTCGCGCATCACCTACGTGGAGACCGTCTACGATCCGGTCGTCCGGACACGGGCCCCCTACCCGAGCGCCATGCGGCGTGCCCGCCGCCGGGCCCGGCTGACGGGGCTGATCACCCTGACGGCCGTGACCCTCGCCGGCTGGGCCATGCTCACCCCGCCGCACGATCCGCTTCCCGCCGGTGAGCGGCCGACTCTTGCCGCCGCGGAGCCCGCGCCCGCGCTCCGGCTCACCCCGGCGACGGCCCAGAGCCCGGCGCCGCGCCTGAGCGTCGCCTGGATGCTCGATCCGAGCCCCACCCTGGGCCCTGCCGCCGCTCAGACCTTCGGGGACGAGGCCCCCCCCGCCCCCGCCTTCCTGGTCGCCGCCGCCGAACCGCCGCCCGCGATCCGCGCGATCGCCCGGCAAGTCGCCAGGGCGGAGCAGGCCCGAGCCGCGCAGGCCCGGGATGTTCAGCCGAGCGATGTCCAGCCGAGGGTCGCCCAGGCCGCGAAGGCGCCGGAGCCGCAGGTGCGGATCGCCGAGGCCGCGCCGACGCCCGCGGCCCTCGTGCCCCTGCCGGTGGCGCGGCCCCCCGAGCTGCGTCGTCCGCCCGCCGTCCCGGCTGCCCGGCTGGCCGCCCGCACCCTGCCCCGCACCCGCGACGTGTTCCGCGCCGCGATGGCCGAGGAGCCCTCCTTCTTCGAGAAGCTCTTCGGCGTCGACGCCGCATCCCGGCCGGACGCTCGTCAAGACGCCCGGCAGGACGCCCGGCAGGACGCCCGGCAAGTCCTGGCCTATGCCAGCCCCGACGCCCTGCCCCAGGAGGCCCCGCGCACCCGGATCAGCCCGGCGCCCGAATCCGTGGGCGGCACCGCGGTCTACGACATCACCGCCCGCACGGTGACGCTGCCCTCGGGCGAGGTGCTGGAGGCCCATTCCGGTCTCGGGCCCGCGATGGACAACCCGCGCTACGTCCACCTGCGCATGCGCGGCTCGACGCCGCCCGGAACCTACACGCTGACCGAGCGCGAGCGCCTGTTCCACGGCGTCCGGGCGATCCGCCTCACCCCGGTCGGCGGCAGCGGTGCGATCCACGGACGCGACGGTCTGTTGGCTCACACCTACATGTTGCGTCAGCCGGGCGCATCGAACGGCTGCGTCTCGTTCCGCGACTATAACCGCTTCCTGCAGGCCTTCCTGCGGGGCGAGGTCCGGCGCCTCGTGGTGGTGGCCGGCAGCAGCGGCGATTTCTTCGGCAGTCGGGTCGGCATGGTCGATCGTCCCGGCCGGCGCGGGTGAGCGGCTGCGTCGGAAGTCCAAGGGCACTTCCGCACGGCGCGGCTTTACGCGCACGCCCAAGCCTGCCTTAACGGGGCCGAACGCCAGCCCCGTACAAGAGGCCCCCGATGAAACTGCCCCGCCGCTTCTTCCAGCCCCTCGCCACCGGCGCGCCGGCCCCGTTCCGCGAGCTGCCGGTGCGGCTGGAGCGGATGATCCACTTCGTGCCGCCGCACAACGACAAGGTCCGCGCCCGGGTGCCGGAGCTCGCCGGCACGGTCGACGTGGTGCTGGGCAACCTGGAGGACGCGGTTCCCGCCGACCAGAAGGAGGCGGCCCGCAAGGGCTTCGTGGCCATGGCGCAGGCCACCGACTTCGCCGCCACCGGCACCGGCCTCTGGACCCGGATCAACGCCCTCAACTCGCCCTGGATTCTCGACGACCTGTTCACGATCGTGGCCGAGGTCGGGGACAAGCTCGACGTCGTCATGGTGCCCAAGGTCGAGGGACCGTGGGACATCCACTACATCGACCAGCTGCTCGCCCAGCTCGAGGCGCGCCACGGCGTGACGAAGCCGATCCTGGTCCACGCGATCCTGGAGACCGCCGAGGGCGTGGCCAATGTCGACGCCATCGCGTCGGCTTCGCCGCGGATGCACGGCATGAGCCTCGGACCGGCGGATCTCGCTGCGTCGCGCGGCATGAAGACCACCCGGGTCGGCGGTGGCCACCCGGATTACCGGGTGCTGAGCGATCCCTCCGGCGACGCGCCGCGGGCCACGGCCCAGCAGGATCTCTGGCACTACACCATCGCTCGGATGGTCGATGCCTGCATGGCCAACGGCATCAAGGCCTTCTACGGCCCGTTCGGCGACTTCTCCGACGGCGATGCCTGCGAGGCGCAGTTCCGCAACGCCTTCCTGATGGGCTGCGCCGGCGCCTGGACGCTGCACCCGAGCCAGGTGGCGATCGCCAAGCGGGTCTTCGCCCCCGACCCGGCCGAGGTCGCCTTCGCGGCCCGGATCGTGGAGGCCATGCCGGACGGCACGGGCGCGGTGATGCTCGACGGCAAGATGCAGGATGACGCCACGTGGAAGCAGGCCAAGGTCATCGTCGACCTCGCCAAGCTGGTGGCCGCGAAGGATCCGGAGCTGGCGGCGGTCTACAATCTGGGCTGAGCGGCTGCCACGACCCGTCCCCTCTCCCACGCGGGAACGGGGCGGGTTGCGCTGGCCTGGGCGTGTCATCGCTGACCCGAGCGGTTCGTCGGATCAGGCCCGCACCAGCGACGCATCCGTATCGTCGGCAGGATCCGCGATCGGACTGTCGGAGCCGGGCGGCGAGCAGATCGATCCCGCACTCTGCGCCGCACCCGGATGTCGGCCGAGGCCAAGCTCCGGCGCGTTCTCCGGAACCGGGCCCTGGACGGCGGAAGTACCGGCACCCGGTCGACCGGTTCGTCGTCGACCGTGCCTGCTTCGCCCTGCTCCGCATCCCGAATGCGGACCTCCCCGACCATCGCGAGGGCCTGCGCCGGACGATCCCGGCGGCCCTCGAACGCCGCGAGACCGCCCGAGCCCCTCACCCGCCGAACCGTGCCCGGTACTCCTGCGGCGTCGCCGCGACGTGCCGCAGGAAGCTGCGCCGCAGAGTCTCCTCGGAGCCGAAGCCGCAGGTGCGGGCGATGCGCTTCACGGGCTGCGCCGTCTCGGCGAGCGCGCGCCGGGCGGCCTCCACCCGCAGGCGCTCCACGGCCCTGGCCGGGGTGAGGCCGGTCGCCTCCCGGTAGTGCCGGCTGAGGCTGCGTTCGCTCATCCCGGCCGCCGCGGCGAGCGCCGGCAGCGACAGGTCGCCCGCGAGGTTCCCGGCGATGAAGGCGTGCAGCGTCCCGAACCGCGCCTCCCCCGCCTGCAGGGCGAGCGCCGCGCTGAACTGCGCCTGTCCGCCCGGGCGCTTGAGGAACATCACGAGGTGCCGCGCCACCGCCAGGGCGGTCGCGCGGCCGAGATCCTCCTCCACCAGCGCCAGCGTCAGGTCGATGCCCGCCGTGATCCCCGCCGAGGACCAGACCGGGCCGTCCCGCACGAAGATCGGATCCGGCTCGACCCGGGCACGCGGATAGCGCGCGGCGAGCGCCCCGCAATGCTTCCAGTGGGTGACGGCCCGCCGCCCGTCGAGGAGGCCCGCTGCACCGAGCAGGAACGCGCCGGTGCAGACCGAGGCCACCCGGCGCGCCCGCCCGGCGCGGATCCGGACCCAGTCCACCAGGGCGGGATCGGCGCAGGCGGCCGTGACGCCGGGACCGCCGGCGATCACCAGCGTGTCCACCGGCGCGTCGGAGGCCGGCAGCGGGTCGGCAATCAACCGCAGGCCCGCCGACGCGGTGAGCGTCAGGTCTCCGGCCGAGACCACGAGCGGCGCGTAGGGGGTGCCGACGCCGGCGTGCTCGTTGGCGGTGGCGAAAACCTGGAGGGGCCCGGCCACGTCGAGGAGCTGCACCGCCGGGAAGGCCAGCACCTCCACGGGTCGCGGAAGATTTGGCGGAAAACGAGGGGTCTTTGGCATCTCGGCCAAACTGTGACGCGCTAGAAGCCGCCTGTCCACCACGGAGATTTCGGCATGATCCCGCCCGACACCCATCTTCAGATCGGCTCGCTCCTGTTCGAGGGGCTGGACCAGATCGACCTCACCGGCCCGTTCGAGGTCCTGTCGCGGGTGCCCAACAGCACCTATCGGGTCTACGGGCCGAGTCTTGAGCCCGTCCGCGACGTCCGCGGCCTCCGGATCCTGCCGGACGCCGTCCTCGCCGACGCCCCGCGCCTCGACGTACTCCACGTGCCGGGCGGCCAGGGCCAGGAGGCGCTGATGCGCGACGCCGACCTCCTCGGCTGGATCCGCGATCAGGCGGCGGGGGCCGGCCACGTCCTGTCGGTCTGCACAGGCGCCCTGCTCCTCGGCGCCGCCGGCCTCCTCGTGGGGCGACGGGCGACCACCTACTGGAACGCGGCCCATCTGCTGCCCTGGTTCGGAGCCGAGCCGGTGGATGAGCGCGTCGTGATCGACTGCGACGCCGACGGCCGCACCTGGGTCTTCGCGGCCGGCGTCACCGCGGGAATCGACGGGGCGCTGCGGCTCGCCGCCGCGTTGCGCGGGGACGAGGCCGCCCAGGCGATCCAGCTCGGCATGCAGTACGCCCCCGAGCCGCCCTTCGACAGCGGGACCCCGCGGACCGCGCCGCCCGCCATCGTGGAGCGGGCGCGGGCCGCGGCTGCCGACATCACCGCCCGGCGCGAGGCCACGGCCCGGTCCATCGCCGCGGACCTCGGGATCCGGATTCCCTAGGAGAGATCCGCGACGCGCCTCCGTCACGGGCGCGTCGTCCGCACCGCGCCGCTGGCCGCATCCGGACCGGGGAGGCCGGGCGTGCCGGCCTGCGCTGTGCGATCGCCGCGGCCGGATCCGCTCTACCCGGGTGCGGAACGGCGGATGGCGCCCCGTCGCGGTCGTGCGTCACCCGCGGAACCGGATCCGCGAACCCGACGTCACGCGGGCAATCCGGCGGGCGACCGCGGCCTCAGCGGGGGGCACCCGTACGGTCGTGAGCGGACACATCACTGGGAATTCTGAACGAGGAAACTTCTGATCAAACCTCTATCGTACATGTTGTGCGATGTCAGGTCCCCGGCATGCTCGAATAGAAGATCGGTTTTCAAGTTGAAGGGAGGCTTGTCAAAATACAAACCCGACCCGTAAGCCAGACGCGTGTTGCTTCCATGCACGATATCCCTGTTATGAGACCTGAAATCGCACGCTGCCGGCTGGTGCTCCGTCAAGATAACGAACTCGAATGGCGAGAATTTTCGAAGAATGGCCGTGACCTGCTGATTTGACAAGTGCTGAAGTACTTGCCGAATGAGGCACAGCTGGGCCCTGGGAAGATCGGCCGGTCCCGCGGCGTCCAGGCATGCGAAGCGGCGCCCGTCCGAGGAATATTCGGCATTGTTCCTGTCGACGACCGATTGCGCAACGTCAATGCCCGTATAATCGTCACATATCAGGCGGCTTCCAATGGAGAAGTCACCGCAGCCGATATCCAGGACGCTCTTGACAGCGTGCGACTGTATAAATCGATTTATGTTGTGAATGTACAGTTCCGCCGCGGGGCCGTAGGAGCCTGAACCCGAGTTGATGCCTCCGACGGCCCCGCCCCATTTTGCCTTCGCGTAAATCTCCGAGAACACCTCGCGCGCAGACTTGTCGCGGTTTCGGCTCGCCTCCCGCGATTGCGCGATCTTCGCTGACAGCTTATGAATATTGTGCTTCATGCCATTCGGTAAAACCTTCTTGACGGCTTCCTTTATCATAGATGTTCCCCGTGTCGTGGCCAGGACAGTGAGATAATGCTGCGCATTGTGTTTTTGAAGAGCTCGTGAAATTGCTTGTTCTGCACGGCATCGTGACTGGTAATTCTGCCGCTTTTCTCTCAAGACGTTTCAGCGCGCGCGTTAGTCCTCTCGTTCGGTCACGCATGGCGCGGCGGCCAGGGAGGCTGATCCGCCCGGCACGGGGCTTCGAGTCGAGGGTCCGGGAGGGGCCGGGATGGCCTGCGAGGGTCTGCCTTCCCTCCCGCTCGGACATCGCCGGGGCCGGAGGGAGCCGCGTTCAGGCCCCGAGGGTCCCGTGCGGTCCGGGCCGACTCAGGCGCATCGAGGGCCGGGGCCTCGATGCGGTCAGGTCGTCTTCGGGTCGGCGGGTAGCCCCGAGGCGATCGTCCCCGGGACTTGCCGCTCCGCGCCGCCGATGCCGAAGGATCAGTCCACGCCCGGTGACAGGCTCGATCATCGCACCTATCTGTCCAGTCTGGACGGACTGAACCATGATGGACGTAACACTGAGAACCGCGAAGTTTGCGATCGGCGCCGTGGTGCGCCACCGGATCTACCCGTTCCGGGGTGTCGTCTTCGACGTTGATCCGGTCTTCGACAACACCGAGGAATGGTGGCTGTCGATCCCCGAGGAGGTGCGGCCGCGCAAGGATCAGCCCTTCTACCACCTGCTGGCCGAGAACGCCGAGACCGAGTACGTCGCCTACGTGTCGGAGCAGAACCTGTTGCCCGATACGTCGGGGGAGGCCCTGCGACACGCCGCCATCGCCGAGATGTTCGTGCGCGACGATGCCGGCGCCTACCACATGCGCGATCGCGCCACGAACTGAGCGGACGTGGTCCCGCGAGGGGCTGCAGACGGGCCCGGCAGGCCCACCGTGGTGGGCTCCTGCCACGGCGGACGCCGTCGGGCGGCCCCGTCGCCATGTCCTCCGAGCCCGCCTCGCCACCGCGGCTCTCCGGGCGCCGCGGCGCAACTGGTCGCCGGATTCCTCTGTCTCCCGGCCCGCGCCAGGGGCTGCGCCGCGTCGCGCGGGCCCGGGATTGCGCTGGCGCGAGGAGTTGTCGATCGCCCGCGGCCGGATCACCGTATCTCACCAGGTCCGCAACGCGGCGGGGGATCCGCGTCCGGTGCGGATCGCCTTCCCGCTGCCGCCGGTCGACGGACGCGGGCTCCGCGTCTCGACCCTCGCGCGGCCCGATCCCGCGGACGGCGAACTACGTCGGCGTCACCGCCACGGTCGATGGCCGGCCGATAGCG
Source organism: Methylobacterium sp. E-046 (assembly GCF_022829625.1). NCBI lineage: Bacteria > Pseudomonadati > Pseudomonadota > Alphaproteobacteria > Hyphomicrobiales > Methylobacteriaceae > Methylobacterium > Methylobacterium sp. E-046. The sequence goes on along the minus strand of NZ_JAKSYP010000187.1, from coordinate 46,027 downwards.
CCGGAATGGGAGGCGCGCGCCGTAGTGGGTGCGCGCGAGGCCACGGGCCTGCCGTCCCGCGCGGCCCGCCCCCGAACCCCCTTGCCCGTCGACACGATCGACGCGGCCACGAAGCGGATCGGCACGCCCGGATGGGGGAACTGATCAAGGCCGGCCTGTTCCCGGATGCCGGGGTCATGACCGAGAGGGGCAGTGGCGCGGCGCGGCGAAGGTCCACGGGCCGCAGAGGTTCCCCTCACGCCGCGACGTCCGGATCGCGCCCGGCGACGCGCCGGTGTGAACGGCGTCCACTTCCTCGAACCTTGAGGCGGCATCCCGCAACGCCTGCCGGGCGGCCTGCTGCCTGACGCAGGCCGGACTGGCCACGCATTGCCGGAGGCCCGGGATCACCTGCCGGATCAGGATCCGCGCGTGCTGTTCGTGCTGCCGGTCCGGGGCCGACGGGGATCCGACAGGCGCCGCGAACGCGCGGGGCCGGACCTCGCGGCCCGGCCCCTGAAGCCGGCCCGCTCGCGGCGGGCCGATGCGGAACGGTTTTACTTCGCGGCCGGAGCCGCGCCGCCGGCCGCCGGAGCCGTGCCGCCGGCGGCGCCACCCTGCTGCTCGAGCTTCTTGCGCATGTCCTCGGAGCGCTTCTCCAACTCGGCCTGGAGCTTCTTCTGCTGCTCCTCGAGCACCTTCGGGTCCACGGCCGGGCCGTCGAAGGCCTTGCCGAAGCCGGCGAGCGGCACCGCGAAGGTGACCTCACGCTGGGTCTGGTTCTGGACCGAGACGTTGAGGGTCGTGCCCTTCTTCATCCCCGCGACGACGCTGGCATCGACGCCGCCGGCCTCGGCGAAGCAGCCGTTCGGGAAGCAGACCGCGAAGCGGCCGGCCGTCGGGGTCTGGCCGTCGACGTTGAAGCGGATGCCGGGCTGCAGCAGGAGGCCGAGGGGCAGCAGGTAGCGGATCACCCGCACGTCCTGCTTCTGGGCGGCGTTCTTCATCTCGTAGACCGCCACGGCCAGCACGGGCTGGCCCTGGTCGGACACGAAGTCGCGGGTCGTGTAGCAGATGTCTGTGCCCGAGTTCTGATCCTTGCCGCACACCTTGGTCCAGTCGGCCTGGCTCGGCTCGGACTTGACCGTCACGATCTGCGGACCGGTCTGGGCGGCCGGGGTGTTGGCCGCCGGGGTGCCCGGCGCTGCCGGGGCCGGCGCGGTCGGGGCCGGTGCGGCGGCCGGCTTCTTCGGCTGTGCCAGGGCCGGCGCGGCCGCGAGGCCGAGGCCGGCGAGGCCGAGGAGGGCAGCGCGCGCGCGTGTCGCGGAGCGGGTGAAGGACATCGGCTCTGACCCCTTGGAAGAGACGTGGTGTGGCTGGCAGGATGCGGAGCCCGCCGGGCGGCAGGTCCGCCGGACCGACCGGGTGCGCGCCGCCATGGCGTGCCTCCCGGAGCTCCGGATGAACGGATCCGGTCGTGGAGCGGGACCGGCGCCCGGAGGCGCGCATCTCCCGCCCTGACCGGGCGGCCTGCCTTTCCCCTGGAATGCGGCGAAGGCATGACACCGCGGCTTGACACCGCGGCTTGGCGGGCACGTCAGCACCCGCCAAGCCGCGGCCGGCCCCCGATAGGCCCGCGCCCGCCCGTCCGCAAGCGCCGCGTCGCACGAGCGCGTGATCGACCCGGCTGAGGCCCTGCGGCAGCCGCACGGGCGGGGTCCGCCGCCCGGTCGGCGCAGGGCCGGTCCGTGCGGTCGTGCCGGACTTAGCGGTCGGTTAACCCTAATCGGCCGACCATGCCGCAGGATCTGCAATATCGGTGGGGGGCGGCGGGTTGAGTGCGTTCGCGGTGGCGGAGAGGACGGCCGACGCCGCGGCGGACGCGTTCGCGCGGGCCGAGGGGCCGCGTGGCGGGCTGGCCGCCTGCCTGTTCGCGGCGGCGCACGCCGCCCCGCAGCGCACGGCCCTGCGTGATTCGGGCGACCGGGCCGGCTGGTGCGGGCGTCCGCCGATCGTCTGGACCTACGCGGCCGCCGCAGAGATCGTCGGCCGGCTCGCCCGCGGCATCGGCGGATGGCGCCTGCCGGCCGGCAGCCGGATCGGCCTGTGGTTCTCCGGGGGCGCCGAAGCGGCGCTGGCCCACCTCGCCGTCGAGACAGCCGGCCACCTGCCCTGTGCGATGCCGGCGTCCTGGGATGACGAGCAGCTCGCGGCCGGGATCGAGACCACCGGGCTCGTCGGCGTGTTGACGGAGGGGCGCCGGGGCGAGCGCCGGCCCGCGGAGAATCTCACCCGGGCGGCCATGCGCCAGTTCAACCTGCGCTACCTCGCCGCGTTCGGCCCCGGCGTGCCGGACGGCGTGATCAGCCTCGATGCGATGGCCCTGGAGCGCGGCGTGGCCGCGCCGGGCCCGAGCCTCGGCCTCGTGACGTTCGAGGGCGGCGAGCCGGATCGGCCCGTCTACCGACCCGCGGCCGCGCTCGCGGCCGCCATCGCGGCGCATCTCGATGCCCTGCCGCTGACCGCAGACGAGCGGATCCTGACGCTGCTGCCGGCCCACGATCTGCGCGGCCTCGTGACCGGCCTCGGCGCCGCGCTGACGGTGGGCGCCGGCCTCGAGACGGTGATTCCCTTCGACGAGGCGGGCTTCCGCGCCGCCCTGCTGCGGCCGGTGCCGACCCGACTCGTCGCGCCCGCCCGGATCGAGCCGGCGCTCGCCGCGCTGCCCCTGCCCTGGACCGTGCGCGCCCTCAACGTGGTCCACCGGGCGCCAGCGCACCTGTGGGCCACTCCCGGCTTCGCGGCACCGCAGCGACTCGACTCGCTCACTCTCGGCGAGGAGGCCGTGATCACCCGCCCCGGCCTGCGCGACCTCGCCGCGACCCTGGCCTTCCCGGACCGGGCCCCCCTCCCCCGCGCCCTTCTGGCCCTCGCCCGCGGCGCCGACGGAAGCCTGGCCTATCGTGGTCCCGCCTGCGCGGTGGCACCGCTGCACCGCGGCGACGTGCCCGAGCCGGACGCGGATACGTGGCGCGAGACGGGCCGCCCCGTCCTCCTCGCGCAGGGGGACCCCGATAACGCGGCCGGCTGAACGTCCGCCGATCCGCGGTTCATCCCACGCTCAGGCGTACCGTATAATCTCGCATCTGCACACGGCTCGACGGATCCGAACCGCCCCCTCGCGGGTTCTGCAACGGATTGTAGTCACGGCTACCTTTCCAAGCTGTGCCGGATGGAGTACCGCTCAAGCTCATGGGTGCGCTGCAACAAGTGCTCGTGGTCGACGACGGCGTTCGCGCCGTGGACCGGTCCCTATCGGGCGAGCTTGCCAACCTGGGCTACGCGAGTGTCACCGCCTCGATGGAGGCGGCGGACGATGTGCTGGCCGTGATCGCCCGTCCCGCCGCGGTGCTGCTCCAGGCTCCAACGCGCCGCGATCCCGCCTATGCCCGCCGGGCCGCCCGCCTGCGCTCCCAGCTTCGCGACAGCGGCATTCCCGTCATCCTGATCGGCGATTCGGGCGGAGCCCGCTTCGGCGGCCCGGTCGACCTCGCCACCCGCCTCGGCGCCTACGTGGCCGCTCAGCCGGATCTCTGAGCGGACGCTCGCTCCGCGCGCCGGGATCATCGGCTCCACGACACGCCGGACGCGTTCATCGAAGCGCGCGCATACCGGTCGGGCGCGAGCCCGTCAGCGCGTCCCGCGCATCAGCTCCGGCGCGCCGAGCCGCGGCACCACGCCCTCCCGCATCACCAGCCGCCGCAGCGGCCCGAGCTGCCCCATCACCAGCAGGCCGAGCCCGCGGAGCGCGTCCACCGGCATCAGGTCGGTCAGCAGGCTGCGGTTGAGGAGGTCCACCGCGGCGGTGCGCGCCGCCGTGTCGACCCGGCGAGCGCGGGCATAGGCGTCGAGCACCGGGCGGGCACCCGGATCGCGGCCGTCCCGGGCGGCGTCCAGCACCACGTCGCGCAAGGTCGCGGCGTCGCGCAGGCCGAGATTCAGCCCCTGTGCGCCGATCGGCGGGAACACATGGGCCGCCTCGCCGATCAGCGCCAGCCGCTGCGCCACGGGGCTCGCCACCGCGAGCCCGCGCATGGGCACGAGGCCGCGGGGGCCGTCGACCCGCATGGCACCGAGCATCGCCCGGGCCTGCCGCTCCACCGCCTGCCCCAGGGCGGCATCGTCGAGGGCGGCCAGCCTCCGGGCCGCGCCCTCCCCGGTCACCCAGACCAGGCTGGAGCGGTGGCCGCCCGGAAGGGGCACCAGGGTGAACGGGCCCGACCGGGTGTGGAACTCCGTCGAGACGTCCCGGTGCGGGCGGTCATGGGCCAGGATCGTGGTGATCGCGCTCTGCGGATAGGTCCAGTCGCGGACGCGCACGCCGCTCGCGGCGCGGAGCGGGGAGCGTCCCCCGTCGGCGCCCACGACCAGCCGCGCCGCGACCGCGCCGCCCTCCGCCAGGGCGATGCGGGTGACCGCCTCCCCCGGTACGGCGGCGGTGGAATCGGCCTCGACCAGGGTCAGGTTCGCCTGGACCCGGGCGCGGGCGCGCAGACTCTCGACCAAGCGCGCGCTCTCGACGTTCCACCCGAAGGCGTCGAGGCCGATCTCGGCGGCCTGGAAGCGCACCGGCGGTGGCCGGAACAGGCTGCCGGTGTCGTCGATGATCTGCAGGGTGCAGAGCGGACTCGCGTGCGGCGCCACCGCCTCCCAGGCGCCGAGCGCCGCCAGGAAGCGCACCGAGCCGTCGAGGAGCGCCACGGTCCGCCCGTCCGCCACGGGGGCGTGGCGGCCGACCAGCGCCGTCGCGATCCCCTCCCGGGCGATGGCCAGGGCTGCGGCGAGGCCCGCGGCCCCGGCCCCGACCACGGCGACGTCGAAGCGTGGGGTGGCGTCGTCGGTTAGGGTGTCCTGCACGATTGAGGCGTCCCGCTTGGCAAAGTCTGGCGCCGGGGCTTCCATAGGATCCCGGCTGTAATCGTCGGCCGATGCGGCCGCCCGTCGGCGCCTCGCCCCGCTCGCGAGCACGGCGGTGCCCAATCCGTCAACCGGGGACGCAGGGGGCGAGCCCGGCGGATCACCGTATCTGCGCCTTCCACCGGGCCTGCCAAGTCCGGCGGCCCGTTGCCACGGTGCCGCAGACCGTCAGCCCAGGAACGCCGCCAGCTCGGACAGGACCTCGTCCGGCCGCTCCTCCTGGAGGGTGTGGCCGCAATCGAGCGCCCGGCCCGAGACGGCGGTGGCCTTCTCGCGCCACGTCTCCAGCACGTCGTAGGTCTGGCCGACCGTGCCCCTCGCCCCCCAGAGGGCCAGGAGCGGCGCCGTGACGCGCGCCTGCGCATCGGCGGCATCGTGCTCCAGGTCGATCCCCGCTGCCGCCCGGTAATCCTCGCAGATCGCGTGGCGGCAGGCGGGGTCCGAATAGCAGCGCAGGTACTCGGCGAAGAGGTCCGGCGGTGTCGATCCGGGGGTCTTCGACTGGCCCTCGACATGGTGGCGCAGGAAATAGCCCGGATCGGCTCCGATCAGCGTCTCCGGCAGGGGATGGGGCTGGATGAAGAAGAACCACCAGAAGTAGCGGGTCGCGAAGGCCTTGTCGGTCCGCGCGTACATGGTCGCGGTGGGGGCGATGTCGAACAGGGCGATCCGCTCGACGGACTGGGGATGGTCCAGGGCGAGCCGGTGGGCGACGCGCCCGCCCCGGTCGTGGCCCACCACGGCGAAGCGGCCGTGTCCGAGCGCCCGCATCACCGCCACCGCGTCGGCCGCCATGGCGCGCTTGGCGTAGCCTTCGTGCCGCTCTCCGCCCGGGGGCTTGGACGAATCGCCGTAGCCGCGCAGGTCCAAGGCCACGACCGTCCGGCTCCCGGCCAGGCGCGGGGCGACGTGGAGCCACGTGGACAGGGTCTGCGGGTGGCCGTGCAGCAGAAGCACTGGCGGCCCGGACCCGGCCGAGCGGGCGTGGATCGTCACGCCGGGGGCGGTCTCGATCCGGTGCCGGTCGAAACCCGGCAGGAAGTCGCGCGCCATGGGAATCGGTCTTCCACCTCGGTCTCCACCACGACGCACTGGCGCGCCGGGATGCACCGGATGATAAGGCGCCTCCGGCACCATGTCCGCCGAACCCCCATGACAGATGCACGCGCTCCTCAGGACCCGGCCTTGAAGGACCCCGAAGCGCTAGAGGCGCCGGATGGGTCGGGTGCCCGCGCGCCCGAGGCGGCCCCGCCGATCCTGCGCCCCAGCATCCTCGATCCGCTCTTCGCGCCGGCCCGGTCCCTGCCGGGGATCGGGCCGAAGATGGCGCCGCTCATCGAGAAGCTGCTCGGCACCCCCGAGCGCGAGGCCCGGGTGGTCGACCTGCTGTTCCACCTGCCCCAGGGCGGCGTTGCGCGGAAGCTCATGGGCTCGGTCAGCGAGGCGCCTACGGGGGGGCCGGTGACCCTCGGCGTCACCGTGGTCGAGCATCGCCCGGCCCAGATCGGACCGGGCCGGCGCCCGCACCGGGTGCGGGTGGAGGATGCCTCCGGCGACATCTCCCTGGTCTTCTTCGGCATGCCCCGGGCCCGCGTGGAGAAGATGCTGCCGCTCGGCGCGCACCGCTACATCACCGGCCGCATCGACCTCTGGGACGGCACCCGCCAGATGGTCCACCCGTCCCGGATCGTGGACGAGGCGGGTCTGGCCGCGCTGCCCGCCGTCGAGCCCGTCTACGGTGCCACCGAGGGCCTGACCTCGCGGGCGATCAACAAGCTCGCGGTCTCCGCCCTCGACCGCCTGCCGACTCTGCCGGAATGGCAGGATCCGGCGTGGCTGGAGAAGAACCGCCTCCCCGCCTTCGCGGACGCGCTCCGCCTGGAGCACCGCCCCGAGGAGGCGCCCCCCAAGGCCGAGGACCCGCTCCAGGCGCCGCCCGCGACGCCGTCCCGGCGGCGCTTGGCCTACGACGAGCTCCTGGCCTCGCAGCTGGCCCTGGCGCTCCTGCGCGCCCGCCAGCGGCGCAAGGCCGGCCGGGTCAATGCCGGCGACGGCGCCCTGAGCGCCCGCATCGAGGCCGCCCTCCCCTTCGCGCTGACCGGCGCCCAGGCCCGGGCCGTGGCGGAGATCCGCGCCGACCTCGCGGCTCCGCGCCGGATGCTGCGCCTGCTCCAGGGCGACGTCGGCTCCGGCAAGACCGCGGTGGCGCTGCTCGCCACGGCATCCGCGGTCGAGGCCGGGCGGCAGGCGGCGCTGATGGCGCCCACCGAGATCCTGGCGCGCCAGCATTTCGAGAGGCTTCAGCCCCTGGCCGGCGGCCTGCGCCTGCGCCTGATGACCGGCCGCGACCGGGCCGCGGAGCGCAAGAACACCCTCGCCGACCTCGCCGCGGGCGAGATCGACATCCTCGTCGGCACCCACGCCCTGTTCCAGGAGGCGGTGACCTTCCGCGATCTCGGCCTCGCGGTGGTGGACGAGCAGCACCGGTTCGGCGTGCACCAGCGCCTCGCGCTCGGCGCCAAGGGCGAGGCGGTGGACTTCCTGGTCATGACCGCGACGCCGATCCCCCGCACCCTGGCGCTGACCTTCTTCGGCGACATGGACGTGTCGATCCTCGACGAGAAGCCCGCGGGCCGGCAGCCGATCCGCACGATCACGCTCCCGACCGAGCGGATCGACGAGGTGGTGGCGGGCCTCGCCCGGGCGATCGCCGGGGGCGAGCGGGTCTACTGGATCTGCCCGCTGGTGGAGGAATCCGAGTTCATCGACCTCGCCGCCGCGGCCGAGCGGTTCGACGACCTGAAGCAGCATTTCGGCGACGCGGTCGGGCTGATCCACGGCAAGATGCCGGGGCCCGAGAAGGACGCGGCCATGGCGCGCTTCGCGGCCGGCGACACAAAGCTGCTGGTCTCCACAACGGTGGTGGAGGTCGGGGTCGACGTGCCCGAGGCCACCATCATGGTGATCGAGCACGCGGAGCGCTTCGGGCTGGCGCAGCTGCACCAGCTCCGGGGCCGGGTCGGGCGTGGCTCCAGGGCCTCCTCGTGCCTGCTGCTCTACCGGGGACCCCTCGGGCAGGTATCGCGGGCGCGACTGGAGATGATGCGCGAGAGCGAGGACGGCTTCCGCATCGCTGAGGCCGACCTGAAGCTGCGCGGCGAGGGCGAGGTGCTCGGCACGCGGCAATCGGGGCTGGCCGCCTTCCGGCTGGCGCGGCTGGAGAGCGACGGTGCCCTGCTGGAAGCGGCCCGCGACGACGCCCGGATGATCGTCGAGCGCGATCCCGGGCTGAAGAGCGCGCGCGGGCAGGCGCTGCGGGTGCTGCTCTACCTGTTCGAGCGCGAGGCCGCGATCCGGCTGATCGGCGCGGGATGAACGGCACCGTTCAGGAAACCCCGGCGTTCCTGAACGGTGTCGTTCAGGAAAGGCCGGCGTTCATGAACGGCCGGGTCCGGCAGCGTCTCCGATCGGCCGGATCAGTAGTCCGATGCGGCAATGTCACAGGCGCTCCGCAAACGGCAGCGATTTCAGAGACTTGGCGGGACGCTGCGGAAGCTTGACGGCGCCCGCCGGACGGCCCGGCGGGTTGCGGACAGGTTTCGTGACCTTGCATCAGCCACATTCTTCCCTTAACTGGAGATGAACGAATGGCCCGGTAAGCCGGGACATCACGGACGAATCTGGAGGACGGACATGTCGAACGGACTGTTCCAAAACCTGCCGGGCTCCCACGAGATGGCCGGCATCCAAGCCCTGCCGAACGAGCCCTGGCTGTTGCCGATCTCGGATCGCGCCGCCGAGGTGGCGGGCAGGACCGCGGACGAGTTGCAGGCCGCCGTGCGCCGGGCAGCCCGGCCCTTCTGGCTGGCCGCCAACGGGCTCTGCATCGCGCTGGGCCTCGCCCTCACCCTGCAATGCGCCGCCGGCTGGGGCCTGACGACCCCCCGCAGCGCCGTGACGGTGGCGCAGGCGACCCCCCCGACCCTGGCGCCGCAGACGGCCTCGCTGCAGCGCTGAGCAGCCTCGGCGTATCGCAGCATCCAGCAGGGCCGTCCCGTGCCGCGGGACGGCCTTTTTCGTGGCCGATCATCGTTCCCGGTCGCGGGTCGGATCGGCACGGACGGTGTTCAGCCGACCCGAGGACTCACCCGCGGTGCCGGACCGCGGGAGCAGCCGCGACGGATCCCTCCAGCCGCCCTCGGGACCTGTGGGACACCCATCGACGCCGCTGCGCGGCGCCTCGGGACGCGCTGGAGGATGAACTGGGCCCGCCTGCCGGTCGCCGGCCGGGCCGCCCTACGCGTCCTGGGGCTCCCGCTGCGGCGCCGGGCCCCCCGCCTGCTGGGCCGCCCGCAGGGAGGCCGCCATGGCATTGAGCCGGCCCTGCGGATCCTCCGGCTGGATCACCCCCGCCGACATCACCAGTTTGGCCGCGTCGTCGACGCTGATGTGGAGTTCCACCACCTCGGCGCGGGGCAGGTAGAAGAAGAAGCCCGTGGTGGGATTGGGTGCGCAAGGCAGGAAGACGCCGACGAGGTCGGCGGCGGCGGCGCCCCGGGCCCGCAGCGCCCCCTCGATGTCGGGTGCCGCGGGGGCGGACAGGAACACCACCGACCACGTGCCCTTCACGGGGAATTCCACCAGCCCGACCGTGCGGAACGAGGTGCCGTTGGCCGAGAACAGCGTCTCGAAGATCTGGCGCAGGCCCTTGTAGAGCCCGGAGATCACCGGGGTACGAGCCAGCAGCACCTCCCCGAACTCGATGACCGAGCGGCCGACGAGGTTCGCCGTGAGGAAGCCGAGCAGCGTCACCGCCAGGAACGCGATGACGAGGCCCAGCCCCGGGATCGAGAACGGCAGGTAATGATCCGGGAGGTAGCTCGCCGGCACGAGCGGCTTCACGAAGGAATCGATCAGCGCGATGAACCACCACGTGATGTAGGCGGTGATCGCCAGCGGTCCGGCCACGATGATGCCGGTGAGGAAGTAGGTGCGCAGCCGCCCGCGTGCGCTGACCCGCGTCTTCGGGGCGCCGCCCGAAGCGGAGGCATCGGGCTCGGGAACCTGGATCGGCGGGGGACTCGGCGCCACGGGTGCCCTCTCGGCCGCGCCACGCGCGGCGATCCTGCTGCAGGGGCCATTCCCCAAAGGGAGAGGTAGCGGTTGCGCTTGTCCGTCTCAAGGGTGGCCGCGTGCCCGGAGCCCGCCCGTCCTCAGGCGCCCGAACCGGCCGGCCGGGGGGCGGGCGCCGGCATCGCGTCCCGGGGAATCACCGCGCCGCGATGCCCGATCACCGCCCCGGCGAGACGGTGGGCCTCGGCGGCGGCGGCCTCGGGGGCCAACCCGGCGGTGCGCGCGGCGATGTAGCCCGCCGCGAAGCTGTCGCCGGCGGCGGTCGTGTCGACGACCCGCGCCACCGGAGCGGCCGGAACGGGCGAATCGGCGTCCCCGTGCAGCACCCGGGCGACGGGCCCCGATTCGCCCGGAACCTTGAGCACGATCTCGGCCCGGCCACGGTGGCGCAGCACCGCGTCCTCGCCCGCCGCGCCGAAGAGCCAGTCCAGATCCTCCGCCGAGGCGAAAATCAGGTCGGCCAGCGCCAGCGCCGCGCGGAAGGCCGCTTGCGCCGCGCCGCGGTCGGGCCAGCCGCTGGGCCGAAAGTTGGTGTCGAAGGCGACCCGTCCCCCCCGGGCGCGCAGGGCCGCCAGGGTCTCCGCCAGGGCGGCGCGCCCGGCCTCGCCGTAGAGGGAGAGGCTGATGCCCGAGACGTAGACGAGATCGTAGGTTTCGAGGGCGGCCCGGGTCTCGGCGGCGCCCGGCCCGGTGAACAGGTCCCGGGCCGCGGCGCGGTCGCGCCAGTAGTGGAAGCTGCGCTCGCCGGTCGGGTCGGTGCGGATGATGTAGAGGCCCGGCATCCGGCCCGGCATCCTGCGGACCCGGTCGAGGCCGATGCCCTCGTGACCCCAGGCTGCCGCCATCTCGTCGCTCCAGACGTCGTCGCCGAGCGCCGTCACGTAATCGACCGCGACCCCGAGGCGGGCGAGGTAGAGGGCGGTGTTGAGCGTGTCGCCGCCGAAGCCGCGGACGAGGCTCCCGTCGGGGCGCTCCGACAGCTCGATCATGCACTCGCCGATGCAGGCGACCTTCATGCGGTTCCCCCCGGTGGCTGTCCCGTTCCCCGCACCGTTCGGCCCGGCCTGTCAATCTCCGGTCGGCGGAGGATCGTGCCCGAGGCCCGCGACGGGCCTGCGCGGGAGGCCTCCGCGCGCATAGCCTCCGCCGAACGCGTCTCCTCCCCGCATGCGCGGATCGCTGTTGGAAAACCAGTTTTCGGGTTGGGTTGTGTCATTATTGAAGTCATCGTCCGATCATATGCCAACGATCATTGAAGTATACATTGATAATACGGAATAGATCAAGGCGTAATCTATAAGTATTAATCCTTCATTCGCGATCTGAATTTTTATACCCCGTGCAATAGATGGGAAACTGTTCATTGAGTGTGGCGTCAGGCAGCCTCTCTCACGGGCGACTGTCGCGGGATTCGTTTCGCGGCCGGAGCGAGGTGGAGCGGCCGACCGTGGCGAGGCCTCCCGGCGTGAAGGCTGGGCGATCGTCTGGGCGATGGCTGCGGACGATCGGGCTGCTTCAAAGACATGGATGCTCTGCAATGCGTATCGCGATCGAACGAAACCGCGACCGGGAGTTTTTTTGAAATTGTTCACGGTTTACATCCGTTGACGGTCGGATGCGAAATCGCTGATGATCGTCGATGAGACGAAACAGGTCGTTCGGTCATGTTTCATTCTGCTTTAAGCGCGCTCACGTTTTCTTCGGGGGAATTCCTGACGATCACCGAGGACCGGGGGGTAAGCGGTGCCTGGAGCTGGGCGTTCGCTGGCGGGGAGCAGACCTGGTCGCCGGGCTTCTATCGTCTGCTCGGGCTGGTCCCGAATGCCGCCAGGGCGAACTACGATCTGCTGCTGTCCCTGATCCACCCGGAGGACCGGCACCGGATGCCCGCGCTCGCCGATGTTCGGCAGGGCCACGTGCCGCGGGAGGTGAGCGCCCGGGTGATTCGGCCGAACGGCACCCTGCGCACCCTGTCCCTGACGATGGAGGTGCGCTTCTCGGCCGATGGCCGGCCCGTTGCCGTGAGCGGCATGGCGCTGGACGTGAGCGATCGCGAGCAACTCGCTCAGGTGCGGCACGAAGAGCGGCGGCGACGGGGGGCGCTCTACCTGACCGAGCGCATCACCACCTTCTCGGTCGGCCTCGACCTCGTCCGCGACCTGCCCTTCGAGGTGGCCCAGGTCCACGGCCTCCCCCTCGAGGAGATCTGCATCGATCCCTACCTCCTCATCGTCCCGGAGGAGCGCAAGGCGTTCCAGGCGATGGCGGGGGAGCAGATCGAGCGGCGGACGTTCTTCCAGGGCATCGCCCACGAGCGCCTCGCCAACGGCGAGCTCTGGCATTTCCGGATCCTCACGATGCCGGTCTGGGATCCGGAGGGCACGTATCTCGGCCGGTGCGGCCTCAAATACCCGGTGCGGACCGGGGCGCGCCTGCCGGCCGCCCTTCATGCCGGGCTCGAACAATGCGTCACCGGCCCGCACCTGCGTGCCGCCCGGGCGCTGCTCGACTGGTCGATGATGGACTTGGCTCAGGCGAGCGGGCTGTCACACTCCACGGTGCGGCGGCTGGAGGAGGACAGCGAGCATCGGGGAAGCCGATCGCGCCTCCACGCCGTCGAGGCGCTGCGCAAGGCCGGTATCCGCTTCGTGGCCATGGACGACGGAACCCTGGCGGTCGCCCGGAACTGAGGCCGCCGCCGCCGGATTTCGGGCGGCGCGCATCCGGTCCGGTCGCCCCCTCAGGCCGAACCGGATGCAGGGCCGGGATTCCGCTTTTCCGTGGCCGGCGGTGCCGTATCGGCCCGGGCCTGCGGAGCCTGTCGCGGGACCGTCGCGGAGCCGGCCCGGCGACCAAGGCTCCGAGCCCCGGACGCCCGCCGGGGGCGGACTGGCCGCGCGCCGCTCAGGCGGCCTTGTGGCCGAGCTGGATCGCCTTGGCGATCTGCGAGCGCTTGGCGGCGTAGCCGGGCGCGACCATCGGGTAGTCGGCCGGCAGGCCGTACTTGGCCCGGTAGCGCTCGGGGGTGAGCCCGTGCGCCGTGAGGTGGCGCTTCAGGGTCTTGTAGGGCCGGCCGTCGATGAAGCTGATCAGCCCGTCCTGCTGGATCGAGGCTTCGATCTGTGCGGCCGTCGGACCGGTCCAGCCCGGGCCGGAGCCGGACGCCCCATTCTGCAGGACCGAGATCGCCGTGTGGACCTGATCGATCAGGATCGGCAGGTCCCCCACCCCCACCGCGTTCCGCGATACATAAGCGGCAACCAGAGATGCCGTGCACTTGATCAGATCCGTATTCAGATCTGCGGATTTTTCATGCAAATCGATAGTGTTCATAGACCCCCCAGTACTGTAAAAAAGACCAAGATCTGGACGATTTCGCGACCGCGAAATGTCTAAGGATTTTCCGGCCCTCCATGTGTTCCAGAGATTTTCGGTTTGGCCAACATTGGCACCCAACAGTACAAAATTGGTACCAAAAGTCTAGGGTTTACTTAAAGATTAGTTTGATCAGTTTGTGATCTTATCCATAAACATGAGGTTGTTTTGTCAAAGCGTTTGAGACAGACATTGCTCACCTGCCTCGAGCATTCGGGATCATCCGGACAATGACTTCGAATGGTCCTGTGATGACCGTCCGTGAGCGCGCGAATCAACGCTGGTGTTGCCGACAGACCGGTCGCCATCGCCCGTTAATGCCCCCTGGGAGGCGTTAAGGTTTGCGGCCGCCCCGCCTTGCGACGGTTCGTGCCGTCCTCGCGTGCCGGTCCAGGATGAAGTTCTGGATCTTCAAAGACAAGATCTTTAACACTGTCTTCGGTGTCATATGTGAATACGACTTCTATCGGTCGTATTCAGAGGATTATCAAATTTCGAATTGATCATGAAAATGCCTGCCTCTCGAGAGGACAATTTCCGCGCGGCCTGCGGGCTTGTATATTATTCATTATCCGGCCTGGATGGACGCGCGAGTGTCCGGCCCAGCACCGTCATCCGGGCCGTCATCCGGGCTGTCATCCGAACTCACGACGATCCGCCCAGCACGGCTGCGCGGCAAAACCTCAGACTTCGTTAAGGTTATCGGCTCCCGGAACGCACGTGCCGGTCCGCTGACCGCAAGTCGATTAACAAAGTCCTCAGGCAAGTCATGGATCTTGCGCCCGGAGCGCCTCGCTCGACGTCCGATCACCGCGCGTTCTCTTCGGTCCTGCGTGCGCGACGGATGTTGTACGGGAGGCTGTTCGCCGCGCTTTCGAGAGCGACCCCTATGTCCGGACCGTGTGCGACGTCACTTCCGCGCTCCCTCTCGGCTCTGGCTTCGCCGGGGCCGGGCGGCACCGACGGGGTCGGCGGCCGGATGGCGCCCCTCTGGCTGCTGCTCGTGGGCCGTGCGGCGGTCCGCCGGCACTGGCACCTGATCCTGGCGACCGGCCTGGTATGGTCGCTCCTCGGCCTCACGGTCATGATCGATTCCCTCGACGGGGCGCTCCACGTCCCGGAGCGGTGGTTCGGGCTGATCCTGCTCGCCGAGGGAGCGGGTTCGCTGGCCGTCGGCGCCTCCGCCCTGGGGGCCGCGCGCCGCCTGCGCCTCCTCAAGGGGGGGCTCCTGACGATCATGGCCGTCCTGATCCTCGTGGCCACGCGGCACAGCACCTTCCTGCTCGCCATGATCTTCGGCATCGCCTTCACGGTCGACGGCGTCATCCGGATCACGGTCGCGGGCCTGCTGAAGTTCTCGGGGTGGCGGATCTCGGTGGCGCTGGGCGCGCTCAGCGTCGCCTTCGGGCTGTTTCACCTCCAGCCGTGGCCGACCTGGTACGCCGGCACGGTGGGCTACTGCATCGGCATGTTCCTGATCTTGACCGGCGCCAACCTCGCGCTGGTCGGCCTGCGCACGCGGCGCCTCCAGGCGGCGCCCGGGCTGGAGGCGCCCGCAGGGTCCGACAGCCTGACGGTCCATGTCTGGACTCCGACCGGACAGGCCACCACGCCCGCCAGCCAGCGGCTGATCCGCCGCTACGTGGCCTCCGTCGACAAGGCGGGGCGGTACTCCACCGGCCACGCCGCCCTCGAGCAGGGGGGCGACCTCTACATCAGTCACTATCCGGCCGTGGAGATCGATCGCTCACCCGACAACTTGCGGTCGAGCCTACGCGCCGGCCACGAGAACGACGTCCCCGGCCGGTTCCTGCCGTCCCACGCCTACGAGGCCGCCGATTGGTGCGAGGCGACGGTCGCGGTCACGCTCAGCGGCATCGACGCGGCGCGGCTGCGGGATTTCTGGGCGGCCTACCGCCAGGACACCACCTACAACTTCATCAGCCGCAACTGCTCGACCACCGTCGCCCGCGCGCTGGACGTCGCCGTCGAGGGCGCGTTCAGCCGCGGCGGCCATCCCTGGCGGACGCTCGCCCTGGCGCTGACCACCCCGGAATTCTGGGCGGCGGCCTTCCTGCGCGGCGGCGCCCGGTCCATGACCTGGACCCCGGGTTTGGTGCTGGACTACACGCGGGCGCTCAGCGCCCTCGTCGATCCTGTCTCGCCGGTGCCGTCAATCCCGTGGAAGCGCGTCGGCTGGCGGCTCGCCCGCAACTGGCGGGCCCGCGCCCTCGTCCGGCTGAACCAGATCACGCGGCGCTCGTCCCTGACGGATGCCGGCCCCAAAGGCGCGTGAACGGGTTTGGCGGGGGCCCGACCGGACGCGCGATGCCGGGCTTCCGGCTCGCGGGGCGCGGCCGGTCAGGGCACCCTGCGGGCTGCGGCGAGATCGGCCGCGATGGCCTGCATCACCGAGAGCGTGTCGATCTCGTCCTGCTCGGCCCCGTGGTCGCTGAGCTTCACGATCACCGTGCCGGTCTCCCGGTTGACGTAGATGTACTGCCCGTAGACGCCGATCGCCGAGATGTCGCCGTCGTCGCCCCCCGGCGCGTGCCACCACTGGGCCGAGTATTGCCAGCCTTCGACGTCGCGCCGGGCCGGCGTCAGAATCCGCGCGATCCAGCGAGCCGGGATGATGCGGTTCGGCCCCTCCCGGCCCTGGTCGGCCACGAGCAGGCCGAGGCGGGCGAAGTCCCGGGCCGTCGCGTTGATGCAGCAGAACGCCTTCTCGACGCCGCCGGCCCGGTCGAGGTTCCAGGTGGCGTCGGCCTGCGCGCCCATGGGCTTCCAGATCCGCTCCGAGAGGATGGCGGCCAGCGGCCTGCCCTCGACGCGGGCGAGGATCAGGCCGAGCAACTCGGTGTCGATGCTGCGGTAGCGGCCCCGGCTGCCCGGCTTGAACGACAGGTGCGCGTTGTCGCGCACGAAGCCCTCGATGTCCCGGGTCAGGTACATCCCGGCGGTACCGGTCAGGGGATGCCGGGGATCGTAGTTCTCCGGCACGGCGATCCCGCTCGCCATGTCGAGGAGGTTGCGGACGGTGATCTGGCTGAAGACCGCGTTGTTCTTCAGGTCGGGCAGCAGGGCGGAGACGCGGTCGGTCTCGGCGAGCGCGCCGCGCGAGACCGCCGCGCCCACCAGCAGCGACACGATCGACTTCGCCACCGACCAGGAGGGGAACAGGGTCGCCGGGCCCGTGCCGGGGCGCTGCCATTCGTGGACCAGGACGCCGTCCTGCAGGATCAGGAAGGCGTTGGTGTGGGTCGCCTCCAGCACCGTCGCGAGCGGGACCGTCCGCCCCTTCCAGGCGACCCGGTCGAGGATCGGGCGGGGCCGGACCGGCAGGTCGCTCGCCTGCGCGGGGGCCTGGACGACCCGGCTGGGGAACCACGGGCCCACCGCCGAAGGCTCGATCACCGCGAGCGCCGTGAGGGTGACGGGATCGGGAACGTTGATCAGGGCGGTGGCGGCCCAGGCGCCGCCCGCCGCCACGACGCCGGCCGCCGCGGCCAGGCCCCAGCGGCGGCCCCAGCGGCGACCGTGGTGCGTCCGGCCCGGAGGCTCCGAGATCGCGGAGGACGGGCTCATGAAGGCTCTGTGTCGCTCTGGGTCGTGACGGTTGCGGACGCGCCGGCCGTGCCGCTTGCGCCGTCCGGCCCCCACCATGGGCGGGAGGCCTTAACGAACCCCCTCGGATCGGCCCCGGGGCGACCGGGTTGAACCACGCCGGCTGGGGACGACGACGAAGATTTCGAAATGTTCATGGATGCCGTGCAGCGTTGTCGCGCGGCGACCGTCCCCATCGTGCGGTCGATTCGAAGCAGACCTGCGCCGGAGGATGCCGGCTTCGTCTGTCGGGATGCCCGCTTCGACGCAGATCTCTACACCATCCTCCGGCCATCTCACGACGCTTGCTCAACCCGAGGGGGCCTGTGCCATGAATCCGTTCCTCATCCTTGGACTCGCCATCGGCGCCGAGGTTGCCGCCACCCTGGCCCTCAAGGCCGCCGACGGTCTCACGCGGCCGGGACCGACCCTAATCGTGGCAGTGGGATACGGCACCGCCCTGTGGCTGATGTCGACCAGCATGGACATGCTGCCGATCGGCGTCGTCTACGCGATCTGGTCGGGCGTCGGCATGATCGGCGCGGCCATCGGCGGAGCGTGGCTGTACGGCGAGGCGGTGAGCCCGACGATGCTGGTGGGCATCGCGGTGATCGCCGTGGGCGTGACCATCCTGGCCGCCGGTCAGGGCCAGCACTGATCCCGGCCCCGGTCGGCGGCGCCCGCGAGCGGCAGGCCCAGAGCGGCCGGTGACCGGTGGAGGCGATCCGGTCCGGCGGCGCGGATGCCGCGTCCGGCGCCCGCGCCGCCGACGAAGCCGCGGCGGGGTCGCCCCTCGACCTGGGCTCGCCCCGACGGTCCCGCGGCTGCCCGGGCGGCCGGGTGGACCCGAACCGTTCGGGCTGCCGCCACATCCTCGCCGCGAACGTACGGTCAAGCTCGGCCGTCGCCCTGTCGAGGCGCGGTGCCGCAGCGGACTTCGGAGCCGCCGCGAGGCTGAGGGAGCACGGAGCAGGCATGCATGCAGGGTAGCGCGCGGACGAAGAGTGTTCCTGTTCTGACCGTCATGGCGGCGGTCTGGAGCCTGGGGGGCTGCAACACGGGCGCGCCGGTGCTCACGACAGGATCGATCCCCGGCCACAAGCCGCCGCTGGTCGTCACCGATGCCGAGCGCGACTGCCTCGGCCGTGCGATGTACTTCGAATCGAACCGGAGCGACCCGGACGGGCTGGTCGCCGTCGGGACCGTGGTCATGAACCGGCTCGAGAACGCGATCTTCCCCGGCGGGATCTGCGCGGTGGTGGGGCAGCCCGGGCAGTTCGCCTCGGGGGTCCTGACCAAGCCGATGCAGGACAAGGACCTCCAGAAGGTCGCGGATGCCGCCGACGCCGTCCTGGCGGGCGAGCGGCACCCGAAGGTCGGAAAGGCGATGTACTTCCACACCGCCGGGCATCGCTTCCCCTACACCAACATGCACTACGTGGCGGTGGCCGGCGGCAACGCCTTCTACGAGAAGCGCGACGCCCGCTCGGCCAGGATCGAGCGCGCGACTTCGCCCTCGCCCGTCGGGCCGACCTTCGCGGCCGCTCCCGTCCCGGCCGCGCCATAGAGTCGCTCCGGAGCGCGGCACGCGCGTTCCCACGGCCGCGACCGAGCCTGTGATGGGCTGCCTTCCCCTGTGCCGGAGCCGTCCGCGCACCGATGGCCGTGGGCCGACCGGCTTGACCGAGGCGCCGCGTCGAGCACGTGTTTCTGCGCGCGTCCATTGAACCCAGACCTATCCTTAAGGTTGTATGCTGCTGGACTGATATCGGGGTTTCGCGGCGCCATGCCCGACGACGAGGGGTTTGACCGCTTGGCGGACGCAGCCATCCGCGCGCACCGGCTCGCGGTCACGTACGGTACGCCGGCGATGCAACTCCTGTCGCGGTTGCTGCTGACGGAGATCGGCGTGGAGATCGCGGCGCGGCGGGAGGCGGCTTCCGCGGACAATGACAATCCGAACGAGCCCGACGCCAGCGACCTCTGAACATCCGTCGCCGTGCCGGGGCCGATCAGGTCACCGCCGCCGGCGGCCGGACCTGCACGGAAGCCTTCGGAGCGACCGGATCGACCCATTTCGTCACTAAATGGATGTCGAACGCCGAGGCATATCTGTTGATCAGTGCGACCAACCGAACATGCGTCATTTACACCCGCGGACGCCGGCCTAGCTTGCCGGTAGAAACTACCCACGAATCACGGATGTGCCGCCGATGATCGCGAACCGGGTAGCGCTCGCTGGTGCGCTCCTCTTGCTGAGCATCACGCCGTCGGCTTCCCAGCTGCGCCGTCCCATGGCCTGTACGGAGGCGGTGTCGGTCGGCCTCGACCCCATCGCGGCCCCGGAGGCGGCGAAGCCGCACAAGGCCCGGACCTTTTCCCTGGTCTCCAGCGGCGGCCTGCTGACCGTGATCTCCGCGGGACGCTCCGATTATTACGAGTGTCAGACCGCGTCGCCGCGCCTGAACGAGCGCACGCCCCGCAATGCGATCAAGTGCCAGAACGGCGTCTACTTCCTGCTGATCGATCTGACCAAGATGAACTTCGTCGAGGCGCAGCTCAATCCCGAGGACCGCAGCGAGATCAAGGTCAGCTACGGGACCTGCCGGGGCGTGTGAGCCCTCGATGCGGCCGATAGGGTCCTGGCCGTCACGGGGCGCGCTCGGCGGCCCGGGATCGCGCGGGGCCGATCCGCGGTCCGAGCCAGGCTAATCCATCCGGATCAGCGTGTAGGTGGAGACCGCGATGGCCGCGAGGGTGAGCGCGATCAGCAGGACGGTCCTGGCCGAGTGACCATCCCGCGGGTCCGGCGGATCGCCCATGGTGCTGCTCCGGCTATGATAAAGCGATGGTGTCTAAAATCCTGTTCGCGGTGTCATCAGTTCATAGGCCGAAATGAGCGTGCGACATCAGTCTTTCGCCTCGTTTCCACCGCAGATTTTTCTCGCCGTGCCGATGAACCGGCTCCCTCTCGCCGCGACAGCGTCGCCGCAGAACCCGATCCGTCCCGGCGTGTTGGTCCTGTGCCGTCGTTTCACCCGGCCACGACGGGGCGGCGGGCAGGAGCGGTTCCGCGTGCCCCTCAATGCGTACCACCGACTCGACGTCTGGTCCCTGATGAACGTCTACCGCGCGACCTTCGCCATCATGTGCGAAGCCAACCTCCAGCTCCCCTTCGCGGTCGCCGAAGCGTGGGGCGTGCGTGTGCGGGCATGATGGTACGGGCGTGAGCGGCCCGGACGGGCTTGGGCCGAGGCGCGGCCTCAGCGGCAGAACTGCTTGGCGCCCGGGGTCCACTGGCCGAAACCGGTCGCGACCATGTTGGCCATGACCCGGCAGATGTAGACTTTCTGCGCGGCGTTGTTGTGCGGGCCGGCATGGTAGCGCGCCACGGCCAGCGTCCAGCTCCCCTCCCGCTGCTTCAGTTCCTTGAGGAATTGTGTGGCGTACTCGACGTTCGCGCGCGGATCGATCATGGCCTCGAGCGAACCGAACTTGCCGCCATGGTAGTGGTGGTTGATCTGCATGCAGCCCAGATCGATCAGGCGCACGCCCCTGCGGCGCGCCTCCGTGAAATGCACCACCACGTCGCGCAGATCGGACCCGAAATAGGCCGCGCCCGCGATGTTCATGGCGTAGGGCTGGAGCGAGCCGCGCTTGCCCGTCTCGGTCAGGCCGACCGCGTAGAGCACCCCGAGCGGAACGCCGTAGCGCGCGGACGCCCGTCCCATCTCGGCTTCGCAGACATTCGCTGCGGACGGGACGGCGCTAGAGATAAACGCCGCCGTCGCGAGAACGTACCGTCTCATCTGTCCGCTCCCCATCGCCCCTGACGGCGGCCTGCCGGTGCTGCTCCGCCTGCCGCTGCCGTTCGCCTCCCGGGTCCGGCCGGGCACCGCCGTGGCTGAAGGGCTGCCCCTGCGCGGAGGAGCCCCCGGAGGGCGCGCCCCCGTCGCCCGGGCGGGCCTGCCCGACGGTCACCTCCGCCTGGAAATGAGCCTGCTTCAGCAAGTCCGTCAGGATCGCCGAGTCCCTGTGCAGGAGCGCGGCCGTCTCGGGCCGCGAGGCGCGCAGATGCGTCTCGAGTTGACCGTTGGTGAGGCGCAGCTCCACCGTGACGGTCCCGAGATCCTCCGGTCTCAGCTGGATCCTGAGCGTGCGCAGGGGCCCGTCCGGGGCGGCGCGCACCGGAGGATCGGCCTGGACCCGGGCTGCGGGAGCCGCTTCGGCGACACGGTCGACCGTGTCCCTGATGGCGGCCGCGATCGTCGTGACGGTTCCGGCCGGCAGACTGGCGCCCGCACCCTCCTGGGCCACCGGTCCGGAGATGCGCTCCGGATCGGTGCGGCCCTCGGGATCCAGGACGGTCCTGGCGATTCCCGTGATCGCCCGACTGTCCTCATGCGCGGTGAGGCTTGTCGTATCGGGACCCTGCGCGGAGGCCGAAGCGGCGACAGCGGGGACGGGCTCCGGCTGAGGCACGATCCGGATCTTGGCCGCGGTCTTCGCCGCCGCGGCAACCAGTTCCGGCACGGCGGGCCGGAGAGGCTGAGGCGTGACGGTTTGCGCGGTGGCCGGCGCCGCGGGATCGGGCCTCGCGGGTTCGGGTGCCGCCCCGTCGGTCACGATGGGCTTGAAGTGGACCGCGCGGTCGAGCACCGCGATCTTGGGCGCGCCGCGGAGCGTGGCCCCCTCCTCCGCGACCGCCGGCTGGGTGCCCGGGCGGGCGTTCGCCGCGAGGGCTCCGGTGCTGCGGAACGGAGCGGATCCAGCCGTGGCAGCCGTCGCGGACGCGCCGTCGCGGACCGGCGCATCCGGCCCGCCGGCAATCGGCGTGCCGTCAGCCGCGGCGACCGTCGCGAGGGGGGACGCCGGTGCCCCCGCGGCGACCGCCGGCAGGGCGGTGTTCAGAAGGTGGGCGAGCAGCGCCGCGGCGGGATCGACTGGGGTCGGTGCGGGTGTCGCGCCCGCCTCCACCGAGCCGGCCTGCCCGGTCGGCGCGTCGGCGGCCGCCGGTCCACCCTGCGTCGCGCCGGCCCGGGATGCCGCCGATGGGTCCGAGGCTTCGCGCAGGACGGCTCCGAAGTCGCGCCTCCGCTCCGCACCCGGCGGATTCGGATGGTCGGCCTCCGGTTGGGGCGACGCGATGTCCCGATCGGCGCGCGGGGCGGATTTCTGGACCGTGGCGGAGATCGGGGTCACGGGCTGGCCTTCCGGAGGAGCAGATCGACCTGGTCGATCATGGCTTGGGCCTTGGGGATCAGGCTGGCGGGTCCGTCGGCATCCGCGGCGGCCTGCCCCGGTTTCGACGCGGCCTCGGTCTCGCTCGGACCGGGCTGGCCGGTGAGCCCCCGTCCGATCGCGTCGGCCGTGGCCAGCGCGGTGTCGAGCAGGACGGCGTCGCGGGCCGGCAGCATGGCCCGGTCGAGGCTTCTCAAGGTGCGCAACCCGGACCGGAACGTCGCGAGGGTCACGATCTCGGCAGCGGCCCGATAGAGCCGGGCCTGCGTCGCTTCCAGGCTCCCGGGCGCGCAGAGCGCGAGAGCCTTGTCGGTGGCCACGAGCGCCGAGGCCGTCTTGCCCGCCTGGATCGCCGTCCGGGCGATCAGGAGGTACATGTCCCTCCGGCTCTCCGAGCCGAGCTCGGCCAGGATCCTGTTGAGCGTCGCCAAGCGGTCCGCGTCCTGGCCGACGTCGAACCGCATCAGCTGAAAGGCGAGGCGCTGGCGGAAATTGCCCGCATAGATCGAGTGCGGGAAGCGGCGCAGATACTGGATCGCCAGGGTCTCGAACTTCCTCAGGTCGCCGATCTGCCCCAGGGTGAAGATTTCGCGGCGCAGGGCCCCCTCCTCGGTCAGCGTTCCCGGGAGCAGCAGCCGGACCCGATCGAGGAGGGCGACCGCCCGAACCGGGTTCTCCGTCACGGTGAGCGAGGCCTGCGTGAGGCCGATCGGGCCGGCCAGCGTCAGCGGCAGGGCCGCCAGGTCGATGTCCCGGAGTAGGCGGGTCGCCTCGGCCTCGCGCCCTTCCACGTAGGCGAGCGCCCCCCGCGCGAGGGTCGCCTCGGGATTGCCGAGGCTGCCCTGGGTGGTCAGGTGCCGCAGGATCGCCGGACCGCCGCCACTCAGGGCGAAGACGATCGCGGCCCGGACATTGCGCGGATCGGCCCAGACATCCGGGCCCGCATTCTGCAGATCCGCGTTGATCCGGGCGATCACCATGGGCTGGCTCGCGTGGGCGGACAGGGAGCCCGCGGCGACCCGATCCTGCAGGAGCTGCAGGGTGCGCACCCACGCGACCGGGTCGCCGATCCGGGGCTGCGGCGTGGCGCCCGGCGTCGCGGGTGGCATCGGGCCGGCGGGTGGCATCGGGCCGGCGGGTGCGGCCGTGACCGGCTGCGCCGCCTGCGGGGTCGCCTGTGGAGGCGATACCGTCGCGGGAGCGGGCTCGGCGGCGACCGGCCCTGCGGGGCCCGCGGCGAGCAGGCTGAGAATGCCGGGCAGGAACCACCTCATCCCGGAGACCCCTGCAGGAGGATCTCGATGCGCCGGTTCTCGGGCGCCTTCGGATCCGCGGCGTTGCGCGGCGACCGCTCGGCCGCCCCCTCGACCCGCCAGATCCGTCCCTCGTCGAGGCCAGCCCGGGTCAGCATGTAGGCCGCCATGTGGGCGCGCGCCGTCGAGAGCCGCCAATTGTCGTAGACCTCCGATCGGAACGGGCGGCTGTCCGTGTGGCCGCGGACGATGATCCGGCCCGGCCGCGTGGCGAGCGCCGAGGCGATGCGCGCCATGGCGCGCACCATCTCCGGACGCGGCTCGGCGGAGCCCACCGCGAACATGCTGAAATTCAGGTCGTCCGTCACGTTGATCAGGATCCCGTCCGGGGTCCCCTGGACGTCGACGCGGGGACCGGGCGCCGAGGGCGGAAAGATCTTGGCGATGTCGGCCCTCAGCGCGGACTGAGCCGCCGCAGTCTCCCCGCGGGGCGAACCGGGCTTGTCCGCACCGGCATCCCCGGCCTTTCCGCCCGCGCCCCTGGCCGGGTCGCCCTTGATCTCACCGTCCTTGGCCTCTTCCGGACCGGCATCGCCCGGCTTGATGTCGGCCTTCCGGCTCTCCGGCGCGCTGGCAATCCGCGCGTCGGGCTTGGATTGGGCCGGCGGCGGCGTGATCCCCGTGGGCGCCGACCGGTCCGTCCTTGCGGGCGAGAGGGTGGTGATCTGCCAGTATAGCGGGTCGAAGGGATCGCGCGGGACCTCGCCGCCCCGCCGCCCGGCGTCGCCGAGGTCTCCGATCGTGGCGCTCTGGGGCTTGTCCGGATCGGCCTGGGCCGCGAGATTGGCCAGGACGGCGTAGGGGTCCTGGAACAGCTCACGCTCCCGGGCGACGGATCCCGGGGGCAGGTTGCTGCCCTTGTCCCGGGACGCCCCGGCCTCGCCCGCCGTGCCGCCCGCGGTCGTATCGGTCGAGGTGGGCTGCGGATCGTTCAATCCCTTCCGGACCGGCAGGGCCTCCGACAGGCTGATCGGATTGAAGTAGTTCGCGATGCTGGTCTTGGTTTCCTCGTTCGAGGCCTTGATCAGCCACAGGACCAGGAACAGCGCCATCATGGTGGTCATGAAGTCGGCCAGGGCGATCTTCCAGACGCCCCCGTGATGGGGGGGGCCTCTTCGACCACCCGCCGGACGATGATGATCTCGGATTGCGTGTCGGCCATGGTCACCGATCCTCGACCAGCGCGGCGAGGCGCTCACTCCAGGCCCGGAGCCGCGTCTCGACGACGGTTCCGTTCATCTGGATGCGCAGATCGGGCTGGCCGTCGGTGGTGACGACGAGCCGTCCGGGCGGCAGGGCGAGGCGCCGCGTGAGGGCCTCGACGAGGTCGGCGGGCCCGGTCACCGCGAGCGTGCCGGCCGCCTCGTCCGCCGCCAGGCTCGCGAGCGTCGCGTGCAGCGCGTCGATCGCCTCGTGCCGCAGGGCGTCCGTCAGGAACGGCAGGAGGACCCGCGTCAGGCTCTCGGCCAGTCGCGTCTCGAGCGCCTGGATTTGCGCCGTGACGGCGGCGGTCAGCGCCGCCGCCTCGGCCTCGACCCAGCGCTGCCGGGCCTCGGCCAGGGCTGCGGCGGCCGCCTCCCGCTCCGCGGCGACCGCCGCCTGTGCGGCCTGACGGGCCTGGACCTCGCCCTCCCGTCGGCCCTCCTCCCGCGCGGTCGCCGCGACGGCATCGAGGTCCGGTGGCGGCGGCTCGGCCTCCGCGCGCTTGGGCGCCAGCGCCGCGAAGGTGGAGGAGGAGCGCCGGCCCTTGCCCGAGAAGACGGCCCAGACCGCGGGAGCGTCCGTCATCACGCGGCCTCTTCACGGGTGAGCCACTGCTTCAGGATGTTGGCCACCTGCTCCTCGTCGAGTTCCACCAGCTGCTCCAGCTTGCGGATCGGTGAGCGGGCCATCTGCTCCGACAGATCCTCGATGAGGTTGGGGCTCGATGCGGCGGCATCCTGCTCCGCCTGCAGCAGAGCGAGAGCCCCGTCGCCCTCCGCCCCGGCCAGGGCCAGCTCGGTCGCGGGCGACGGGGCGAGGATCGCATTGACGGCCGGGCGCAGGCCGAACCAGATCAGCAGGCATCCGACGATCAGGATCGTGGCCGCGTTGATCAGGGTCCCGGACTGCCGCAGCAGCACCTCGCCGAGCCCGAGGGGTGGCGCGGGGCCCAACGGCTGGCCGTCGTTCACGAAGCTGACCGCCGCCACCTTGATCTGGTCGCCCCGCACCTTGTTGAAGCCGGATGCCGAGGCGACCAGCTGCTCGATCTCGGCGACCTTCGGCTCGATCTCGATCCGGCTCCCGTCCTTCGCGGGGCCCGCCAGGGCTTCGAGGCGGGACCGGTTCACCAGCACGGCGACCGAGAGGTTCTTGACGGAATAGCCGTCGCTGATCGTCGAGACCGTCTTGGAGGAGATCTCGAAGTTGGACAGCTCCTCGCGGCGCTGGCTCTCGGAGTTCGAGTTCTCGCTGCCGGAGGCCTGGACGTTTTGGTTCGGCAGGTTCTGCTGTGCCGTGGTCGGCTTCTGCGGGGCGCGGTTCTGCGAACTCTCGGATTCCTTGACGGTCCGCAGGGAGCGCTCGACCTTCTGGTCCGGGTTGAAGATCGTCTCGTCGGTCTTGGTCTTGTCGGTGTTCAGCCGCGCGACGACGCTGACCTCGAAGTTGTTCGGGCCGAGATACGGCGTGAGCGTCCGGCGGATGTTGTCCTGGATCTCATGGTTGACGGTCTGTTCCAGGCTCGCCAAGCGTCCGGCCGGCGCCGTGGTGGCGTCGTCCCCCGCGAGCAGGACCGTCCCGTCGGTGTTCAGCACGGTCACCTTGTCGGGCTTCATGCCGGGGATCGCGGCGGCCACGAGCTGGCGGATGGCGGGCGCGACCGCCGGGTCGTTGGCGGGCTCGGTGCGCACCACCACCGACGCCGAGGCGGGCTGCTGCTCTCGGCGGAAGGAGCCGGGATCCGGCATCACGATGTGAACCCGGGCCGCCTTCACGCCCTTGAGCGTCTGGATGGTGCGGGCGAGCTCGCCCTCCAGGGCCCGGACCCGGGTGATGTCCTGCATGAACGAGGTCAGGCCCAGCGAGCCCAGGTCGTTGAACAGCTCGTAGCCGGCCTTTCCGCTCTGCGGCAGGCCCTTCTCGGCGAGCAGCATCCGGGCCTGGGCCGTCTGCCCGTAGCCCACCAGCACCGCGGTGCCGTCCGCGCTGACGTCGAAGGAGATGCCGGCCTCTTTCAGGGCGGCGCCCATGCGGGTGACGTCGTCGCGGCTCAGGCCGGCGTAGAGGGTCTCCCGCAGGGGGCGGCTGAGATAATAGGCGCCCAGCCCGACCGCGAAGAAGACGGTGAGCCCCACCAGGCCGAGGGCGATCAGGCGCCGGGGCCCCAGCTCCAGGATGTTCTGCCAAAGCTTCTCTAGGTGCGCGCGACCGGGCATCGACGGGACTCAGGCCTCCACGGCTGTGGCTTGATCCAGGCTTCGCCGATCAACCTTGCCTGGAGGTGGTGGCGCGCGCCGGACACCACGCAAAGAAGGCCGCGCATCCGGAGATGCGCGGCCCGCCTCCGCCCCGAGGGGCGGATGTCGTCGACGATCAGGGCCGGGATTACGACCGGAACAGGCTGAGGATCTGCTGCGTGCTCTGGTTCGCGATCGTCAGCGACTGGATGCCGAGCTGCTGCTGGACCTGGAGGGCCTTCAGCTTGGTCGATTCCTCTTCCATGTCAGCGTCCACCAGGATGCCGACGCTCTTCTCGTTCACCTTGATCAGCGTGTCGACGTAGTTCGACTGCGACTACGTCCGCCTCATCCTCATCGGCAACGCGCGGCCCTACGAGATCGAGGCGCTGATGGAGGAGGAGATCGCCACCCACCGCGGCGACAAGCTGAAGGTCTACGGCGCCCTGATGAGCATGGCCGACGGGCTGCCCGCCCTGGGCATCGTGGCGGCGATCCTCGGCATCGTGAAGGCCATGGGCGCCCTCGACCAGTCGCCCGCCCTCCTGGGCAGCCTGATCGGCGCGGCCCTGGTGGGCACCTTCACGGGGATCTTCGTCTCCTACGCGCTGGTCGCGCCGATGGCCAACAAGGTCAAGGCCACCCGCGATTCCCAGGCGCGGGTCTACGTCATCGTGAAGCAGACCCTGCTGGCCTATATGAACGGCGCCCTGCCGCAGATCGCCGTCGAGCACGGCCGCAAGGCGATCTCGGCCGCCTACCGGCCGACGATCGACGAGGTCGAGGACGCCACGATCACGGGGGCGCCCCGCGGCGAGGCCCCCCTCCGCGAGGCGGCCTGACCATGGACAAGCTGGCCGCCAACGACATCCGGGATCGGCTGCTGGACGCCGCGGGCCTCTCGCTCGAGCGCCTGCCGATGCTGCACGTGATCCTGGACCGGGTCGCGACCTTCTGCGCGGATCAGCTCCGGCATTTCGCCGCCTCCCCGGTCTACTTCTCCCTGAGCAACGTCGAGAGCCAGCGCTTCGGCGACATCCTCGAACCCTACGAGTCGAACGCCGTGGCGGGCATCTTCCACGCGCCGGAATGGGACAGCCACATCCTGGTCGGCTTCGACCGCGACTTCATCTTCACCATGGTGGAGGTCCTGCTCGGCTCCGACGGCTCCGAGCCGCCCCTGGACGAGGAGCGCTCGTTCTCGAACATCGAGATGCGGATCGCCCAGCGCCTGTTCGAGCAGGTCGGCCGGGCCATGCAATCCGCCTTCGCCCTCGTGGCGAACACCCCGTTCAAGCTGGAGCGCACCGAGCTGCGCATGGATTTCGCTGTCATCGGCCGCCAGAACAATCAGGCGGTGGCGGCGAAGTTTCTCCTGCAGGCGCTCAACCGCGGCGGCGAGATGTTCGTCGTCATCCCGCAATCCGTCCTCAATCCGATGCGCCAGAGCCTCGCGCGGATCCTGGTGGGCGAGAGTTCGGCCCGGGATTCCCGGTGGACCAAGCAGATCGCCGGCGAGGTGCGCAAGACCCCGGTGACCCTGAAGGCGATCCTGGAGGAGAGGCATCTGACCCTGGGCGAGATCGCCGGGCTGGCGGTCGGCCAAGTGCTGGAGCTTCGGGCCAACCCGCGCACCCAGATCAAGCTCGTCGGCAACGACCGCGAGCTGTTCTGGTGTGTCGTCGGACAGGACGACGGCGGCATCCTCCTGCGCGTGGACCGCTTCATCGATCAGGACCAGGAGTTTATCGATGATGTTCTCGCCCGCTGAGGCCCTGCTCTTCGCCGCGCTCGTCGCGACCACCGCCTGCCTCGTGCCGATGTACATGCGGCTCAAGCGCCTCGACCGGTACCACGCGCAGTACCGGGACATGGTCGACTGGAGCGCCTCCGCGCTCGTGGGCGCCAGCAACGCCGTCCAGGCCTTCGCGCAGGACGGGCGGACCGTCCTCGAGGATCTGAGCCGCGAGATCGAGACCGCGAAGGCTGCCCTGGCCGAACTGCGGGCGGAGCGGTCGCGGCTCACGGCCGCGCCGCCGCCCGACGCCGCCGGCCACGAGTCCCCCCGGGGCGGCAGCCTGACGCGCGCCTGATCTCGTCCGCCGGGTCCGGCGCGACACCGGCCGTCGCCGCGGCGCGGCCCTTCCCATCCTCGGAGAGTGCGTGATGTCCCCCCCTTCAGACCAGCCGAGCGCCGATGCCGGGTCCGGCGGCGGCCACAGCGAGAGCCTGTTCGCGAAGATCGAGGCCCAGGCCGAGGCGCAGCGCGCGCAGGACGAGCGCCTGGGCGGTGGCCGGAACCTCGATTCGATCCTGCGGATCCCGGTGCTGATGCAGGTGGTCCTCGGCTCGGCCACGATGCCGGTCTCCAACCTGATGAAGCTGGGCCGCGGCGCGATCGTCCCCCTCGACCACCGCGTCGGCGAGCCCGTCGACGTCGTCGTCAACGGCCGCGTCATCGCCCGCGGCGAAGTGGTCGTGGTCGAGGACGACAATTCGCGCTTCGGCGTGTCCCTCACCGAGATCGTCGGCCCCGCGGCGGCCGACTCCAACGGCTGACAGGAAGCATCGCCATGGCCGCAGGCGCGGTGACCAAGACCGGTCGGAGAATCCTGTCACCGTCCGAGGAGGTCGCGGCCGTCCTCATCGCGATGAACAAGGCCACGGCCAGCCGGCTGATCAAGTACTTCGACGGTGCCGAGCTGAAGCAGATCACGCGGGCGGTCGCGCTCCTGGGACCGGTGCCGCGGGGTGAGCTCGAGTCGATCATCGAGCAGGTGGCCGCCCTGTTCGCCGACGGCGCGAACTTGGTCGGAACGGCCCGGGAGATGGAGAAGCTCCTGGAAGGGGTCCTGACGCCCGAGCAGATCTCCGAACTCATGGCCGACGTCCTCGGCGCGGGGGAACGCTCGATCTGGGACCGGATCTCGAATGGCTCGGAGAGCGCCCTGGCCACCTACCTGATGAAGGAGCATCCCCAGACGGTGGCGCTGATCCTGTCGAAGGTGAAGCCCGCCTGCGCCGCCAAGGTGATGGCCCAGCTTCCAACCCCGCTGCGCAACGGCGTCATGCGGCGGATGCTGACGTTCAAGCCGATCGTCGAGGCGACGATGAAGATGATCGAGCAGACGATCCACGAGGACTTCATGATCAACCTGGCGCGCAACGCCGCCGCCGATACCCATTCGCGCATGGCCGACATCATCAACAAGATGGAGCGCCAGAGCATGGAGGAGGTCTTGGACAACCTCACGCAGTCGCGGCCCAAATCGGCGGAGATCCTGAAGAGCCTGCTCTTCACCTTCGATGACATCATCAACCTGACACCGCGGGCGCGCACGACGCTCTTCGATCAGGTCCCGCACGAGAAGGTCATCCTCGCCCTGAAGGGCACGAGCGGCCCGCTGCGCAGCGTCGTGCTCAGTGCCCTGACCGCCCGCGCCCGGCGCATCGTGGAGCACGAGCTGGAGGGCGGCGAGCCCGCCTCGCAGCGGGACGTGCTGGAAGCCCGCCGGTCCATCACCGACCAAGCGCTGGAGATGGCGGCCCGGGGCGAGATCGAGCTCAGCGCGGCCGATTCGGATGACACCTACATCCGCTAGGACGGGCGGCCGGCATGTCCGACGATAAGGAGAGCAAGACCGAGGCGGCGAGCGGCAAGAAGATCAGCGACGCGATCGAGCAGGGGAACATCCCGTTCTCGCGGGAAGCGCCGATCTTCGCCTCCATCCTGGGGATGCTGCTCTTCCTCGTCTACGTGGCGCGGGATCAGGGCGTCCCGTTCGTGCGGCGGCTCGCGCTGTTCCTCGAGCAGCCCGGCAACTACGCCGTGGAGACCAGTCGGGACGCGATGGCCCTCGTCCACGCGCTGGCCCTTGAGATGGGGCGGTTCCTGCTGCCCATCCTGGTGATCCTGCTCGCGGCCGGTATCGCCGCGTCGGTCTTCCAGAACGCGCCGCGCATCGTGTTCAAGCGGATCCGGCCGCAATGGTCGCGCATCTCCCCCGTGGCCGGCTGGAACAGGATGATCGGTCTGCAGGGACTGGTCGAGTTCGGAAAAAGCCTCTTCAAGTTCCTGGCGATCGGCGGCACGTCCATCCTGGTGCTGCGCGCGGACCGGCACGAGATCGTGAATGTCATGTTTGTGGATCCGGTCGGGCTGCCTGAGTTTCTGCTGACCCTGTCGGTCCGCCTCGTCTCGGCGGTCAGCGTCGCCACCATCGCGCTGGTCGCCGGTGACTTGGTCTGGACCCGGCTGCGCTGGCAGCGCGACCTGCGGATGTCGCGGCAGGAGCTGAAAGACGAATTCAAGCAGCTCGAGGGCGATCCGCTGGTGAAGGCCAGACTGCGCTCGCTGGCGCAGGACCGCCTGCGCAGGCAGATGATGGCGGCGGTGCCCCGCGCCACGATGATCCTCGCCAACCCGACGCACTACTCCATCGCCCTGCGCTACGACCAAGGCGAGAACGACGCCCCGATGGTGCTGGCCAAAGGCAGGGACCTCATCGCCCTCCGCATCCGCGAGATCGCCGAGAAGCACCGGATCGAGGTCGTGATCGACAAGGCCCTGACCCGGGCGATGTACGATCACGTCGAAGTTGATCGCGCCATCCCGGCGGAATTCTACCGGGCGGTGGCGAACCTGCTCGTCTACGTGATGACGCGCAAGCGGCGCTGAGGCGAAGCGGCGCGGTGCCGGACCGACCCGTCCCCGGTCATCCGGCGCCGCGCCTCCCGCCTCACGCTCCCCGGCGCTTCGCCTCCCGGCGGAACCGGTGCAGCACGAACTCCGTGTAGCCGTTCGGCTGCCGCGCGCCCTCGAACACCAGGGCCTGCGCGGCCCGGAAGGCCGGCCCGTCGAAGCCGGGGGCCATCGGCCGGTAGGCCGGATCGCCCGCGTTCTGGCGGTCGACCACGCCCGCCATCCGCCGCAGGGCTTCGGCGACCTGGTCCGGGTCGACGATGCCGTGGCGCAGCCAGTTGGCGATGTGCTGGCTGGAGATCCGCAGGGTGGCGCGGTCCTCCATCAGGCCGACCTCGTGGATGTCGGGCACCTTCGAGCAGCCGACGCCCTGGTCGATCCAGCGGACCACGTAGCCCAGGATCCCCTGGCAGTTGTTGTCGAGTTCCTCCCGCACCGCCTCCGGCGCGAAGGGGCCGTCGGCGAGCGGCAGGGTCAGCATGGCGTCCCGGGTCGCGGGCGCCCGGCCGGCGAGGTCCGCCTGGCGGGCGCGGACGTCGGTCCGGTGGTAGTGCAGCGCGTGCAGCGTCGCGGCGGTCGGGGACGGGACCCAGGCGGTGTTGGCGCCGGCCTCCGGATGGGCGCCCTTGGCGTCGAGCATCGCCGCCATCCGGTCGGGGGCGGCCCACATGCCCTTGCCGATCTGCGCGTGGCCCGGCAGCCCGCAGGCCAGCCCGGCATCGACGTTGCCGTCCTCGTAGGCCTGGATCCAGGCGGTCGCCTTCATGGCGTCCTTGCGGACCACCGGGCCGGCCTCCAGGGAGGTGTGGATCTCGTCGCCGGTGCGGTCGAGGAAGCCGGTGTTGATGAAGAACAGCCGGTCCGCGGCCGCGGCGATCGCCGCCTTGAGGTTCAGCGTCGTGCGCCGCTCCTCATCCATCACGCCGATCTTGAGCGTCCGCGGCTTGAGGCCGACGAGGGCCTCGACCCGCCCGAACAGCTCCACCGCGAAGGCGACCTCGTCGGGGCCGTGCAGCTTCGGCTTGACCATGTAGACCGAGCCGGTCCGGCTGTTGCGCACGGGGCCGGTGCCGTTCAGGTCGTGCAGGGCGATCAGCGCGGTCACCGCCGCGTCGAGGAGCGTCTCGGGGATCTCGTGGCCGTCGAGGGTCACGGCGTCCGTGTACATGTGATGGCCGACGTGCCGGACCAGCATCAGCGCCCGGCCCGGCAGGGTCAGGCTTCCGCCGTCGGGGGCCGTGTAGGTCCGGTCCGCGGCGAGGCGCCGCTCGACGGTGTGGCCCCCCTTGGGCAGGGTGGCGACGAGGTCGCCGCGCATCAGGCCGAGCCAGCTGCGGTAGACCGCGACCTTGTCGGCCGAATCCACGGCGGCGACGGAATCCTCCATGTCCATGATGGTCGAGAGGGCGGATTCCAGCACCACGTCGGCGATGCCGGCGGGGTCGGTGCGACCGATCGGGCTCGCCCGGTCGATGACGATCTCGACGTGCAGGCCGTTGTGGCGCAGCAGCAGCGCGGAGGGTGCCCCGGCGTCGCCCGTGAACCCGGCGAACGCGGCCGCGCCGGTCGGGCCGGCGCTGCGGCCCGCGCCGAGGTCGACCGCGAGGCGGCCGCCGGCCACCGAGAAGCCCACGGCATCCGACCAGGTGCCGACGCTGAGCGGTGCGACGGCGTCGAGGAACGCCCGGGTCCTGGCCACCACCGCGGCGCCGCGCGCCGGGTTGAACCCGGTGCCGGGGGCGAGGTCGCCGTCCTGCGGGATCGCGTCGGTGCCGTAGAGGGCGTCGTAGAGGCTGCCCCAGCGGGCATTGGCGGCGTTGAGCGCGTAGCGGGCGTTGGAGATCGGCACGACGAGCTGCGGGCCGGCGATCCGGGCGATCTCCGCGTCCACGTTCGCGGTGGTCACCCGGACGGTGGCGGGCTCCGGCTGCAGGTAGCCGATCCGCGTGAGGTAGGCCGCGTAGGCGTCCGGATCGTGCTTCAGGCCGCGATGGTCGCGGTGCCAGGCATCGATGTCGGCCTGGAGGCCGTCGCGCCGGTCCAGCAGCGCCCGGTTGCGCGGGGCGAGATCGCGGACGATCGCCGCGAAGCCCGACCAGAAGCCCTCGGCGGAGAGGCCCGTCCCGGGCAGCGCCTCCTCGGCCAGGAAGGTGCGGAGGTCTTCGGCGACGACGAGGCCCGACATGGCGGCTCCTTGGACGGGGACGGCGCCGTTCGTCAGAAAAAATCGAACGGCGCGTGAAGTTTTTTTGAGGTCTCCCTCGGTAGACCGCTTGGCACCCGCGAAAAAGGCGGCAAAAGGGATTTGATTCTTTCCGCAGCGTTGAGAATGCACGACCAGAGCGATCTCGAGATCTTCGCCCGGGTGGTCCGGACCGGCAGCCTGACCCGGGCCGGGTCGGAACTCGGCCTGTCGGTGGCGGTGGTCTCGAAGCGGCTGAAGCGGCTGGAGGAGCGGCTCGCCGTGCGCCTGCTGCACCGGACCACCCGCCAGGTCGCGCCGACCGATGTCGGCGCGGCGTTCTTCCAGCGGATCGCCCCGATCGTCGACGCCATCGCGGAGGCCGAGAGCCTCGTGTCGCAGACGGCGACCCGGGCCCGGGGGACCCTGCGGGTGACGGCGCCGAGCTCCTTCGGGCGGCTGCACATCGTCCCGCACCTGCGGGCCTTCTTCGCGCTCCACCCCGACATCGTGCTGAACCTCGAACTGAGCGACGATTTCGAATCGATCGTCGAGCGCGGCTACGACCTCGCGATCCGCGTCGGCGCGCTGAAGAGCTCCGGCCTCACGGCGGTGCGGCTCGCCCCGGTGCGGCGGGTGCTCTGCGCGCGGCCGGGCTACCTCGACGCGGCCGGACGGCCGGAGACCCTCGACGACCTGCGCGGCCATATCTGCCTCGCCACCGAGAACCAGAACCCCTGGCGGCTGATCGGGTCGGAGGGCCCCTGCACGGTCGGCGCGTCCGGTCCCCTGCGCACCCATTCCAACGAGGTCGTGCGCGAGGCGGTGATCGGCGGCCTCGGAATCGCGCTGCGCTCCACCTGGGACGTGCACGCGGAGCTGCGCGAGGGGCTCTTGGAGGTGGTGCTGCCCGCCTACACGGCGGCGGCCTCGGCGGGGATCTTCGCGGTCTACCCGAGCCGGGCCTTCGTGCCGGGCAAGACCCGGGCGTTCATCGCGTTCTTCAAGCAGATCTACCGGTCGAGCGGGGCCTGGGCCGAGGCATGAGGGTCTGGCGGCCTCGGCCAGGCGCCCTTCTCCCGAACGGGCGCGGATTGGCCGTCCGGGCTTAAACGGGCGGATCGACAGGCGGATCTGCGAGCGGCTGAGGGCCTCCCCGGCCTTCCCCATCCGGGAGCGGCGGAGACCGGAGCGCGCGGCCTCGCGGCAGCCCCAGGGATCGCGGGGCTTCCCGGAGGCCCGCCCGGGCCCGGCGGCGGGGGCACCTCACGAGGAGGTCGAGACCCCGAGCGCGTTCATCGTTCGAAGACCGCCGCGACGCGCCCCGTGAGGACCCTCACGCCGCCGCGAAGAAATCCGGATCGGTGCGCGCCAGCATCCGCTTGAACGCCGCCCACTCGTTGTCGGGCGCCCCCTGGACCACGACGCGGTCGTAGCCGGCGGCGTATTGCCCGGCGGTCTTGGCGGCGACGGCGGCGGAGGGCCGGATCACCGGGGCGCCCGCCCCCTGGATCGCCAGCTGCGCCCGGCACGAGCGCTCCATGTTGTGCATCAGCCGGAACGCCTCCCCGACCGTGCGCCCGCAGGTCAGCAGGCCGTG
This sequence comes from Methylobacterium sp. E-046, assembly GCF_022829625.1. NCBI lineage: Bacteria > Pseudomonadati > Pseudomonadota > Alphaproteobacteria > Hyphomicrobiales > Methylobacteriaceae > Methylobacterium > Methylobacterium sp. E-046. Next base: position 10,479 of record NZ_JAKSYP010000187.1, on the reverse strand, counting down.
GTTGCGCAGGACCATCACGGGCTTGTCGCCGAGATCGGCCACCAGCCGCTGCCGCTCGTCGAGGTCGAGGGCGATGCCCTCGTAGGCGTGGTAGGCGAGGCGCCCCGTGAACTGCATCGACCACTGGTTCAGGGGCAGCAGCCCTTCCTCTTGGCAGGAGACCGCCACGCCCGCCACCGTGTGGGTGTGCAGCACGCAGACCGCGTCGTGGCGGGCGGCGTGGATGGCGCTGTGGATCGTGAACCCGGCCGGGTTGATGCCGAGGCCCATCGGATCCTCCAGCACCTGCCCGTCGATGTCGACGGTGACGAGGTTGTCCGGCGTCACCTCCTCGAAGCGCATCCCGTAGGGATTGATCAGGAACCGGTGCCCGCCCCCCGGCAGCCGCGCCGAGATATGGGTGTAGATGCTGTCGTCGAGGCCGAGGCGATGGATCAGCCGGTAGGCGGCCGCGAGGTCGACGCGCATCGCCTGGACGGCCTCCGGCTCGGCCGGATCCGTGTCCCGCTCCGTGACGATCGGTTGTGAGGCTGCGTTCATGCGGCGGCTCCCTGCGGTTAGGCCCGTCGGGATCGCCACCCGGCGCTGGCGGTCCCGTGACCCGGGCACGGTGGACTGCCACGGCGGGCGGCCCGGGCCCGGATCGCCCGCACGGTGCGCCATGGAACGCAACAAGGCAACGTGTTGGGGCCGGGACGGCCAGCGCCGCGGCTCGCGGGGCGGCACAGGACGGGAACGCTGCGCGCCGTCATCCCCGGGGCCCCGCAGGATCCCGGGACGACAGGGTCGCGCGGGCACGCGGCGTCGCCGGCGCAGCCGAGATCTTGACAATATTCCTATTTTGTCTTCTCACCGCACCCGCCGCGACGCGTCGTGAGTCGCCTCGGGGCGCCGGTCCGGTCAGCCGCCGGGCTGGCGGCGGTGGGCGGTGCCTGCGTCTGCCGCCGGCTGCGGCAGCCCCGGGCGCGGGACTCGACATGCCCCCGGCTCGGGCTGGGCGGCGGCGGGCGGCGGAAATGCCGCCGGCCGCGCAGGGCTTCTTCGACCCTGTCCTGGGCGGTGTGGTGGTCAGGCGACGCCCTCCATGACGAGGGGGCGTGCGACGAAGGCTCGCTCGGAAGCGTCGGGGGGCGCGAGCACCCCGGATCGTCTTAGCGTCGTTCGAGCCCCCGCGTGACGGACACCGGACGCATGAACGGACGAGGACGGGTGCCGGTCTGCCGGCGCGCGCTCGTCCGCGGGACGCGGGGAGGCCGGCTTTGAGCAACGTTGCGTTCGGGCTTCGCGGCGTCCCGCGTCACCCCGGAGGCGGGTTGGGCCTGCGCTTGAGCCATATCCCCGGCGGTCCGCCGCGCGGGGCCGCGGCGGCCTGCCTGCCGCCTCCCCTGCTGTCTCGCCTGGTGCCTCGCCTCGTGCCCCCTCGCCGCCGCCCGCCCCGGCCCTGGTCCGGGCGCCCCGGGCAGCGTGCGGGCGGCGAAGCCGCAGCGGTGGCGCAGGGCTCGACAGGGCTGCGCGCGACGAGGGCGGGGCCGGTGGCCGGCGCCGCTCTCAGCCCGCCTGGGAGGCCTCGACCGCCGCCTCGACCGCGGCCCCGATCGCCAGCAGCCGGCGGTCCCGTCCGTGCCGGGCGAGCAGCATCAGGCCCGCCGGCCGGGCGAGCCCGGGCATCGGCAGGGACAGGCCGGTGAGGTCGAAGAAGTTGCCGAAGGCGGTGTTGCGCAGCATCAGGCGATTGGCCGCCAGGAAGGCCGCGTCGTCCGCCTCCAGCGGGGCGGTGAGGGGCGCCGTGGCGGCGGTCGCCGGGAGCGCCAGTACGTCGAGGGGCGCCAGCCGCCGGTCGAAGGCGGCGATCAGCTCGGTCCGGCGGCGCATCGTCCGGACGTAGCGCGCCGCCGTCGCGCTCCGGCCGGCCACGATGCGGCGGTGGACCCGCCGGTCGTAGCGGGCGGCCTCGCTGTCCAGCCAGTCGGCGTGGATCGCCGCGGCCTCGATCGCCGCGAGGGAGCCGTCCGGCAACGCGGCGTCCATGGCGGCGAGGAGGTCGTCGATCGGGTGGTCGACGATCCGGGCGCCGGCGCGGGACAGGCGGGCCAGCACCCGCTCGAAGGCCTCGGCGACCACCGGCTCCGTCTCGGTGAACAGGAGGCCGCGCGGGACGCCGACGCGCAGGCCCGCCACGGCGAACGCGTCCAGCGGCGCGGGCTCCGCGCCCGCCAGCACGGCGTCCGCGGCCGCGCACTCCGCGACCGTCCGGGCGAGCGGACCGAGCGAATCGAGGGCGTAGGAGAGCGGGAAGGCTCCCTCCAGCGGCACGCGGCGGGCCGTCGGCTTGAAGCCCACGACGCCGTTCAGCGAGGCTGGAATCCGGATGGAGCCGCCCGTGTCGGACCCGATGGCGATGTCGCTCGTGCCCTGCCCCACCGAGACGCCGGCGCCCGAGGACGAGCCGCCCGGGATGCGCGCCGGATCGGCGGCGTTGCCGGGGGTGCCGTAATGCGGATTGAGGCCGAGCCCCGAGAAGGCGAATTCGGACATGTTGGTCTTGCCCAGGATCACCGCGCCGGCCCGACGCAGGCGGGCGACCACAGGGGCGTCTGCCCGCGCCGGAGGCGCGTCCGCCAGCAGGATCGAGCCGGCGCGCGTCGTCTCGCCGGCGACGTCGAACAGGTCCTTGATCGACACCATCGCGCCGTCGAGGGGGCCGAGGGAGATGCCGTCCCGGCGGCGGGCATCGGCGGCGTCCGCCGCCGCGCGGGCCTCGGACGGGTAGAGCCGGGTGAAGACCGCCGGGTCCCCCTCCGCGATGCGGGCCAGCCGCGCCTCGACGGTCTCGCGTACGCTCATGATCCTCACCGCGCGATGGTTCGAGCCGCCCCTGCAAGCGGAGTGCCCGATAGGGGCCGGCCCGCGTCAGAACGTGCCGGGATAGGCGCCGCCGTCCATCAGCAGGTTCTGGCCGGTGATGAAGCCCGCCTGCCGGCTGCACAGGAACGCGCAGGCCGCCCCGAACTCGTCGGGCTGGCCGAAGCGGCCGGCCGGGTTGTCGCGGGCCCGGGCCTCGAGGAAGGCCTCGACCGAGGTGCCGGCCTTGGCGGCGCCGGCTTCGGCGTTGCTGCGGATCCGGTCGGTGTCGAAGGGGCCCGGCAGCAGGTTGTTGATCGTCACGTCGTGCCGGACGGTCTTCCGGGCGAGCCCGGCCACGAAGCCCGTCAGGCCCGAGCGGGCGCCGTTCGACAGGCCGAGATGCTCGATCGGCGCCTTCACGGCGGCGGAGGTGATGTTGACGATCCGGCCGAACCCGCGGTCGATCATCCCGTCGACGGTCGCCTTGATGAGCGCGATCGGCGCCAGCATGTTGGCGTCCAGCGCCCGGATCCAGGCGTCGCGGTCCCAGTCGCGGAAATCGCCGGGGGGCGGGCCGCCGGCGTTGTTGATCAGGATGTCGGGCTCGGGGCAGGCCGCGAGGGCCGCGGCCCGGCCGGCCTCGGTGGCGATGTCCCCCGCCACCGCGGTGACCGTGACGCCGGTCTCGCGCCGGATCTCCGCGGCGGTCCGCTCCAGCGTCTCGGCGGTGCGGGCCGTGATGGTGACCGCGACACCCTCGCGGGCGAGGGCCAGGGCGCAGCCCTTGCCCAGACCCTTGCTCGCCGCGCAGACGAGGGCCCGGCGCCCACTCAAGCCGAGATCCATGTGCGGTCTCCCTGTTGCCAGCCCTCGCTACGAGGGTGGGGATTCATCCTGGCACGCTGCGGGCGCCCCCTGGAATCCGTGCCGCGCTCCAAGTCGCGCTCCAAGTCGCGCTCACGGCCGCGCTCACGCGCACTCGCTGTAGCCGGAGCGCTCGGCCTCCTGGCGCGCCGCGCTCAGGACGCGGCGGCGCCCCTGGCTGTCTCCGATCGCCAGCCAGTGGCGCACCAGGGCGAACAGCTCGCCGGCCTCCCCGTCCGGGGCCTCGTCCAGGAACGTCTCCACCGGCACGTCCAGCGCGCCTGCGAGCTTCCCCAGCAGCGCCCCGTGGCGTCCGTCGAGGCGTTCCCGGGCCGGCCTGCTGGACTGTGGCTGAGCCGGAGGCACGATCGTGAGCAGCGTCATCCCCTAGCAATGGCCTGGCCCCGAGACGGTTCGCGCACCGTCGGCGTCAGGGTGAAGAAACCCTCACCGGCATCCGGCACTCACCACGTACGCGGGTCGCGGGCGGCGGGGGCGTCGGGGACATCCTCCATCTCCGGCGCGATGAACCCCGCCCACAGCATGGCCAGCACGCCGGTGAGCAGCGGAAGGGCGGTGCTGAGAACGAGGCTGAGCGTCACGACGACCCTGCCGGCACGACGACGTCGGGGCGACGTCGATCGTCATCATTGCCCGGGCAGGCGTTGGCGCGCCCTTAAACAGGTTGGTCAGATTGTGGCGGATCCGGCGACCCGGCACATGGACACGCGATGCCTCCGGCCACGCCATATCCTGCCACCCGGATCCGCTCAGGGCTCGGCCGCGCCCCGGCTCAGGGCGCCGAACTCGCTGACCATGCACTCGTGCATGCGCCGCAGCCACGCGCGCGCCTCCGCGGTCCGGGCCTCCGCCTGCTCGGCCCGCTCGGCCGCCGCGCGGGCCTGTTCCTCGGCGCGCTCCGCCCGCGCGACGGCCGCGCGCAGCAGGCCCTCGGCGTGCTCGGCCCGATCCTCGGCGGCCCGCACCGCGGTCTCGGCCTCGCGCACCGAGCGCTGGGCCTCGCGGATCGAGTCGCGGGCATTCGTCTGGAGGGTGCGCACCTGGGAGGCGACGCCGCGCACGGCGGTCAGCGAAGCCGACCAGTCATCCCCGTCCGCGTCCCGGGGCGGGGCCCGCAGGGCGCCCGAGAACAGCGCGACGACCCGGTCGACCGGATCGGCCCGGCCGTCGCGCCCGCCCGGTCCGTCGTCCGGCGCGACGGTCGCGGCGCGGGCGGCGTTGCTCATGCCGCGGCCTGGTCGGTCAGGTCCGAGAATTCGGACAGGATCGCGTCCTGGACGCGCCCGAGCCATTCCTCGGCGTTCTCGGCCCGCTCCTCGGCGGCGCGGGCGCGCGCCTCGGCGGCCTTGACCCGCTCCTCGGCGGCGATGATCTGCGCCTCCGCGCGCACCTGGGCGTCCCGGGCCTGCATCTCCGCGACGCGGGCGCGCTCGTTGGCGGTGGTGATGTCCTCCCGGACGCGCTGCAGCACGTGCTCGATGCGCTCCTCCCGCTCGCGGGACTGCGCCTCGATCACCCGCGCTTGGCGGGCCGCGGTCTGCACGCGGTGGATCAGCGCGTCCCAGTCCTGCGGCGGCGGCGCCGGCAGTGCCGGCGGCGCGGGTTCGGCCTGCTCGGGAGCGGACGCGACGACGCGCAGCACGTTGCCGGCTTCGGGGGCAGCGCCCGGCTCGCGCCTGGCCTTGTCGGCGGGCCGGAACCGAGGATCGTCGAGAAGCCTCTGCAGCTCGCTCACGGAACGTCTACTCCCTACCGATCGCAACCCCTTCTTACTAAACTGTTTAGATTGGTTAACAAACGGTTAAGGCCGGATCGGGCCGCGGGGTGATTGTTAAGACGGCGGTTCCGGCGCGCCGTCCGGCGACCGATCCCGGCCGCGGGACCGTCCCGGGCTCACGCCCCCTTCATGGGATCGTGGCCCCAGTTCATCAGCGACAGCCGCCAGGGCGAGTCCCGCAGCGCGGCTTCGTCCTTCGGGCCGCCCTGCTTCAGGTGCCGGTGCACGTAGCCGACGACCTTGCGCATGTGCTGATAGTCGTCGTCCGACAGGTCGGCCTTCTTCGTGTGCAGGATCTCGACGATGCGCCGGCCCTCCTGGTGGCCGGTCGCCTCACCGGCTCCGTCCTTCTTCTGGCCGACCGATTGGCTGGCCTCGCTGCCCAGGTGCTTGTCCAGGGCCGACGCCGTCATGTTCACGGCCTCCTTGAACGCCGTATAGGTCGCCGCGTGATCGTCCTTCTCGGCCATCGCTCACCTCCCGTTCGCCCGTGCGGGGCAGTCCCCCCGGAGATCGCTCCGGCGCGGGTTCAGTTCCCGGCCGGTCGCGCATCCGGTCGGGCATCCGGTCGCGCGCGGCGCACCGCCGTGACGTGGTTGGTCCCAACGGCATGGGGGCGGGTGGACCGTGCCGGACGCGCCGTTCCGGGGCGCTCCCCCGAGCCGCCCGGCCCTCAGAGCGCGGTGATCCGGCGGTAGCTCGCGATGAACGCCTCCGCGGCGTCGCGGGTCAGATCCGTGACGACGAGGCCCGCGGCGAAGATGGTCCGGCGCCCATCCTGGTCCTCGGACATGCGGATCTCGGCCATTGCGCGCTTCCCGGTCGACCGGGAGCAAAGCCGCGGCGGCCGGACGGTTCCCTGAACGGCACCGCCGCGTCGATCCGGCCCATGGCGGCGCGGCGGGCGATCCGCGCGGGCCGGCGGCGGGCGCAGCATGGCGGCTCCTGACCCCGCCCCCTGCCCCCGCGCCCTGCCCCCGCGCCCGGATCCTGCGCATGCCGTCCGCGGCCCCCGCCGCGGATCCGGGACCGAGGGGGCGTTCTGGGCGCAGCCGGCCGACGCGGTGCCGACCTGAACGATCGCGCGCCGCCATTGCGAGGGCCTGAACCGCCCGCTCGGTCCCGGCGGCACGATGCGGCTCATCGGGTGGATCGGCGCGGCGGGCGGCCTCCCGCCGCCCGAGGCCGAATCCGGGTTCGAGGTTGAGCGTCGCACCTGGGCGCGGATCGGGCGCCTCCTGTTCCGGCGCCTGACGGACCGCCGTGAGGACCGCTGCGTTCTGCCCGCGCACCTGCGCGGCGGGGTCGAGCGCGCGGCGGCGCGTCGAGGGTTAAGGCGCGGCCCCGTCGAAGGTCCGCCATCCGGTGCGGCGGACCGTATCGCATCGCGCGAAGCGTCCCGTCGCCGACCCGGGCGGAGCGAAGGCCCGGGCGGGGGCGTCTCGTGAGGCGCTCTACAGGCTCTCGAGCGCTTCGTGCGCCATGCGGCTGATCAGGGCATCCCGCTTGGCCTGCCGGATGACGATGCGGGCGGCAGCGCGCGCGGCGGCGGCGCGCATCGCGCCCCGGGGGCTTCCATCACGCAACGCGCGCCAGGCGAGCTTCCGGAACCAGTTCACGTTGGCCACGGCGATGGATCGCCGTTCCGCGTAACGGCCCTGATTGTCCGGATGCGGAGCAGTCAGCGTCAACATGATCCCGGCCTCCGAAGAGGGATGCCCAACGCCTGTTCGTTACTGGGACCACAAATTACATTCTTCCCGTTCAACTGCAATACTGATTTCATCGTACGTATTCGTGCGCGGGTGCGGCGTCGTGCGAGCGACGCGGCCCGGGCCGACGCGATCCCGAATAGGTCCCGTGGCGGTTCGGGCCGCGGTAGCACTTGCCGCGCGCGCTCGACGTCGAACGGGATGAGGAAATATGGTTTATCATCTCGATCCATGATCGTGCAGGGCGCCCGTTTTTCGCTTCGCAGCCGATCCGCTGTGCCGCCGATCCCAGGCGCGGCTTCCAAGCGTGGCCGGGGGTGATCGACGTCGGAGCCCGGGGCCCGGGTGGGTGAAGCGGGGCGTTGCGCCCGGGACCCTGGTGCCGATGACGGCCGGATACGCCCTCCTGTCGACCGGACCGCGGGCTGCACCCCGCTGCTGCCAGCCGCGTCGGCCCAGGGGGCGGCAGGTCGCCGGCAGCGCGACGCGGCATCGGCCATCCCGGCCGAGCCGGAGGCCGCCCTCGCCCCGGCGCTCATCGACGCGCCGGCCCGGCACGGTGCCGCCCATGGCCGTCCGGGACAGTCGCGAAGACGAAGGCTCCGTGCTCGGGCCGCCGAGACCGGCGCGGCGAACGGTGGCGGTCAGGCCGGCGAGGCCAGGGGCTTCCCCTTCTCGACCGTGTATGTCCCCGCGACCCGGGTCGCGCCGGCGCCGTTGCGCAGGCTGTGCGGCGTGACCGCGGGGACCTGGAAGCTGTCCCCGGCCCTCAAGGTGCGGTTCGGCTGGCCATCCACGAGCAGCTCCGCCTCGCCCGCCAGGATGACGGAGGATTCGATGCCCGGATGCGTGTGGCGGGCCACGATCGCCCCCGGTGCGATCTCGGCGGCGACCTGAACGACGACGTAGTGTCCGCCCGGCAGCTCTTCGGTGCTGAGGATCGTCCGGGTGACGCCGGAGGTCTGCCCGGACGGCTGCTGCTGGGCGTCGACCGCCGTCGCCGCGAAGCCGGTCAACACGGCACAGAGCGCGCAGTCCACGAAGCCCCGTCTCGTCAGCATGGACACCTCCTCCAGAGCGGCGCGCCTGTCTGCTTCACCGGACGCCAATTCACCGGACGCCAAGTCGCGCTCGATCGGGAGCCCGCGCACCGTTTCTTAGCGTGACGGGCGATCCCCCGTCAGGTCCGGGACGCCGGTTGCGGGCCGAGGAGCGGGCTTTGCACGAAACACCTCCGCGACGATGTCTGCCGAATGCCCGCGGTGTCCGGTCCGAATGCCGCTTTCGCGGTGGAGATCACATGTTTTAGCGATGCGGAGCACAGGTTTCCTGTCCGCGGGCCCCGATCTGCGGTGTCGGCGCGGGAAGCCGGCTTCCCGCCCCACGCGGCCCCGCGATGCGGCCGTGTCGAAGGTCCGTGAGCGGTGCACCGCCGCGTGCCGCGATATCGGCCCGGGTGCGGAACCGCGGCGCCGCTCCGATCTTGCCCCGTATGCCCGAGAGGAAGTCCGCCAGGAAGACGTTGCCCGCGCCAGCGGCGGTCGCGAAGCCCCCCGCGAAGGTCGGGCTGCCGACGCGCCTCGCCGCGATCCAGGACCGGTACCGTCGCGCCCTGTTGGAGGCTCAGGGCCGGCCCTACGGGGAACAGGGCGACCAGATCCGCGCCGCGCTGGCGACGCTGCTGGCCGAGAAGGCGGCCCTGGGCATCCAGGACGGTGACGAAGCCGCCGGCGCCTCGGACTAGGGTCGCCCGTCTCGCGCCAAAGGACGGCGCGCGCCCAGCGGACGCGCGCCGCAAGTCGGCTCGCGGTCTCATCGACGAGCCGAAACCGCCCAGGGCAAGGCGCGGGCCACGCCCGGCGGCGCCCTCGCGGGTCCGACGATCCGCCGCCGCCATTGCCGCCGTCGGCGGCGCGGCCGGTGGGCGAGTAGGTGAAGGCCTCCGCATCGCCCGTCGAGTTGGGCTGCCGCGTGATCACGCCGGGGGCCCCCGGCGGCACCACGACCCGTGTGTCGGTCGGAGTCTCGATGACGGCCTGCGCGAAGGCGGGGGGCGCCAAGGCCGTGAACACGGCCACGGCGAAAACACGTCGGGTCGCGCTGATCTCCTAGTGCGTCCGGAAACCGGGCGGAAAGCGGTGGATCCGCGCCATGTCTGCAAAAGCCTGAGGGATGTGCGCCGACGCACCCGATCTACAGACGGAAACACGACGTCTTGATCGTAACATCTCAATAGATCTTGGGCGGCGGCGCCCTTGTTCTTGATGCCGGCGCCGGATCGGCGGGCCTTGCCGGGTCCGGCGCGCCGGGAACGCGCGGGGCAGGTTTCGGGCGCGGACGCGCCCTGGTATCGGCCTTCCGCGACGCGGTCCGCGGGGCCGAGGGGAGAAGTCGGATATGCCGAACACGTCTGGCCTCAACCGCACGCTGGGCGGTGCCATCGGCGTCATCGCGCTCGTGACGATCCTCAGCAGCGGCGCGGTGCTGGTCACCCGCAACCAGCTGCAATCGGCCAACGAGGCCCTGGCCCATTCCGGCCAGGTGATCCGCGCCCTCGACCGGTTCCGCGCGGCCATGCTCAACCAGGAGACCGGGCTGCGCGGCTACCTGATCACCGGTCGCGAGGGGAGCCTCGAACCCTACCGGTCGGGGCGCCCCGCGCAGGACGACGCGATCAGGCAGCTGCGGTCCGAAATCGGGACCGATGCCGAGCGCGGGGCCCTGCTGGCCGATGCCGTGACGGCGGCGCGGACGTGGCAGGCCGACATCGGCGAGGCGGCCATCCGGCGCGCGGCCGATCCGGCGACGCGCTCGGAGGCGCTCGACATCGAGGCCGACGGCAAGGGCAAGGCGATGTTCGACACGCTGCGCGCCAAGCTGGCCGCCATCGAGTCCCTGGAGGAGCGCACGCAGGCGATGCAGCGGGCGCGCGTCCTGCAGGCCGAGCGCGACGAGAGCGTCGCCCTGTGGGGCGGCACCCTGATCACCCTCCTGATCTGCGCCGGCATCGGTCTGGCCGTGAACCGGCTGATCGTCCGGCCGCTCGTGCGGGTGATGGCCTTCGTCGAGCGCGTCGGCGAGGGCGACCTCGCGGGACGGCTGGAGGCTGGCGTGGGCGGGGAGGTCGGGCGTCTATCGGGGACTCTGAACGCGATGGTGTCTGGGCTTTCGGATCTTGCGCGGACGAACCGTGCGGCGACGGCGGACCTGAACGCGGCTGCGTCGGAGATCCGTGCGTCGGCGCAGGAGCAGGCGGCGTCG
>NZ_JAKSYP010000166.1:0-939 GCF_022829625.1 Methylobacterium sp. E-046 | reverse complement strand
TGCGATGTGCGCGGATCGCATGCTCAAGGTCTATCACGCCAGGATCGTTCGCCTTGCGCAATATCGCGACCGCGCTGGCGAGGGCCGCGATTACCTGCTCATCGAGCAGAATGCTCATGGCGATCCTGTTCCGCAGACGGTCGCAGGAGCAATCCATGTCTGGACCGGGTTCCGACATGAAGCTTCAACGACGTCGATGTTTTTCGGTTCGCCGACCAGCAGCGCCCTCCGTCAGGTCGCCGAGTTGGAGAACGTCATTGCGGCCGCCGAGGCCGTCGCGGCTGAAGAGATGGATCGAGGGCGGCGTATCAGCCCCGCGGCGGGGGAGCCATGGGGCGCTTAGAGGTTATCTGCCGCTCGGAGCAGCACCGCTGCCGGTCGTACCGTTGCCCATGCTGCTGCCCCCGGCCGCGCCAGGGGTGCTAACGGGCGGGCCGCCGCTGGTGCCCGGCCCCGTACCCGTGCTCATCGTGCCTGTGCTCATTGTACCCGTTCCCATCGAGCCAGCACCGCCCTCCATGGACTTCTGGGAGTTGCTCTTAACAGAGCCCGGGCTGTTCATGTTGCCCTCGGCACTACCGCCGCCGGCAGCGGTCTGCGCCATCGCAGCACCGGAGACCGCAAGGGTGAGCGCAGCGGCGAGGGCAAGTGTCTTCATCGACATGGCGTTTCCTCCAGACGGATCATCTCGATCGGTCCGGGTCTGAACGTCGTCGAGGTCGATATCGTTCAGCGCCAGCAGCGGTACTGCCACCGCCCCTACCGTCGCCGCAGCCGAAGAGGTGGAGAACAAAAGCGCTGTACGACGCAGAGCGCAGGCAACATCCTGCTTGTCTGCCCCTAATGCGTCGGATAGATACGCCTCCCCGGACAGAAAAAAGGCCACCCCCGAAGGAGCGGCCCGAAGTCTTGGGAGGAAACGCCCGCGAGGGGCTGCGG
>NZ_JAKSYP010000165.1:0-2147 GCF_022829625.1 Methylobacterium sp. E-046 | reverse complement strand
GTGGCGGAGTGACACCGGGTGGTTGGCCGCGCGTTTGTGCAAGAGAGCGCCCTGGGTGCGGTTGACACGGTCGCGGGTAACGTAGAGGCCCTCGACCTTGAGCGTGAGGGCCGAGGGGTGGAAGAAGTTCGGGACGGGTTCGGTAGCCAGCGCGTACTCGATGCCGCCGCACACAGCGTAGCCGGTGCGGCAGCTGTCGTTGCCAGCGTAGCCGCCGCACGAGCGGTCGGCGCTGCCAGAGCCGTAGGCGAAGCCGCCGGTGCCGTACACCAGCACGCGGTCGAAGGCGTAACCGAGGCGGCCGCGCACGGTGCCGAAGAAGTCGAGGCTGGACAGGCCGCGCGGGTCGGTCACGTAGTAGCCCGGAGCGACGGCGGCGCTGGTGATGGCGTTGTTCCGGCTGCGGCCGAAGTCGAGGTACTGGGCGTCGGCCTCGACGCCGATGACCACGCCCGAGCCCGGGGTGAACTGGTAGTTGTAGCCGACCTGGCCACCGCCGGAGAAGCCGTCCTGGCTGCGGTTACCGAAGGTGGCTGACACCGGAGCGCCGCTGGCCGTGAAGGCGCCGGGCACCGTGAAGGTGGAGTTGCTGTTGCTGTTGCTGCTGGCGTCGAAGGCGTAGCCGGCGTTGATACCGAAGTAGGCGCCGGTCCAGGTGAACACCGGGACGGGGGTGAACACCGGCGGCGGGGCGGCGCGGCGCGGCAGGTCGGCGGCGAAGGCGGAGCCGGCCATCAGGGCCGTGGCAGCGCTGGCAAGCAGGAGCTTCTTGATCATCTGGTCCTCTGTCTCCCGTTTTGCGGGATGTGCACGGGGGACAGAATGCAGAATGAAGCTTAACGATAGTGCAATTTGGCAACAGCTCGGGAGGCATCCGGTCGTTCGGCGGTCAAGGATGTGCGCTTCAGCACATTCCTCGCAGACTATGCCCGAGGCCAATCTATCGATATGTATCTGAATGTTTCTGGCAACAAAAAAGCCCCGCAGCACGGGGCTGGCGGGGCTTGAGTTGCTTCGTGAACGTTCCCAGGACCAACCAGGAAAGCTTCAGCGTCGATTAAACCTATTCTGGATTGATCCGCAAGCTCACCCTACGCGGTTCCCCAGCTCGCCCCAGACGCATCAAGGTGACGAACGTACCGCTTGGCTCGGCAGCGTCGGGAGAGCCTCGCTCGGTTTTTAGTAGTCGCGTCAGCAAACGCGCTGCGGTCCATAGGGCGTGTCACGGATGAAGCAGCGCCGTAGGGGGCAGCCCATAGTAGGGCGGTGGAGGTGGCGGCCGGCGATGATGAGGCCGCCGGCCGAGGGGCGCAGCGTAATCGAGCTTAACGGTAAAGCGGGTCATAGTCGCTGGAACCCGATCTTAAGCCTACCGGCACATCCTGCCGGCAGCACGTCTTGGGTTGGTGGCCAAAATGCCGGTAGCAATTCTCATGGCCCTGATTGCGGGCGCGCTCTGTCTGGGCATGATATCGGCTCTGGTGCCGCTTGGCCGCCGGTCCGACGAGGACGATGGCGCATTGTGGTACGAGGACGAGTTCTTCGACCTCAACGGGCCGGTGATTGACATGGAGCCGGCGCGCTGATGTGCGGCCAGACAGTGGATTGCGCTCGCAACGATGGCTGACAGCGATTGATCCGAAAGTTTCTCCATGCGTAACCGTACGCCTCGGTCGTTCACCGTCGAGACCAAGTCCGGCAGCGTTCGGTTTGGCCTTGGGCGGTCGTCCGCGCCGCGGCCTCTGCGATTGCTCTTCCGCAATCTGCATCAAATCCGGCTCGACCTGCGGAGCCTCAGGCACGATCAGGTTGGGAAGGATCCGGCGAGACTCGGCAGCAGGTGCCTGTAGAGTGGCTGGCGGAGGCCAAGAGACTGTTGGTCGTAGGGCCGAAGGCGCCTCGGCACGGTGAGGGATGAAACTGCGATGGTGCCAGCTGACGGAATTAGTGTCGTCGGTGGACGCGCTAGGCGAACGGTTACGCATGCAGAACCTTTCGGATCAATCGATGTCAGCCATCGTTGCGAGCGCAATCCACTGTCTGGCAGAACATCAGCGCGCCGGCTCCATGTCAATCACCGGCCCGTTGAGGTCGAAGAACTCGTCCTCGTACCACAATGCGCCATCGTCCTCGTCGGACCGGCGGCC
>NZ_JAKSYP010000162.1:0-431 GCF_022829625.1 Methylobacterium sp. E-046 | reverse complement strand
GAGGCGATGGACCTGGCGCCGCTGCCGTACATCGTGATCGTGGTCGACGAGATGGCCGACCTGATGATGGTGGCGGGCAAGGACATCGAGGGGGCGATCCAGCGCCTGGCGCAGATGGCGCGGGCGGCGGGCATCCACCTGATCATGGCGACGCAGCGCCCGTCGGTGGACGTGATCACCGGCACGATCAAGGCGAACTTCCCGACCCGGATCAGCTTCCAGGTGACGAGCAAGATCGACTCGCGCACGATCCTGGGCGAGATGGGCGCCGAGCAGCTGCTCGGTCAGGGCGACATGCTGTTCATGGCCGGCGGCGGGCGCACCACGCGCGTGCACGGGCCGTTCTGCTCGGACAGCGAGGTCGAGACCGTGGTCGCCCACCTCAAGCGCCAGGGCCGACCCAGCTACCTCGACGCCGTCACCGCGGACGA
>NZ_JAKSYP010000159.1:0-154808 GCF_022829625.1 Methylobacterium sp. E-046 | reverse complement strand
GGTGTCGCTGGTGGCGCCGGCCGAGGCGAAGGCGGGCGATTCCAGCGCGCCCGACTACCTGACCCGGATGGAGCACGCCATGGTCAGCCAGAGCATGGAGAACCTCCTGACCTTCCCGTTCGTGAACGAGCGGGTCGCGGACGGCCGGCTCCAGATCCACGGCGCCCATTTCGGCATCGGCAACGGCGTGCTGCTCGTGCGCCAGCCGGAAACCGGCGATTTCCACCCGGCCATCGACACGGCCGGCCGCCGGATCCTCCCCACGGCGGTCGCCTGCAGCTGACCGGGGCGGACCGGGCATGAAAAAGGCGGCGGGCTCGCACCCGCCGCCGGTCATCCGGCCCGGCGTGGGCCGGGCCGTTCGCTGTCGGGATTCCGCTTACATCGCGCCCGGCAGGCGCTGGGCGTGGTCGTAGTGCATCTGCAGGGCCGGCAGGGCCTGCTGCGCGTAGTTGCGCAGCGCCGGGTTCGGGCCACCCTGGGCGTAGGCCTGAGTCATGGCGATGATCATCTGGTGCGCCTGGAGCTGCTGGGTCGCGTACAGACGATCGAAGCGCGGCCCGGCCGGGGTCGCCGACAGCTCGGCCAGCATCGCCTGCTGCTCGGGGTTCGGCTGCACCATGGTCGCGCCGCCCGTGGCCGCCACGTCGCCGCGACCGATCTGGCCGCCCGCCGCGGCGCCGCGCGCCGCGCCGGCACCCGCGCCCTCGAGGCCGCCGACCGGGCCGCCCGACAGGGTGCCGCCGACGACGCCCGTCGCCGCGCCGACACCGGCACCCACGGCGCTGCCCGCCACTGCGATCGGCGCGGTGATCAGGCCGCCGAGGCCCGGGTCGCCGCCGGCCATCGCACCCGGCTGGCCGCCGGCCAGGGCCACGTTGGCGGCGCGGTGGTCACGCATCGCCTCCTGGGCGTAGGACCGGACCCGCGGGTTGCGCGACTTGGACAGGGCGATCTGCGAGGACTGGATCTCGAAGGCGTTCGCCTGCATCGACTGGAGGCGGAAGTCGTTGGCGCCCTGCGCGAGCGCGGGGCTCGACAGCGCCAGGACCAGCGCGGAGGCGGCAGCATAATTCTTCAGCATCGGAACCTCTGGTTCGAAAGGGATGCGCGAACCGGCATGGTGCAGTCCATGCGGCGCGGCGAGACGTCCCGCCGGCGCGTTCGCCAATTGGTGCGTCAACGAGGCCATGAGCTTATGGTTCCTGCGGTTTTCGCTTCGAACCGGGCCGGGACCGACGTGGAGTGCGGGGTTTGGTGAGCCTGTATCCCCCTGCGGATCCCCGTCCTCGACCGAACGGCGGGGCCGCGTGCCGCCGGCCGAAACCCGCCGATGGGCGCCCGGCCCCGGGCCGTTCCGAACGCCGCCGCGCCACCGCCCCGGACTCACGCAGGGGAGCCCCGGATCCCGATTGGCCGGCGCGCCAAGGGCCTTCCCGCGGGCGCCGAGTCCGGCGCCAAGTCCGGCGCGAGGTCCGACAGCAAGTCCGGAACGGGGGAAGCCGGCCGGCCGGCACGGCCGCCCCATGATCCTCGTCGGAATCCAGATCCTGCGTGCCGTCGCCGCCCTGATGGTGGCGTGGCACCACGCGCGGCACGAGGCGGAGCTGCTGGCGAGCCGCGGGGCCGGGGCGGCCCTCGATCCCCACGCGCTCCTGCCCTGGTGGGGCGGCGTCGACCTGTTCTTCGTGATCTCCGGCCTCGTCATCGTCCACGCGAGCGGCCGCCTGTCCGGGATCCCGGGCGGCCAAAAGCGGTTCCTCGCCCACCGCATCGCCCGCATCGCGCCACTCTACTGGCTGGTCAGCCTCCTGTTCCTGATCCTCGCGCTGGCGCGCCCCGAACTCCTCGGGGACGCCGCGCGCCTCGTGCACGATCCCGGTGCGCTGCTGGCCGGGTTCCTGTTCTGGCCGTCGGCCCGGCCGGACGGCACCGTCCAGCCGCTCTACGGCCTGGGCTGGACCCTGAACTACGAGGCGTTCTTCTACGTCCTCTTCGCCCTCGGCCTGGGCTTCGGCCGGCGCGGGGCCGTCGCGTGGCTGGTCGCGGTCCTGACGCTCCTCGTGGCCGCCGGGGCCGTCGCGGCGGACCTGCCCGTGCCGCTCCGCTTCTGGGCGGATCCGATCGTCCTCGAGTTCGCCGCCGGCGCCGGGCTCGCCCTCGCCTACCGGGAGGGCTTCCGGCCGTCGGCGGCAATCCGGATCGCGTCGGCGATCCTCGGCGCCCTCGGCCTGCTGCTCTCGGCCCGCACCCTGGCGGGCCTCGACGGCGCCGACGGGTTCCTGCGCCCGCTCCTCGTCGGCGTGCCGGCGGCCCTGCTGGTGGCCGCCGCCCTCGGGCCGGAGCGCGCCGCGGGGCAGGTCGCGCGGCTGCCCGCCCCGGTGCGCGGCCTCGTGGTCCTCGGGGACGCGTCCTACGCCCTCTACCTCGTGCATCCCTTCGCCCTGCGCCTCGTGCGGGAGGCCCTGCTCCGGTTCGGCCTCGCTCCGGCCGCGCACCCCTGGACCGGCATGGTGCTGATGCTGCTGGCGAGCGTCGCGGCCGCCCTCTTGGTCCACCGCTGGGTGGAGCGGCCCCTGACCCGTCGGGCCCGGGCCCTGCTCGCTCCGGGCGGCGGGCAAAACCGTGTGGGCGCGGCCGCTTCCCCGGTTCCCCAGGGGCGCCGCCCGGATTAGCCTGCGGGCGAGGAGGACGCCGCCATGAAGACCCTGCTCGTACCCGTCGCGATGCACGATGCCCTGCCCTCCGTCTTCGAGACGACGCGGCTGGCGGCGGCGCGCTTCGGCAGCCTGATCGAGGGCGTCTCCCTGCGCCCGGCGCTGGCTGAATACGTCCCCGTCGACATGGTCGGCGGCATGACGTGGCTGCGGGACGAGGAGGCCGACCGGGCCGAGGCCGAGGAAGCGGGCGGCCGCTTCGTCGCGTTCATGGACGCGGCCGGCATCCCACGCCACGCCCGCGACGGCCTGTGCATACCGGACCGGGTGGCCGATGCGGGCCCACGCTACCGCTGGCGCCAGGACGTGCCCACGGGCGACGCGTTCCTGGGCCAGTACGCCCGGCTGTTCTCGGCCACCGTGGTGGGACGCCCGGGCACCACCGACAACGCGCCGCGCATGACCACCTTCGAGACCGCCCTGTTCGAGAGCGGCCGGCCGATCCTGCTCGCGCCGCCGGAGCCGCCCGCGAGCCTCGGCACGGCGGTGCTGATCGCCTGGAACGGATCCACCGAGACCGCCCGGGCCGTGGCCTTCGCCATGCCGTTCCTGCGCCGGGCCGAGCGGGTGCTGGTGCTGAGCGTGGAGGGCGGCATGGTGCCGGGCCCGACCGCACAGGATCTCGCCCAGGCGCTCGCCTGCGAGGGCGTGGACGCGACGTACCGGGCCCTGCCGTCGGGCCGGCGCGTCCCCGGCGAGACGTTCCTGGCCGAGGCCAAGGCCTTCGGCTGCGACCTGCTGATCAAGGGCGCCTACACCCAGAGCCGCCTGCGGCAGATGATCTTCGGCGGCGTCACCAGCCACGTGCTCGCCCAGGCCGACATGCCGGTGCTCATGGCGCATTGACGGGGGCGCACCCGCGATGGCCGGCCTGCCGGCCTCGGGGGCGCGGGAACCGCGGCGCCAGCTTGGCGTTCGGCACCCGGACCCGAGCGACGAGGAGCCCCGTGACGAGCCCCGTGAAACGTCTACTTCTGGCCGCCCTGCTGTCGATGTCTGCCACCTGCGCCGTCCAGGCGGAGCCGGTGCAGGTGCGTTTCCGGGGAACCGTCGTGCGCGCCGAAGCCGACCGCCTCGAGATCCGGCGGCCCAGCGGCAGCACCCTCGCGATGCGGATGACGCCGAAGACCCGCGTCTATGCCGTCAACGAGGCGACCGTGCGGGCCATCAAGCCGGAGAGCTACGTCAGCGTGGTCGGCATGCCCGGCTCGGAGCCGCGGCGTGCCCGGGCGGTGACGCTGTACTCCCCCTCCGAACGGGGCTTCGAGGCGGGCAGCCAGCCCTGGGACAGCGAGCCCGGCGCGACGCTGACGGCCGGCTGGGTCTCCGATCTGCGGGCCGGCACCCCGCTGCGGCTGGCGCTCGCCTATCGCGACGGTCAGTCGGCCTTCGAGATCCCCGCCGGCACCCCGGTGACCCAGCTCTCGCCCGGCGAGAAGGCGCTGCTCGAACCCGGCGCCGCCGTGACGGTGTTCGCGCGCTCGGACGGGGACGGCGCCCTCGACGCCGGAACGGTCGCGGTGGGCCGCCGGGGGGTCGTCCCGGGCCTCTGATCCCGGCGGCTCGGGCTGCGTCACCGTTCCCGACGCCGGACCGCGCGCCGGCGCGCGAGCTGCGCTAAACCGGTGCGCGATGAGCGACTCGGATTTCACCCTCGACCCGCGCCTGGCCGCCGACACCGTCGAGGTCGGCGACCTCGCCCTGTGCCGCGTGCTGCTGATGGACGATGCCCGGTTCCCCTGGCTGATCCTGGTGCCGCGCCGCCCCGAAGTCAGCGAGATCACCGACCTGTCCGAGGCCGATGCCGCGGCCCTGTGGCAGGAGATGCAGCTCGCGACGCGCGTGATGCAGGCTCTGGCAAAGCCCGACAAGGTGAACGTCGCCGCCCTCGGCAACGTGGTGGCGCAGCTCCACGTCCACGTGGTCGGCCGCTTCCGCTCGGACCCCGCTTGGCCCGGCCCGGTCTGGGGCTTCGAGACGCGCAAGCCCTACCCGCCCCACGCCCGCGCCCAGCTCCTGGAGCGCGCCGGTGCCCTCTTCACCGCGGCCTGACCCTCGCATGACCGATCCCCGCGACACCCTCGGCTTCGTCAGGAACCGCCTCGACCGGCACTCGGCCGAGCAGCCCGAGGAGGCTGTGCCCCCCTTCGATGCGCCGGACACCCGCCTCGTCCTGATCTGCGGCGACCGGATCGTGCTGCGCGGACCGACCGCGCTGATCGCCCCCGCGGACGCTGCCGGCGCCACGGACGGGACCCGCATCTTCCTCGGCCGCCGGGACGGATGCCCGGTCTTCGCCGCCGCCGCGCCCGCCGAGACCGCCGAGCGGTTCTCCGACGACCGGTCCCGCACCCTCGACCTGCGGTCGATCGCGACCGAATCCGCCGTGGAGCCCGAGGAACTCGGCCTGCTGGCGGTTGCCAAGTCGATGCTCGACTGGCACGCCCGCCACGGCTTCTGCGCCGCCTGCGGCACGGCCACCGTGGCGAAGGCCGGCGGCTTCCGGCGCGAGTGCCCCAGCTGCTCGGCCCACCATTTCCCCCGCGTGGATCCGGTGGTCATCATGCTGGTGCGCCGGGCCGATTCCTGCCTGCTCGGCCGCGGCCCGCACTTCCGGCCGCACATGTACTCCTGCCTCGCGGGCTTCCTCGAGCCCGGCGAGACGATCGAGGACGCGGTGCGCCGGGAGGTGTTCGAGGAGACGCGGATCCGCGTCGGCGCGGTCACCTACCGGACGTCGCAGCCCTGGCCCTTCCCGTCCTCGCTGATGCTCGGCTGCGCCGCCGAGGGTCTCGACGACGCCATCGTCACCGATCCGAGCGAGCTGGAGGATGCCCGCTGGTTCACCCGGACCGAGGTCGCCGCCATGCTGGAGGGCACGCATCCCGAAGGTATCCAGGCACCGCCGCCCATGGCGATCGCCAATTACCTGATGCGGGCGTTCGTGGCCGGGGAAACTTGATCCTGAGCGGCGAGCCGGGCTAGCCCGCGCCCGAACGGGCCGGAGCCGTCGACCGGACGCGCCGCCGGCGCGTCGGTCGTCCGGAGCGAGTGCGGCATATGTCCTCGGGGCGGTCGACGAAGCCCCCGCCCTCAGCGCCGAACCCTCAGCCTTGTCCGGTTGCGCCCATGCGCGTGGTGGACGGACCCTGCGAGGACCGTCAGGGGCTTGGGGTGCGTGTGCGGCGCGGTCACCGTGTTGGCCGGGCCCTTCAACCGCCGCGCGACCGCGCTCCCGGGCATCGCGCCGCCCTGGACCGCTTCGGATCGTGCGTGAGGGCGGAGCAGGTGCTTCCGGACCCCCGGTCAGACCGCCACGCGGCTTCGCTCGACCTCGGCCTGGACGGCCCGCCGCGTCTCGGAAAACGCCTCACCCACCATCAGGAGCGCCGGGCCGTCGAGGCCCGCCGCCTCGACGCGGTCGGCGAGGTCGGCGGCCGTACCGCGCAGGGCCTGCTGGTTCGGGCGGGTGGCGTTGAACACCAGCAGCGCCGGGGTCTGGGGTGCCAGCCCCTCCTCGACCGCGCGGGCGAGGAGCGCGCGCAGGGTCCGCTTGGGCATGTAGACGACGGTCGTCACGCTCGGATCGGCGAGCGCCCCCCAGTTCAGGTCGTCCGGCAGCGCCCCCCTGCGGTCGTGCCCGGTGACGAACTGGAGGCGCCGCGCCGCGTCGCGGTGCGTCAGCGACACGCCGAGGGCCGCCGCCGCTCCCTGCGCGGCCGAGATCCCCGGCACCACGGTGACCGGGATGCCGGCGGTCCGGCAGGCCTCGATCTCTTCGCCGGCCCGGCCGAAGACCAGCGGATCGCCGGATTTCAGCCGCACCACCTGCTTGCCCGAGCGCGCGAGCTGAACCATCAGCGCGTTGATGTCGTCCTGGCGGCAGGACGGGCCGTGTCCGGTCTTGCCCACCAGCATGGTGCGGGCCTCGCGGCGGGCGTAATCCAGGATCTCGGGGGCGACGAGGTCGTCGTACAGGATCACGTCGGCGCTGCGCAGCGCCCGCAGCGCCTTCAGGGTCAGAAGCTCGGCGTCGCCGGGACCGGCCCCGACCAGGGTGACCGCGCCGCCCCTGGGCGCGGCTTCCGTCTCGCCGAGCAGCTCCGCGAGATCCGATTCGGACGGCGCCCGGTCGGGCTCCGCGAAGGCGCGGTCTGTGAAGCGTTCCCAGAAGATGCGCCGTTCGGAAAATCCATGGAAGCGGGCCGTGACGCCGTCGCGCCAGTCGCGGGCCGCCGCGACCCAGCGACTGAACCCCCGCGGCAGCATCGCCTCGATCCGGGCGCGCACGGTCTGTCCGAAGACCGGGGCGGCGCCCTCCGTGGAGATGCCGACCACGAGCGGCGAGCGGTTGACGATGGCACCGAACTTCACGTCGCACAGGTGCGGCCGGTCCACCGCGTTGACGATGGCGCCGGCCCCGCGGGCGGCGGCCACGAAGGCGACGCACTCCGCCTCGTCCTCCAAGGCGCCGATGCAGAAGGCCGCGCCCCAGAGGTCGTCGGGGGTCCAGGAGCGTTCGTGCAGGATCACCTGCCCGTCGACGATCTCGCCCGGCACCCCGCGCAGCTCCTCGCCGGGCTCGGGGGCGTAGACGTCGACATGGGCGCCGGCCGCGGCGAGGACCTTCACCTTCCAGGGGGCACCGCCGGACGAGCCGGCGAGCACCACCCGCTTGCCGCGCAGGGGCACGAAGACGGGCAGCACCGCCAGCGGCTCCAGGCCAGCGGCCTTGGTCTCGCGGGGCGCGCGGGCGGCGCGCAGGGGTGTATCGGTCACGGGTGCGTCCTGAATCGTCCTGCTCCGGCTCGTTCCCCCGAACCCCCTCATCCGGAAGGGATCTGGATGGCGACGCCGGTCTGTCTTCTGCCGGGAGTGTATCAGAAATCAGGCGGCGCAGGCTGTCTGACCGGCCAGCATCTTGCGGATCTCTGGGATGCACGAACCGCAATTCGTGCCGGCCTTGCAACCGGCGCCCACGGCCTCCACGGAGCCTGCCCCCCCGGCGATGGTCGAAGCGATCACGTCGGCGCCGACGCCGTGGCAGGCGCAGACCACTGGACCGGCCGAGGCCGTGGCGGCGCGACCCGAGAGCAGCGCCCGGCGCTCGGCGGCCTCCGGCGCCTCGGTGGCGAACAGGATTTTGGCGGCCTCCCAGTCGGGCCTCGCCTCCGCGGGTGCGTAGGCGAGGCAGGCGACCAGCCGTGTGCCGTCGTACACGGCGCAGCGGTAGCGGTCCCGGGCATGGTCGGCGTACTCGGCCAAGTCGCAGCCCGGCAGCGCCGCGCTCTGGATCAGGCCACGGACCATCAGCGCGACGCCGCGGGAACTCGCATCCGTGGCGAATTGCAGGCCCCAGCCCCCCGTGACCGCCGCCCGCGCCCACCACCAGCCGTCCGGCAGCGCCACCTGCCGCCGCGACAGCAGGAAGCCCCGGGCCCGGTAGGCGACCGACGCGATGGAAGCCGGCGTCGCCTTCAGCTCGGGCTGGCCGGATACCGGGTCCGGCATGCCCCGCACCAGGGCGCCGACCCGGGCCTTCGACGCGAAGGCGCCGCCCCAGTGCATCGGCATGAACAGGCTGCCCGGCACCACCGCGTCGGTGACCGTCACCTCCAGTTCGGCCTCGCCGTGCGCGGTCGTCACCCGGGCGAGGCCGCCGTCGGTGAGGCCCTGGGCGGCGGCGTCCTCCGGGTGAACCTCCACGAACGGAACGGCCCGGTGCGCCGACAGGCGCTGGCTCTTCCCGGTGCGGGTCATCGTGTGCCAGTGGTCGCGGACCCGGCCGGTGTTCAGCACGAAGGGGAATGCCTCCGAGACCGCCTGGGCGAGGCCCGGCGGCTGCACCGCCACGAAGCGGGCGCGCCGGTCGAAGGTGTAGAACCGGCCGTCCCCGAACAGGCGCGCCCTGCCCTGTTGCCCCCCTCGGAAGCCGGAGCGCTTCGGCAGAGGCCACTGCACCGGCGGGGCGGCGTCGTAGGCGGCATCGCTGAGATCGGTCAGGGCCCCGAGGTCGAAGTCGCGCGTGCCGTTGTTCTCGTAGGCCGAGAGCCCGGCATGCTCGCGGAAGATCGCCGCGGCGGAGTCGAACGCGAAGGCCCGGCCGTGCCCGAGGCGGCGGCCGACCTCCGCCAGCGCCGCCCAGTCCGGCCGGGCCTCCCCGGGGCTCGCGAGGAAGCGGCGCTGGCGCGTGATCCGCCGCTCGGAATTGGTGACCGTGCCGTCCTTCTCGCCCCAGGCCTGGGCGGGCAGCAGCACGGTGGTCCTGGCCCGGCCCTGGGCCGTGTCGGAATCCGCAACCGCCTCGGACACCACGTAGAGGTCGAGGCCGGCGAGGGACTCGCGGATCGCGTCGGCCCGCGGCATCGAGACCAGGGGGTTCGTGCCCATCACCCAGAGGGCCCTGATCTTGCCCCGGCTGACCGCCTCGAACAGGGCCACCGCCTTCATGCCCTCGCCGGTGACGATCCGCGGGGCGCCCCAGTAGCGGCGCACCCGGTCCACCTCCTCGGGGCTGAAGTGCATGTGGGCAGCCAGCATGTTGGCCAAGCCCCCGACCTCGCGCCCGCCCATGGCGTTGGGCTGTCCGGTGAGGGAGAACGGCCCCATCCCGGTCTCGCCGATGCGGCCGGTGATGAGGTGGCAGTTGATGATGCTGTTGCCCTTGTCGGTCCCTTGAGCCGACTGGTTCACCCCCTGCGAGAAGGCCGTGACCACCCGGCGGGTGCTGGCGAACAGGGCGTAGAAGGCCGCGATGTCGGCCTCCGGCACGCCCGTCGCGGCGGCGACCGCGGTCACGTCCGGGGCGATCTGGCGGGCGCGGTCGAGGGCGGTGTCGAGGCCGGCCGTGTGCGAATCGATGAAAGCGCGATCGCGAAAACCGGTGTCGGACAGGTAGACCAGCAGGCCCGAGAACAGGGCGGTGTCGGTGCCCGGCCGGATCCCGAGGAACAGGTCGGATTCCTGCGCAGTCTGGGTCCGGCGGGGGTCGATGACCACGAACTTGGTGCCGCGGCGCTCCTTCGCGTCGGCCATGCGGCGGAACAGGATCGGGTGGCACCACGCCGTGTTCGAGCCGACCAGCACGATCAGGTCGGCCTCATCGAGATCCTCGTAGCAGCCCGGGACCGTGTCGGAGCCGAAGGCCCGGCGATGAGCCGCAACCGCGCTTGACATGCACAGCCGGGAGTTGGTGTCCACGTGCGGCGTGCCGATGAAGCCCTTCGCGAGCTTGTTGGCGACGTAGTAATCCTCGGTGAGGAGCTGGCCCGAGAGGTAGAAGGCGATGGCGTCCGGCCCGTGCTCCGCGGCGACCGCACGCAGCTTCTCGGCCACCGTCTCGAGCGCCGCGTCCCACGAAACCTGTGCGCCGTCGACCTGCGGGTGCAGCAGGCGGTTCTCCAGCGACAGGGTCTCGCCCAGCGCCGAGCCCTTCGAGCACAGGCGGCCGAAATTCGCCGGGTGCTCGGTGTCGCCCGCGATCGCGGCGCCGCCCTGCCCGTCCGGCGTCGCGAGCACGCCGCATCCGACCCCGCAATAGGGGCAGGTGGTCCGCACCGTCGGCGCCGCCACTGGCTGGGTCATGGCTCGAATCCTCGAAGGGTCGTCCCGGGCAGGAGCAAGCTTCGCGCCGCCGCTTCCCCCCCCTGTGGGGAGGGGTTCGGGGTGGGGGTGGTGCAGAAGGCACCGCCCGAGCCCCATCCAGCGCCACCCCACCTCCGGCTCCTCCCCACAAAGGGGAGGAGAGCACGTTGCGGTTCAGTACACGTCGGCCTGATACCGCCCGGCCTTCCTGAGCGCGGCGAGGTAGGCCACCGCGTCCTCGGGGCTCTTGCCGCCGAACTGCGCGGCCACGTCGATGATCGCCCGCTCGACATCCTTCGCCATGCGCTTGGCGTCGCCGCAGACATAGAAATGCGCGCCGCCCTCGAGCCACTTCCAGAGCTCGGCGCCGTTCTCGCGCATCCGGTCCTGGACGTAGGTCTTCTCCTTGCCGTCCCGGGACCAGGCCAGCGACAGGCGGGTGAGCACCTTGTCGTCCTTCAGGCTGTTCAGCTCGTCCTTGTAGAAGAAGTCCGAGGCCTGCCGCTGGTGGCCGTAGAACAGCCAGTTGCGGCCCTTCGCCTGCGTGGCGGCGCGCTCGCGCAGGAAGGCCCGGAACGGCGCGATCCCGGTGCCGGGGCCGCACATGATCACGTCCTTCGACAGGTCGGCCGGCAGGCCGAAGCCGTGCGCCTTCTGGAGGTAGACCTTCACCTTGGTCTGCTCGGGCAGGCGCTCGCCGAGATGGGTCGAGGCGACGCCGAGCCGCAGTCGCGAGCGGTGGTTGTAGCGCACCGCGTCCACGGTCAGCGCCACGCGGCCGACATCCATCTTGGGCGAGGAGGAGATCGAGTAGAGGCGCGGCTGCAGCTCGTCGAGGGCTTCGAGGAAGACCTCGGCGTCGGGCCGCGCCCCCGGGAACTTGTGGAGCGCGCCCAGCACGTCGAGATAGGCGGCGTCGCCGTCCGGATCCTCGCCGGAGGCCAGGGCCTGCGCCTTCTTGCGGGCCGCGCCCGAGGTGAGCAGCGACAGGAGCTGGTAGAGATTGTCGGGCGCCGCGCCCAACGCGTAGTTGATCAACAGGTGTTCGCGCAGGGTCTTGTCGCCGATCACCCGCTCCGGACGGGCTCCCAGCTCGGCGATCACCGCGTCCACCAGCGCCGGGGCGTTGGCGGGGAACAGGCCGAGCGAGTCTCCGACGTCGTACTGGATGGGCGTGCCGTCCAGCCCGATCTCGACGTGCCACGTCTCCTTCTCGCCGCCCGGATCGTTGAGGCGGCGACGGGACAGGAACAGCGCCTCCACCGGGTTCTCGCGGCAATAGCCGAGCGGACCGAGATCGGCCGCCGCCCTCGGGGCTTCGTCGTCCGCCTTCGGGGAGGCGGGCGTGCCGCCGGCGGCACCGAACTCCTCGTCCAGCTTCTTGAGCATGCGCAGGGTCTCCTTGCCACCGGGCTGGCAAAGATTCAGGCGCGCTTCGCTCTTCAGGAAGATCGCGTTGGCGTAATCGGCGCAGTTGTAGCCGCATTGGCCGCAATCCTGCTGGGCCATGGCGGCCATCAGCTTCTGCGGTTCGGGCCGGTCCTTGGCCATCGCCATCCGTTCGCCGATCGGAACGGAGGGATCGTGCCAGGGGGCGTCGTCGTTGTCGGCGAGCTTCGGGCCGGTCGCCGGCGCCTCGCCGGGCGCGAGTGCCGTGGCGCCCCCGACGGCGGGGCCCAGCAAAGCCGCGAAGTAGCCCGAGAGCCAGGCCCGCTGGTCGGCGTCGAAGGGCGCGGTCTCGGGGATCAGGACGAGGGGCGGCGGGACGTGCTGGGTCATGCGGCGGCCTTCAGGGCGGGCTGTTCCTCGGCGGCGTCGCGGAGCGCCTCCGCGCCGGTGCGGCTGGTGAAGGCCTGGAAGCTCTCCTCGGGCCCCTGGCGGCGGGCGAGGTAGGCGCGCAGCAGCGCCTCGACGCGGGAGGGGGCGTCCTCGGCCTTGACGGCCTTCCAGATCTCCGTCCCGATCTTCGGGTTCTCGGCGAAGCCGCCGCCGACCACGATGTCGTAGCCCTCGACGGTGTCGCCCTCTTCCGAGACGATCACCTTGGCGCCGATCAGCCCGATGTCGCCGATGTAGTGCTGGGCGCAGCTGTGGTGGCAGCCGGTGAGGTGGACGTTCACCGGCACGTCGAGGTTCGGCAGGGCCGTCTCGATGTGGTCGGCGATGATCAGGGCGTGGCCCTTGGTGTCGGAGGCGGCGAACTTGCAGCCCCTCGCGCCCGTGCAGGCCACGAGGCCGGAGCGGATGCCGGCGGCCTTGGTGGTCAGGCCCAGCGCCTCGACCCGCGACTCGACCTCCGCCACCTTGGCGTCCGGCACGCCCGAGAAGATGAAGTTCTGCCAGACGGTGAGGCGGATCTGGCCGTCGCCGCACTCGGCCGCGATCGTGGCCAGCGCCCGGACCTGATCGCTCGTCATCTTGCCGACCGGCAGGACGACGCCGATCCAGTTGAGGCCCGGCTGCTTCTGGGCGTGCACGCCGACATGGGCGAAGCGGTCGGTGGGCTTGCGCGGCGCCACGTGCTCCGGCGCGACGCGGTCGAGCGTGCGGCCGAGCTTCGCCTCGACGGCGGCGAGGTACTTGTCGAAGCCCCAGGCGTCGAGGACGTATTTCATCCGGCTCTTGTTGCGGTTGGTCCGGTCGCCGTTCTCGATGAACACGCGGATGATCGCGTCGGCGACTGCGTTGCAATCCTCCGGCTTCAGGACGATGCCGGTGTCGCGGGCGAGATCGCGGTGGCCCGAGATGCCGCCGAGCACGAGGCGCATGTAGATGCCCGGTGGCACGGATGCGCCGTCCAGCACCTCCACGGCCTGGAAGCCGATGTCGTTGGTCTCCTCCAGGGTCGGCATCACGCCGCTGCCGTCGAAGGCGACGTTGAACTTGCGCGGGAGGCCGTAGAGCGACCGGTCGTTGAGGATCCAGTTGTGCCAGGATTTGGCGAGCGGGCGCGTGTCCAGCAGCTCCTGCGCGTCGATGCCGGCGGTGGAGGAGCCGGTGACGTTGCGGATATTGTCGGCGCCCGCCCCCCGGGCCGTGAGGCCGATATCGGTGAGCCCGTCGAGGAAGGGCTGGGCGTGCTCGGGGCTGATCTCCCGGACCTGCAGGTTCGCCCGGGTGGTCACGTGGACGTAGCCGCCGCCGTGTTCATCGGCGAGGTCGGCGACGCCCGCGAACTGCCAGTGGTGCAGGATCCCGTTCGGGATGCGCATCCGGCACATGTACGACATCTGGTTCGGCGCGACCCAGAACAGGCCATGGTAGCGCCAGCGGAAATTGTCCTCGGGCTTCGGTTGCTTGCCGGCGGCCGCCTCCTGGATCAGCCGGTTGTGACCGTCGAACGGATTTTCGGCCCGCTTCCACTTCTCCTGCTCGCAGAGCTTGCCGCCGTCCTTGACGGTCCGGTCCTGCGCCTTGATGTGGGACGCCTCCGGCCCGGTAGGCTCGGCGGGCGGCCCGGCCGCACCGGCCCCGCCGGTCGAGAGGCCGCCGGTCAGGCGGACGGCGGCGATGCCGGAGGCGAAGCCTTCGAGGTAGCGCGTCTGCTCGGCGTCGAAGGCGCCCGCGCCGGTCTGGGTGAGGGTCTCGGACATCCGTGCCTCCTTAAGCCGCCAGCGGTTGGGGCGCGGTGCGCCCGAACATGAGGTCGTCCACGTTCTCGATGGGGTCGCCGGAGCGGATCAGGCCCTTGCAGGCGCCCTGCTCGGCGATGTCGCCGACGAACACCGCGCCGATCAGCCGATCCTCCCGCACCAGCAGCTTGCGGTAGAGGCCGGCGCCGGGGTCGGAGAGCACGATCGCCTCGGCGTCGTCCGGCGTGTCGACGATGCCCGCCGAGAACACGGGCAGGCCGGACACCTTGAGGCTGGTGGACAAGGCCGTGCCCCGGTACTCGGCCGGCTGTCCGGCGAGATGACGCGCCAGCGTGTCGGCGTGCTCGTAGGCGGGCTCGACCAAGCCGTAGATCATGCCGCGATGCTCGGCGCATTCCCCGAGCGCGAAGATGCCCGGGTCCGAGGTGGTCATCCGGTCGTCGACCGTGATGCCCCGTCCGATCGACAGGCCCGCCGCCTGGGCCAGCGCCACCGACGGACGCACGCCCACCGACATCACGACGAGGTCGGCGGCGAGCACGGTTCCGTCCGCCAGGACGAGGCGTTCGACCCGGCCGTCGCCCTCGACCCGAGCGGTGTCGGCCTGAAGGATCACCTTCACGCCGCGGGCTTCCATGGCGCGCTTCACCAGCCCGGCGGCGTGGTGGTCGAGCTGGCGCTCCATGAGCCGGTCCATGACGTGGAGCAGCGTCGTGTCGACGCCGAGGCGCGCGAGGCCGACTGCGGCCTCAAGCCCGAGCAGACCGCCGCCGATGACGATCGCCCGGGCGTGCTGGACGGCAGCCCTCCGGATCGCCGCCACGTCGGCGAGGTCGCGGAACGTGATGACGCCCGGGAGGTCTATGCCGGGCTTCGACAGGCGGATCGGTACGGATCCCACCGCCAGGACCAGCTTGTCGTAGGGCAGGACGTGGGTCTCACCGACTCCGACCAGAGCGTTCGCCCGGTCGATCTCCGTGACCGGTGCGCCGGTGATCAGGCGGATGCCGTGGGCGGCGTACCAGTCCAGGTCGCGGAACTCGCAGGCCGCCTCGTCGACCTCGCCACCGAGCAGCGACGAGAGAAGGACCCGGTTGTAGGCAGCCCGGGGTTCGGCGCCCACACAGGTGACGTCGTAGCGATCGGGGCAGCCTTCGGTCAGCCGCTCCAGGAAGCGCAGCGAGGCCATGCCGTTGCCGATGACGACGAGCCTCTCGCGCGGGAGGCTGGTCTCGGCGCGTGCATCGTGCACGCGGAGGTCGATAGAAGATGTCGCCATCGCTCGATCGCGTCTGGAACCTCGAGTGCAGGATC
The DNA here is from genome assembly GCF_022829625.1 of Methylobacterium sp. E-046. NCBI lineage: Bacteria > Pseudomonadati > Pseudomonadota > Alphaproteobacteria > Hyphomicrobiales > Methylobacteriaceae > Methylobacterium > Methylobacterium sp. E-046. The sequence continues at coordinate 139,600 of NZ_JAKSYP010000159.1, read as the reverse complement.
GTCGGCGGACCGCCCACGAAAAAGCCGCTGCCGGTCGTCTCCCGGCGGGCTTCAGCCTCAGGAGAACCGGATCAGCGGCCTCGCTGACGGCGCTGCCCGTCGCCGTTGACGGACTTCAAGACCCGAGCAGGTTCTGTGCCACGCCGGCATGTCAGGATGAAGTCGTTGCTGTTGTTCGGGAAAATGACGGTCGCCGCGTGGCCGCGCGGCGGCTGGGGACGACAAGTGCGCTGCACAAAAATGAGGCTTCAGACTGACAAAACATCAGTCCAGGGGCGTCAGACTGGCTTTATGGGCAGGCGTTTCGGGAGCGAGGAGGCTGCGGAAGGTTCACGCAGGCATGCGGCACGGGCCGGTGCAGGCCTTGGCGGCCGCGCGGGCAGACCGCACGCCGCAACGCCTGCCCCGCGCGGGGTGAGCACTCGGAGGGGTGAGCGCTCAGATCAGGGAGGACAGAGCCGCCAGAAGACCCAGCGTCGGTACCGCGCCGACCGCGAGGACCCAGTACCAGGCATGCCTGGCGCCGGGTCGGCGATTGTCGTTGCAGGCGCGGGGAACCCGCCCTCCGCGACAGACATAGCGTCGAAGTTCGATCCGCGTGCGCGGATGCGACGTCAACGATCCAGTATCGAGTCTACGGCATCCGGGCATGGCGGAATCATAACGAGCGAGGCCGGTCGTCGTTCCGGCCTTCTCCCGGCCGCCGCAGCGAGACGATGACGAAAGTTTTGAGCTGTTTTCGGCCTCAGAGATCCGTCGTCGCGTGGCGATACAGGTCGGGCCGGAAGACGGTCGCGACCCCCGCGTCCTGAACGTCCGGCGCGGCGATCTGCTGGGAGAGCCGCATCTGCCGCAGGATCCAGCGTCCGCAGCGCAGGTCGGGCTCCTGGATGGCGGCGCCGAACCTCAGGTGCACGCCGGCCGTCGTCTCCGCGGATGCGTCCTGGGCGAACGCCGCGCCGACCAGCGTCGCGTCGAGGTCGAGGTAGTTCCGCCGGATGAGGCGGTGGACCAGCTCCGTCCGGTTGTCCGGATCGGCGCACCAGCGTCCGGCGCGGGCCACCGCCCGGATCAGCGGCGGCAGGGCCCCGTCGAGCCGCTCGGACACCGCCAGAACCTTCTCGGGTGCGTCCGGAGCCAGCAGGCTCCCGAGCACCGCGACGTGCCCATGGCCCGCCGCGGCCGCGACCGCGTTCCACGGGGCGCCGGCGCAGAAGCCGTCCACGAGATTCCGCGCGAGGGCCTCGACGCTGTGCTGGGGCGGGACCACCACGGTGCGGAACGCCGACGGGTCCAGTCCGCCGGCCTCGGCGAAGAGCCTCAACTGGTAGGTGTGGCACGAGAAGGGATGGACGGTGCCGAGCGTCAGGGGTCGACCGGCCTCGCGCCGGACCTGGGCCACCCGTGCGAAGGCGCGGGCGATCGCGTCGAGCGTCGTGCCGGCGGGCTCCATCTCCGCCCAGAGGCCGTGCGACAGGGTGATCGCGTTGCCGTCGCGGCTCAGCTGCAGCGGCACGATCAGGTCGGAGGGCGGCCCCGACAGAGCGAACCGGCTGGCGAGCGCCAGCGGCGCCAGCATGTGGGCGCCGTCGAGATGCCCGAGTGCCAGACGGTCGCGCAGGGTCGCCCAGGACGGCTCAGCGCTCAGATCGAGATCCAGCCCTTCGGCGCGGGCGAAGCCGAATTCGTGCGCGACGATCAGGGGCGCGGCGTCGCAGAGCGGGACGTAGCCGAGCTGGAGCCTCATCCGAGCAGATCCGCGGTCGTCACGATGGCGCGGGCGATGTCGGCGATCTTGCGCTTCTCGTTCATGGCCTTCCGGCGCAGCTGCTTGTACGCCTCGTCCTCGGAGAGGCCCTTCAGGCTCATCAGGATGCCCTTGGCCCGCTCGATCAGCTTGCGGTCGGCGAGTTCGCCACGCGCCTCCGAGAGCTCGCGCTGGAGGCGCGCGAAGGCGTTGAAGCGCAGGATCGCGATGTCGAGGATCGACTTGATCCGCTCCGCCCGCAGCCCGTCGACCACGTAGGCCGAGATCCCGGCATCGACGGCGGCCTGCATCATGGTCGTGTCCGAGCGGTCGACGAACATCGCCACCGGCCGCTCGACCTGACGCGAGACGCCCGACATCTGCTCGAGGATGTCCCGGCTCGGGCTCTCCAGGTGGATGACGACCACGTCGGGCTTCAGGGCGGTCACGCGTTCCGTCAGGTCGGCGGTGTCCGGCAGGACCACGACGCGGCCGACGCCGGCCGCGCGCAGGCCCTCCTCCAGAATCGCCGCGCGGGCGCGGCTCGGATCGATCACGGCGACGGTGAGGTTGGTTTCGGTCATCTGAGCCCGGTTCGGGGCGGATCATCGCGGCGGACGCCCCGGTTCGGGCATCCCAACCGAAGCACCGGACCCAAGCAAGGGATATGCCCCCCGCCGGCAGGTGCCGGGAAGCCCGCCCGCGGTTCCATCCCGTCCCGTGTTCATCCCGTCTCACGCCGGCATTCGGCAATCGGCGCGAAAAGAAACGGTCCAGCTTCCGCCGCAATGCTGGCCGCATCCTGCGGATCTCGGAGCGGTCAGGGAGATCGGTGATTCGGATGCGCAGGCCAGGTCAGCCCGCCTTCACGGACGCCGGCACCGGCCGCGTCTCCATGCCGTTCCTGCCGACGCTGGGCGTCGTCGCCCTGCTGGGCGTGGCCTCGCTCTACTGCCCGTCGTCGAGCCCGCCGAAGTCGCGGCCGCCGCTCGCGCAGCTGGATCCGCTCACGACGGCCTCCCTCGCGGCCGCACCGGTCACAGCTCCCTCTCTGGCAGCCTCCCCGACCGCCTCCCCGACCGCCTTCGCGCGGGCGGCGACCGGCCCGGCTGTCCCGGGCCGCATGCCCGCCTCCCTGGCCTTCGCCGAAGCTTACCCGCTCGACGGTTCGGCGCCGAAGGCCCCCGCAATCCACGCCGGAGGTCCGGTCCGGGCGGCACCGCGGCTGGCCGTCGCGAGCCGCCGCCCCTGCCCGGGCCGTCGATGCCCGGAGGCCCCGCAGCGCGCCGCCGATCCGTTCGCCGCCGCGCACGCCGACACCGCGGAGCCGGTCGAGGACGGGGCGGTACCGCAGCCGGCCCTGCCTTTCGCCGACACGGTCGCCCAGACCCTGGCGCCCGCCGCCCGGGTCGTGGGCGATGCGGCCGACCTCGTGCGGACCGGCGCCGCGGCAGTCCGGGGCACGGTGTCCCTGGCGGTCGCCGACTGCCTGCGCTGACCGCAGGCTGACCCGGAGCCCCGGCTGTCATCCCGCTTCCCGCCACCGCCTGGTGGAACGCGCGGTCCCGGCGGCGTTCCTCTGGATCTCCCGACCGGCCGTCCTAGGTGCGTTGCAGCGGACGGTCCGGGCAGCCGGCCGCCGACCGGAGTCGGGACCGGATGGCTGCACGCATCGAGGATTACGCGCTCGTCGGGGATTGCCGCAGCGCCGCGCTGATCAGCCGGCAGGGCAGCGTCGACTGGCTGTGCTGGCCGCGCTTCGACGCGGCAGCCCTGTTCACCAACCTGCTCGGGACCGAGGCGCACGGCTTCTGGAAGATCTTTCCCGAGGCCGAGCACGTCGAGACCCGCCGGTCCTACCGTCCGGGAAGCCTCGTCCTCGAGACCCGGCACACGACCCGGCAGGGCGAGGTGCTGGTCACCGACTTCATGCCGGTCGGCGACGGATCGCACCTCGTGCGCCTCGTCGAGGGCGTGCACGGGCGGGTCGCCATGCGGATGGAGATGGCGGTCCGCTTCGATTACGGCTCGGCCGTACCGTGGGTGTCCCGCTCGGAACTCGGCGACCTGCGGGCCGTATCGGGTCCCCACAAGGTGGTGCTGCGCACCGATGTCCACCTGAAGGGCTCCGACGCGCAGACGACCGTGGCCGAGTTCACGGTCCATGCCGGGGACCGGCACCGCTTCGTCCTGAGCTACGGCCCCTCCCACGAGGACGATCCCGTGGCGATCGAGCCCCGCAAGGCGCTCGAGGCGACGGATCAGCACTGGTGCGACTGGTCGAGCCGCTGCGCCGGCGGGACCGCCTGGGACAGGATGCTTCAGCGCTCCCTGCTGACCCTGAAGGCGCTGATCTACGAGCCCACCGGCGGCATCGTGGCCGCGCCCACCGCCTCCCTGCCGGAGGGACTCGGCGGCGAGCGCAACTGGGACTACCGCTACTGCTGGCTGCGCGACTCGACGCTGACGCTGATCGCCCTGATGGATGGCGGCTACATCGACGAGGCGCGCAACTGGCTCGACTGGCTGCAGCGGGCAGTGGCCGGGAACCCCGAGCAGGCGCATATCCTCTACGGGATCGGCGGCGAGCGGCTGCTGCCGGAGATCGAGCTCGACTGGCTGCCCGGCTACGAGAATTCCAAGCCGGTCCGCATCGGCAACGCGGCGGCCAACCAGTTTCAGCTCGACGTCTACGGCGAGCTGTTCGACGCGCTCTATCAGGCCCATGCCCGCGGCTTGCCGGTGAGCAAGGACGGGTTGAGGGTCGGGCTGGCGATACTCGGTCACTTGGAGCAGGCGTGGCGCCGGCCCGACGAGGGGATTTGGGAGGTGCGCGGCGGCCCGCGCCACTTCACGCACTCGAAGGTGATGGCCTGGGTGGCGTTCGACCGGGCACTGCGCATGCACGAGATGCACGAATCCGGTGCCACCGAGGAGCACGCCAGGCGCTGGCGCGCAGTCCGGGACGCGATCCACGCCGAGGTCTGCGAAAAGGGGTTCGATCCCGACCTGAACAGCTTCGTCCAGTCGTACGGCTCGAAGGCGCTCGACGCGAGCCTGCTGCTGATCGCCCATACCGGCTTCCTGCCGCAGGACGATCCGCGGGTGGTCGGTACGGTCGAGGCGATCGGCAAGGGGCTGATGCGCGACGGCTTCATCCTCCGCTACGAGACGGAGGGGCAGACGACCGACGGACTGTCGGGCAATGAGGGCGCGTTCCTGCCCTGCACGTTCTGGTACGCGGACAACCTGATCGGCCTCGGACGCCGGGACGAGGCGCGGGCGATCATCGAGCGCCTCGTCGGCATCTGCAACGATCTCGGCCTCGTCAGCGAGGAATACGACGTGCAAGCCAAGCGTCTTGTGGGTAACTTCCCCCAGGCGTTCACGCATGTCGCGCTCGTCAACACGCTCCTCAGCTATACGCGCGGCGAAGGGCCGGCGGATCGGCAGGGTGGTAAGGCCAACGGAGCTCCTCCCGCCGTCCTACGGCAGCGCGAAGCCGCGAAGCGGACCGCGAGAGGCGAACTGGAAGACGCAAAATCATGAGCGGTGCTGACACTCCCGCCAAGGCGGCCCTGGCTGAGATCGATACGCTCAGCATCAACACGATCCGCACGCTGGCGATCGACGCGGTGCAGAAGGCCAATTCCGGCCATGCGGGTGCGCCCATGGCCCTCGCGCCCGTCGCCTACACCCTCTGGAACCGCTACCTGCGCTTCGATCCGGCGCATCCGCACTGGCCGAACCGCGACCGGTTCGTCCTGTCCTGCGGCCACGCCTCGATGCTGCTCTACGGGCTCCTGCACCTCGCCGGCGTCGCCGAGAACGACGGCGGCAACGCCCCGGCGGTGTCGCTGGAGGACATCAAGAAGTTCCGCCAGCTCGACAGCCGGACCCCGGGCCATCCGGAATACCACTTCACCACCGGCGTCGAGACCACAACGGGTCCGCTGGGCCAGGGCGTGGCCAACTCGGTCGGCATGGCGATGGGCAGCCGCTTCCTCGGCCAGCACCTCAACCGGCCGAACCTGGCGCTGTTCGACTACAACGTCTACGCCGTCTGCTCGGACGGTGACCTGATGGAGGGCGTGGCCTCGGAGGCCGCCTCGCTCGCCGGCCACCTGCGGCTCGCCAACCTCTGCTGGATCTACGACGACAACACCATCACCATCGAGGGCCACACGGAACTCGCCTTCGGTGAGGAGGTGGCGACCCGGTTCCTGGCCTATGGCTGGCAGGTGCTGCGCGTCGCCGACGCCAACGATCTGCACGCGCTGGCGGGCTCCATCGAGACGTTTCTCGCCACGAACGACCGGCCGACGCTGATCATCGTCAAGTCGGTGATCGGCTACGGCGCGCCGAACAAGCAGGGCACCCCGAAGGCGCACTCGGACGCGCTGGGCCCGGACGAGGTCAAGGGCGCCAAGCGCGCCTATGGCTGGCCGGAGGACGCGCAGTTCCTGGTGCCGGACGGGGTGCTGGAGAACTTCCGCGACGGCATCGGCAAGCGCGGCGCCGCCCTCCACGCTGCGTGGCAGGGCCTGCTGACCCAGGCCAAGGAGGCGGATGCCGGCCACGCCGAGGACCTGGACGCCCTGCTGGAGGGCCGCCTGCCGGAGGGCTGGGACAGGGATATCCCGGTCTTCGAGCCGGACGCCAAGGGCCTGGCCACCCGCGAATCCTCCGGCAAGGTGCTCAATGCCATCGCCCAGCACGTGCCGTTCCTGCTCGGCGGCTCGGCGGATCTGGCGCCGTCCAACAAGTCGAACCTGACCTTCGAGGGCGCGGGCTCCTTCGGGCCGTTCTCGCCGGGGGGGCGGAACCTGCATTTCGGCGTCCGCGAGCACGCCATGGGCTCGATCGTGAACGGGCTGGGCCTCTCCGGGCTGCGGGCCTACGGGGCGACCTTCCTGGTCTTTGCCGACTACATGCGTCCGCCGGTCCGGCTGGCCTCGCTGATGGAACTGCCGATCTTCCACATCTTCACGCACGATTCGATCGGCGTCGGCGAGGACGGACCGACCCACCAGCCGGTGGAGCAGCTCCTGTCGCTACGCTGCATCCCGGGCCTCGTGACGCTGAGGCCGGGCGACGCCAACGAGGTCGCCGAGGCCTACCGGGTGATCTTCTCGCTCAAGAACCAGCCGGCGGTGCTCGCCCTCTCGCGCCAGCCCCTGCCGACCCTCGACCGAACGAAGTACGGCGCCGCCTCCGGAACCGCCAAGGGCGGCTACGTGCTGGCGGAGAGCGACGGCACGCCCGACGTCATCCTGCTGGCCTCCGGCTCCGAGGTTCAGCTCTGCGTCGGCGCCTACGAGGCGCTGAAGGCCGAGGGCGTGAAGGCCCGAGTCGTGTCGATGCCGTCCTGGGACCTGTTCGAGCGGCAGGACGAGGCCTACCGCGACTCAGTCCTGCCGCCCGCCGTGAAGGCGCGGGTGGCGGTCGAGCAGGGCAGCGTCATCGGCTGGGACCGCTACGCCGGCTCCGAGGGCGCGATCATCGGGATGCACACTTTCGGGGCTTCGGCGCCGATCAAGGATCTCCAGACCAAGTTCGGTTTTACCCCTGAGAAGGTGCTGGAGGCCGCGAAGGCGCAGGTGGCCAAGCACAAGCGGTAACGGCGGATACGCGACGGTTCCCTCCCCTCTAGGGGAGGGTGGCCCCCAGAGGGTCGGGTCGAAACCCCGCAAGGGGGAGCGACGGTGCGGAAGAAGGCGGTGGCCTTCATGAGGCTCGCGCCCCTCCCCCAGGCCCGGCTCCCCTCGCCCGACCCTCGCTGACGCGAGGGCCACCTCCCCCGCAGGGGAAGGGAGGGCGCCCGGCAAGTAGCGGCACGTGAGACGAGGATACGACATGAACGCGCTCAAGGCCCTGCACGACGAACAGGATCAGGCGGTCTGGCTCGACTTCGTGGCCCGCGGCTTCGTCCAGAAGGGTGAGCTGAAGCGGCTCGTCGAGGAGGATGGCCTGCGGGGCGTCACCTCGAACCCGTCGATCTTCGAGAAGGCGATTGGCCATTCGGACGAGTACGACGACAGCCTCAAATCCGTGCAGGCGACCGGCGACAGCCGCGTCATCGACCTCTACGAGGGTCTGGCCATCGCCGACATCCAGGCGGCGGCCGACGTGCTCCGCCCGGTCTACGAGGCGAGCGACGGCGCCGACGGCTACGTGAGCCTGGAGGTCTCGCCCTACCTCGCCCTCGACACCGAGGCGACGCTGACCGAGGCGCGGCGCCTGCACAAGGCGGTCTCGCGCGACAACCTGATGGTCAAGGTGCCGGCCACCCCGGAGGGTATCCCGGCGATCCGGCAGCTTACGGCCGAGGGCATCTCGATCAACGTCACCCTGCTGTTCTCGCAGGAAGCCTACGAGGCGGTGGCCCGCGCCTTCATCGACGGCCTCGACGCGCGGTCGAAGGCCGGCCACGACGTGTCGCGGATCGCCAGCGTCGCGAGCTTCTTCATCAGCCGCATCGACGTGCTGGTCGACAAGCTCCTCGACGAGAAGATCGCCCAGGCGAACGATCCCGACGAGAAGTTCGCCCTGGAGCAGCTCAAGGGCAAGGTGGCGATCGCCAACGCCAAGCTCGCCTACCAGCGCTACCGGCGCATCTTCGCCGAGTCGAAGTGGACGGCGCTCGCCGAGAAGGGCGCGAAGGCGCAGCGGCTGCTCTGGGCCTCCACGGGCGTGAAGAACAAGGCCTATTCCGACGTCCTCTACGTCGAGGAGCTGATCGGGCCGAACACCGTCAACACCATGCCGCCCGCCACCATGGACGCGTTCCGCGACCACGGCGTCGTGCGGGCGACGATCGAGGAGGACGTGCCCGGCGCCGAGGCCGTGATGGCCAAGCTCGCCAGGACCGGCATCGACATCGAGACGATCGCCGAGCAGCTGGTGCGCGAGGGCGTGCAGCTCTTCATCGACGCGGCCGACAACCTGCTCGGCGCGGTCGCGGGCAAGCGCGCGGCCCTGCTCGGCCAGCGCCTCGACGGTCAGAGCCTCGTCATGGACGACGCCCTCGCGGCCGAGGCGAAGAAGGCGGTCGAATCCTGGCGCGCGAGCGGTTCGATCCGCCGGCTCTGGGCGGGCGACGCCTCGGTCTGGTCCGGCCATGACGAGGCCAGCTGGCTGGGCTGGCTGCACATCGTCGAGGAGGAACTGGAGAAGGCCGCCGATTACGCCGCCTTCTCCGACTGGGTGAAGGCGGAAGGCTTCACCGACGCGGTGGTGCTGGGCATGGGTGGATCGAGCCTCGGCCCGGAGGTTCTGAGCCTCACCTACGGCCAGCGCGAGGGATTCCCGAAGCTCCAGATCCTCGACTCGACCCACCCGGATCAGGTCCGTGCCCTGGAGGCGAGCGTCGACCTGGCCAGGACGCTGTTCATCGTCGCGTCGAAATCGGGCTCGACTTTGGAGCCCAACGTCTTCCGCGACTACTTCCTGGCCCGCGCCAGGGCGGTGCTCGGCGACCGGGCCGGCGACCACTTCGTGGCCGTGACCGATCCGGGCTCCGACATGGAGCGCGCCGCCAAGGCGGATGGGTTCAAGAAGATCTTCTACGGGGTGAAGCAGATCGGCGGGCGCTACTCGGTGCTCTCGGCCTTCGGCCTCGTTCCGGCGGCCGCCATGGGCCTCGACGTCAAGGCGCTCCTGGAGACGGCCCGCGTCATGGTCCGTTCCTGCGGCCCGGCCGTGCCGCCGGCCGTGAACCCGGGCGTGCTGCTCGGGACTGCCATGGGGGCGGCGGCGCTCGCGGGCCGCGACAAGGTGACGATCGTCGCCTCCCCGGCGATCGCCAGCTTCGGTGCCTGGGCCGAGCAGCTGATCGCCGAATCGACCGGCAAGCAGGGCAAGGGTCTCGTCCCGGTCGACGGGGAGCCGGTCGGCGTGCCGGCGGTCTACGGTCACGACCGGTTCTTCATCTACCTGCGTCTCGACGGCGGCGCCGAGGCGGCGCAGGACGAGGCCCTGCGCGCCCTGGAGCGGGACGGCCACCCGATCGCCCGCATCACCCTCGACCGGGTGGAGCAACTGCCGCAGGAGTTCTATCGCCTGGAGATGGCGACCGCGGTGGCGGGTGCGGTGATCGGCATCAACCCGTTCGACCAGCCCGACGTCGAGGCCAGCAAGGTCGAGACCAAGAAGCTGTTCGCGGAGGCCGAGGCGAGCGGCGCCCTGCCCTCCGAGGACCCCCTCTTCGCCGACGAGGCGATCGCCCTCTACGCCGATCCGCGGAATGCGGACGGGTTGAAGCAGGCGTCCGACGGCCTGGAGGTCGCGCTCAAGGCGCAGCTCGCCCGACTCAGGGACGGCGACTATCTGGGGCTCCTCGCCTACGTGCCGCGCGACGCGACGACGGCGGCGATCCTTCAAGAGGCCCGGATCGCCGTGCGCGACGCGCGCAAGGTGGCGACCTGCCTGGAATTCGGTCCGCGGTTCCTGCATTCCACGGGGCAGGCCTACAAGGGCGGCCCGGATAGCGGCGTGTTCCTTCAGATCACCGCGGATCCGACCCAGGATCTGCCGATTCCCGGCCGGAAGCTCGGCTTCGCCACCGTGGTGGCCGCGCAGGCGCGGGGCGATTTCGCGGTGCTTGCCGAGCGCGGCCGGCGGGCGCTGCGGGTCCACATCAAGGGGGACCTCGAGGCCGGGCTGAAGCGCATCGCGTCGGCGCTGAAGGCGGCGGTGGCCTGACACGAGGGACGGCGGGGCGGTCATCACCGCCCCGTTCGCGTTCGGGGGAGCGTCGACGGAATGCGACCCGAGATCTGCCGCGAGGGGACGCACAGCGTCCGAAGGGATGTCGCTGAGCGTCGGTGCCGCGTTGCGGCACCGCCCTCGCAGGGTCCCGGATCACCGGCCACGGCGTTCCCGGTATCCGGGCAGGGGTCGCGTCTCGTGTGCGCGTCGGCGGTGAAGCCGTAGGGAGCCGGACCTCGTCCGCGGGGTCGATCGGGAAGGAAGGGCAGCAATGCAACTCGGCATGATCGGCCTCGGCCGGATGGGCGGCAACATCGTCCGGCGTCTCCTGCGGGATGGGCACACAGCCGTGGTGTTCGACCAGAACCCGGAGGCCGTCGCGGCCCTGGTCGAGGCCGGGGCCGTCGGCGCGTCGAGCCTGGAGGATCTCGTGTTCAAGCTGGAGGTGCCGCGCGCGGCCTGGGTGATGCTCCCGGCGGGCGCGATCACCGAGGAGGCCGTCCAGACGCTCTCGGGGCTGATGCAAGCCGGCGACTGCGTCATCGACGGCGGCAACTCCTTCTACGGCGACGACGTCCGCCGCGGCATCGCGCTGAAGGCGCAGGGCCAGCACTACGTCGATGTCGGCACCTCCGGCGGCGTCTGGGGCCTGGAGCGCGGCTACTGCATGATGATCGGCGGCGACCCGGAGACGGTCGATCGCCTCGACCCGATCTTCAAGACCCTGGCGCCGGGCATCGGCGACATCCCGAAGACCCCGAACCGCGACGGACGCGACCCGCGGGCCGAGCAGGGCTACATCCATGCCGGGCCGACCGGCGCCGGCCATTTCGTCAAGATGATCCATAACGGCATCGAGTACGGCCTCATGCAGGCCTACGCGGAGGGCTTCGACATCCTCCGCCATGCCAATTCCGAGTCGCTGCCGGCCGAGCGCCGGTTCGACCTCAACATGGGCGATATCGCCGAGGTCTGGCGCCGCGGCAGCGTCGTCTCCTCGTGGCTCCTCGATCTCACCGCCCAGGCCCTCGCGGGCGACGAGCAGCTCACCGACTTTTCCGGCTACGTGGAGGATTCCGGTGAGGGCCGCTGGACCATCAACGCCGCCATCGAGGAGAGCGTACCGGCGACGGTGCTGTCCGCGGCGCTGTACCGCCGCTTCCGCTCCCGCGAGCACGAGAGCTACGCCGACAAGCTCCTGTCGGCGATGCGCAAGGGCTTCGGCGGCCACCAGGAGCCGAAGACGTAGGGGCGCGTCCCATGAGCCTTCCCGCCGGCACCCACGTCCTGAAGGACCCGGAGGCGGTCGCCCGCGAGGCGGCCGAGCGGCTGATCGTGGCCTGCGGCGAGACCCGATCCGAGCGGATCGCGATCTGCCTGTCCGGCGGTTCGACCCCGAAGGTGCTGTACGGCCTCCTCGCGGGGCCGGACTATGCGAGCCGGATGCCGTGGGAGCGGGTTCACTGGTTCTTCGGCGACGACCGAGCCGTCCCCTGGGACGACGAACGCAGCAACGTCCGCATGGTCCGTGAGGCCTTCGGCCATGGCGGCCGGGTCCCGCCGAGCCACCTGCACTTCATCCCGTCGGATGAAGGCGCGGAGGCGGGGGCCCGCGCCTACGAGCGCACGCTCCTGGACTTCTACGGGGCCGACCGCCTCGATCCCGACCGGCCGCTGTTCGACCTCGTGCTGCTCGGCCTCGGCGAGGACGGCCATACCGCCTCGCTGTTCCCGGGCAAACCGGCCGCGGGGGAGATCCGCCGTCTCGTCGTTCCGGTGCCCGAGGCCGGCCTCGCCCCCTTCGTCCCGCGGATCAGCCTGACCCTGACGGCGCTCGCCTCCTCCCGGCACGTGCTGTTCCTGGTCACCGGGGCGGGCAAGCGGGCAGCCCTGACCCGCCTCGCCGCCGGAGAGGATCTGCCGGCCGGCCGGGTGACCAGCACGGGCGCGGTGGCGTGGCTGCTCGACGAGGCCGCGGCGGGCTGACGGCCCCGGGGACGCGACGGGCGCGTTACGGTCTGGCAAGGTCGACGTGCTAACCGGAGCCATCGCTCGCGCCGGTCGGACGTGCCGCGGCGGGGACGTCGCTAAAAGAGCCAGATGCCTGCGGGTACCCTCGTCCTCTACACCGACCAGCCCGCGCGCCGCGCCGATCTGCTGCGCGCGCTTGAGCAGATCGCCCCGTGCACGACACTGGGTGCCGCCGAACCGCCGCCCTCGGCCACCTGCATCGCCCTCGTCGCCGACCTCGACCTGCTCGTGCCCGCGCCCCTCACGGGGCTGCGGTCGCTGATCGCTTCGACGCCGGACCTGCCGCGCGTCTTCCTGATGCGCAGCATGGGCACGCGCAGCCTGTCCGCCGCGCGCGGGCTCGGGGGGGCGCCTCTGCCTGCCGGCCGAAACCCCGGTCGGGACCGTCGTCGAGGCGCTGCGGGCGCAGATCCGGCCACCGGCCGCGCCGCCGAAGCCCACGGCGCCGGTGGCCGGCTCCGCGCCCGGCGTCCCGCTCGTCGCCCAGGCGGCCGACCGGGCGGGCGCCGTCATCGCCAGCCTCCTCGAATCCGCGCGGGCATCCGGTACCGTCGACGCGGCGCTGGTGAATGAGAGTCTCGATCCGATCCTCGGCGCGATCGGCGTGGGTGGCCTGACCGCGTGGCTCGAGACCGTGCGTGCCTACGACGACGCCACGTACCAGCACTGCCTGCTGGTGGCGGGCCTCGCCGCGACCTTCGCGATCGACCTCGGCTTCTCGGCGACGGATCGTCAGCTGCTCGTCCGCGCCGCCCTCGTCCACGACGTCGGCAAGGCCAAAATCCCGCTGGCGATCCTGAACAAGCCCGGCCCCCTCGACCCGGCGGAGCGGACGGTGATGTGCACGCACGCGGCCCTCGGCCATGAGATCCTGGTCAAGGCCGGCGGGTTCGACGAGACGGTCCTCGCCGTGGTGCGTCACCACCACGAGATGCTCGACGGCTCGGGATATCCGGACGGGCTGAAGGGCGACGCCATCCCGGACATCGTCCGGCTGATCACCGTCTGCGACGTCTACGCGGCGCTCGTGGAACGGCGTCCCTACCGGCCACCCCTGCCGGCCGCGGAGGCCATGCGGATCCTCCACGGCATGAAGGGCAAGCTCGACGGATACCTCGTGCGCGCCTTCGAACGCTCGGTTGCGGGCACCTGAACCGAGGGCACCGCGGCTGCGGTCGCGCCTGGTCCTCCGCGTCCCGGCTAGAGGACGAAGTGCTTGGAGAGTTTCAATCCCTGCGCCTGGTAGTTCGAACCCGCGCCGGCGCCGTAGAGCGTCTCGGGCAGGTCGAGCATGCGCTCGTAGACGAGGCGGCCGACGATCTGGCCGTCCTCCAGCAGGAACGGCACGTCGCGCGAGCGGACTTCCAGGACGGCGCGGGCGCCCGCGCCGCCGGCCCCGGCATAGCCGAAGCCGGGATCGAAGAAGCCGGCGTAATGCACCCGGAATTCGCCCACCAGGGGATCGAACGGCACCATCTCGGCGGCGTGGTCGGGCGGGACCTGGACGGCTTCCTTCGAGGCCAGGATGTAGAACTGGCCGGGATCGAGGATCAGGCTGCCCGATCCGTCGGCCGCCAGGGGCTCCCAGAAATCCGCGGCCCGGTGCCGGCCCGGCGCGTCCACGTCGACGAGGCCGGTGTGGCGCTTCGCCCGGTAGCCGATCAGCCCGTCGAAGCCGGCGAGGTCCACCGACACCGCCACGCCGCCCTGGAAGGACGGGCTCGGCGCATCGACCAGGGCCGAGCGGGCGTGGAGCTGGCCGAGTTCGGTCTCGGTCAGACGCGGCGCACCGCGGCGGAAGCGGATCTGCGACAGTCGTGAGCCGGTCCTGACGAGGACCGGGAAGGTGCGGGGTGAGATCTCCGCGTAGAGCGGTCCGGTATAGCCGGGCTCGACCTGATCGAAGGCTTCGCCCCGGTCGGTGATGACCCGGGTGAACACGTCGATGCGTCCGGTGGAGCTCTTCGGGTTCGCCGCGGCCGCCAGATCGCCCGGCAGGGCCAGGCTCTCCTGGAGTTCGGCGATGTAGACGCAGCCCGTCTCCAGGACCGCGCCGGGGCGCAGGTCGATGGTGTGGAGCGACAGCCGCTCGACGCAGGCCTGAACCGTGCGCCCGGCGCCGGGCAGGAAGCTGGTGCGCACCCGGTACGCGGTATCGCCCAGGCGCAGGTCGAGGCTCGCGGGCTGGATCTGGTCGGCCGCGAAGGGCCGCGCGATCTGGATGCCGCCCGCCTCCGCGAGGGCGGCGATCGCCTGTGCCGGCAGGATCCCGATGCGGCTTGCTGCGCCCGAATCGGCGCCCCCCTTGCCTGCGCCCCCCTTGCCTGCGCCCGCGTTCATCGCGCCCCTGCCTCCTCCGCGCGCCACCGGCCGGTCCGCGTCCGCGATCCGTTCTCGCCGGGACTGGCTAATGCCGGCTTAACCGGCCCGGAGGCCGACGTCATGTCGCGCTCGGCGTCCAGGTCATGGCCGGGGGCCGGATGGGCGGATCGGGGTCCCGCGAGGTAGTCAGCCGCAATTGACGGCGATTCCGGCGCCTACTACCACCGCCCGTGAGACGCGTTCCATTCGGCTTCACCGAGTCGTACCGTCCGAAGAAGGGCCTTATAGGGCGATGTACAAGGCCGAGACGCGAGGAATTAGCGTGACGGTTCAGTCCCGCTTCGTCGAGGAGGAGTCCTCGCCGAACGAGAGCCGATACTTCTTCGCCTACACGGTCGAGATCGTGAACAACGGCAGCGAGCAGGTGCAGCTGCGCGCCCGGCACTGGCGCATCATCGACGGCTACGGATCCTGCCAGGAGGTCCGCGGGACCGGTGTGGTCGGCAAGCAGCCGGTGCTGGAGCCCGGGGAGTCGTTCTGCTACACGAGCGGCTGCCCGCTCAACACGCCCGACGGGCTGATGGCCGGTAGTTACACCATGGCGACGGTGGCCGGTGAGAGCTTCGAGGCCGAGATCCCCGCCTTCTCCCTCGACAGCCCGCACGTCCGCCGCAGCCTGCACTGAGGTCCCGGCAACCCGGGCCTCGTCCCGGAGGAAGTCATGTCCGCGACCGGCGAGCGGCTGAGCCCGCTCGACATGCTCGCCCGCCTCGTGTCCTTCGACACCGAGAGCGACAAGTCCAATCTCGCCCTGATCGACTCCGTCTGCGCCTATCTGGACGGCTGGGGAATCCCGTACCTCCGCCTGCCGAACGCCGTGGGCGACAAGGCGGCCGTCCTCGCCACCGTTGGCCCGATGGTCGACGGCGGCGTCGTGCTCTCCGGCCATACCGACGTGGTGCCGGTGGCCGGACAGGCGTGGTCCAGCGACCCGTTCACGCTGCGCGTGGCCGACGGCCGGGCCTACGGGCGCGGCGCCGTCGACATGAAAGGCTTCGACGCCCTGGCGCTGGCGCTGGTGCCCGACATGCTGGCCGCCGGCCTGAAGAGGCCGATCCACATCCTGCTCTCCTACGACGAGGAGACGACCTGCCTCGGCTCGATGGACGGGATCGCGCGGTTCGGCGTCGACCTGCCGCGGCCGGGCGCCGTGATCGTCGGCGAACCCACCGGCATGGAGGTGGCGGACGCCCACAAGAGCATCGTCACCTGCCTGACCACCGTCCACGGCCACGAGGCCCACTCGGCCCGGCCCGCGCTCGGAGCGAACGCCGTGACGGCCGCCTGTGATCTCGTCGCGGGCCTCAACCGGATCGCCGATCTGATGATCGAGCGCGGCGATCCCTCGGGCCGGTTCGATCCGGCGGCCACCACGGTCCATGTCGGCACGATCAACGGCGGCACCGCCCGCAACATCCTGGCGAAGGTCTGCCGCTTTCATTGGGAGTACCGCAGCCTGCCGGACCTCGATCCGGGCGAGATCCCTCGGCTCTTCGCCGCCGAGGTCGAGCGGGTGACGCGCGAGCGCCTGAACCGCTACGGCGCGTTCGGGCGGATCGAGACGCTGGAGGAGGTCGACATCCCCGGCCTCGCCCCCGAGCCCGGCTCGGAGGCCGAGCGGCTCTGCCTGCGGCTCGCCGGGCGCAACCGCACCGTCGCGGTGCCCTACGCCACCGAGGCCGGGCAGTTCCAGGCGGCCGGCATCCCGACCGTGGTCTGCGGGCCCGGCGACATCGCGCAGGCTCACCAGCCCGACGAGTTCATCACCCTGGATGCCTTCGGCCAGGGTGAGCGGTTCCTGCGCAAGCTGATCGAGGCGTACGCGTCATGAACGCAATCACCGGAATCACCATCAAGCTGCGGCCGCTCGAGCGGGAGGACCTGCGCTTCGTCCACCAGCTCAACAACAACGACAGCATCATGCGCTACTGGTTCGAGGAGGCCTACGAATCCTTCGCCGAACTTCAGCAGCTCTACGAGCGCAACATCCACAACCAGACGGAGCGCCGCTTCATCGTGGCCGATCCGGGCGGCGAACCGGCCGGGCTGATCGAGCTCGTCGAGATCAACCATCTCCACCGGCGCTGCGAGTTCCAGATCGCCATCCATCCGAGCTTCCAGGGGCGCGGCTACGCTTGGCAGGCCACCCGGATCGCCATGGACTACGCCTTCAGCGTGCTCAACATCCACAAGCTCTACCTGCACGTGGACCGGGACAACGCCCGGGCGGTGCGGATCTACGAGCGCTGCGGCTTCCGACCCGAGGGTGTCCTCAAGGACGAGTTCTTCGTGAACGGGCGCTACCGCGACGCCGTGCGCATGTGCCTGTTCCAGCCCGATTACCTGCGGGCGCGGGGTGGCGGCGGCGACATCGCCGAACCCGTGCTCAAGGTCTGAACCGCTCGTGGGGCACGGCGGCGCGGATCCGGCCGGCTGCTTCGTGACGAGCGCCGCCGCGTAACTCCGGACAGGGCGCCATCGACCGGGGTGGTGCTGCCCCATCCCTTCGGTCTGGTCGCAGAGGCAACCCAGCAGCACCCGGCGAGATGCGGTGCGGGGAGGAGCCCGACGGCTCCTCCCCGCGCATCCACTCAGTTGCGGCCGGCACCCGGCTGGCCGCCGGCCCGGCCGGCACCCTGGGCGCCGCCGCCCATGCTGCCGTTGCCGCCGCCATTCGCGCCACCGCTCATGCCACCGCTGGCGCCGCCGCGCTCGCCGCCGCCCGCCCGGCCGCCTTCGGTACCGGCCTTCATGCCACCCTGCATGTTGCCGCGATCGGAGGCGTTGCGGATACCGTCCTGCTGGCCGCCGCGCATGTCGCTGTTGCGCATGCCGTCGGTCTTGCCACCGCTCTTGGCGTCGGTCCGGCCGGCCGTCCGGTCCATGTTGCGGTCGTTGGCGCGATCCATCCGGCCCTCATTGCGGTCCTCATGGCGGCCCTCGGTGCGCGAGGTGTTCCGGATGCCGTCCCGGCCCCCGCGATTGTCGAAGCGCGCACCGGCGCGCTGCTCGGAGCGGAAACTCGCGCTGACCGCACCTCCGCCGCTCAGGCGACGATACTCGTCGGATCCGTAGCGGACCCGTTGGCCCCGGATCGTGACGAAGCGGTCTTCCTGGACCGTGACGAGGCGGCGGTATTCGGGCGAGCCGTACCGCACGCGCTGGCCGCGGACGACGACGTAGCGCTCGCGCGGGCCCGTCTCACGGACGCTGACGAGGCGGCGGTATTCGGGCGAGCCGTACAGGACGCGCTGGCCACGGATCACGACGTAGCGCTCGCGCGGACCGCGGTTCTCGGTGACGATCAGGCGGCGATACTCGGGCGAGCCGTAGACCACCCGGCGGCCGCCGATGACCACGAAGCGGCCCTCGCGGCGGAAGCCGCCCTCGACACGGTTGCTCCGGATGTCGGTCCGGCTGCTGACATCGGTACGCCCGCGCCCGTCGATGCGATCGCCACGGCGGTCGCCGCGCTCTGCACGGTCGCCGCGCTCTGCACGGTCGCCGTTCCGGTCGCCGCGCTCGTTCCGCTCGGCCCGCGCGCCGTCTCGGGCCCCGTCACGATCCCCGCGCTCTGCACCGGCGCGACCGCGATCCTGCGCCATCCGGCCCTCGCCACCGGCGTCCCGACCTTGAGCCGAGCGATCCTGGCCGGACCGACCCGTCTCGGATCCGCCGCGCTCCGTCGCCGCCTGGCTGCCGCCCTGCATGTTGCCGCGCTCGCCCCCGCCGGCCTTCATGCCGGACTCGGCGCCGCCCTGGCCGCCGCGCCCGCCCATTGCGGCTCCGCGCTCGGCGCCACCCTGCTGCTGCGCATAGGCCGAGGTGCTGATCAGCAGCGCGGCCAATCCGATCGATAGTCTCCGCATGGCGAATCCTCCAATGTTGAATCTGCCACGCAACGTCGAAAGTCGCGGAACGGTTCAGCCTGGAGGATTCAAAAATTTACGCAACGAATACCGAGCGGACCGCGTTTCGCGCGGACAATCTTGGCCGTAAGGCGGGTTATACTGGTCGCAGGGTCGCGTGGCCGCCGCTCTACTGGCGTGGCTGCCCGGCGATCTCGGCTTCGACCTCCTGCGGATCAAGGTCGTAGCGCCGGGAGCAGAATTCGCAGGTGATGACGATGCGCCCGTCATCCGCAACCATGTCGCGCCGCTCCTGCGGGGCGAACGAGCGGATCATGCCCATCACCCGCTCGCGCGAGCAGCGGCAGGTTTCCTGGACCGGCTGCCGGTCGAAAACCCGGACCCCCCGTTCATGGAAGAGGCGGTAGAGCAGGGTCTCGCTCGACACGTGGGGATCGACCAACTCGTGGTCCTCGACCGTGGACACCAGAGAGCGCGCCTCGACCCACGCATCGTCCTCCGGGGCTTCTCCGGAGAGATGCCGGTGCCCCTCGGGGATGTCCCCCGGCGGCAGGTCGGCGAGGCGGGCCCGGTCCACCGACTGGGGCAGGAACTGCACGATCAGGCCGCCGGCCCGCCAGCGCCCGTCCCCCTCCTCCACGGCTTCGGCCACGGCGAGGCGCACCTGCGTGGGGATCTGCTCCGACTGGCGGAAATACTGGTGTGCCGCCTCCTCCAGGCTCTGGCCTTCCAGGGCGACGACGCCCTGGTAGCGGCTGGCCGCAGTGCCCTGGTCGATGGTCATGGCCAAGTGGCCGGTGCCGATCAGGTCGGCATCCTTGAGCGGACCGGAGCCGAGGGCGGCCACCCGCTCCGGCTCGAACCGCGCGGTGGCGCGCAGACGGTCGGGCGCCTCGAAATCGACCACGATCATCGCCACCGGACCGTCGGTCTTGGTCTGAAGCTGGAACCGGCCCTCGAACTTGAGGGAGGAGCCGAGCAGCACCGTCAGTGCCGCCGCCTCGCCGAGAAGCCGCGCCACCGGATCCGGATAGCCATGGCGGCGCAGGATCGTGTCCACGGCGGGACCGAGCCGGACGATGCGGCCGCGCACGTCCAGCGCCTCGACGGCGAAGGGCAACACGGTGTCGTCCGCGCCGGCGTGGCCGTTGCCGCCGGACTGGGTCTGCGGCTGGGATGGCGACTGAGTTCCTGAGGACATGCCCGCTCCGATCGATGCGTCCGGCGCCCGAGGCGATCCGTCTCCGGATCAGGCGCCGACCCGGTGCGGCAGGGAACCGTCTTCCGGACGGGCCGGCCGGCGTGAGGGACTGACCGTGATGCGGCGATCGGATCCCTCACCCCGCCCGCGCCCATGCGGGAGAGGCGGCGCAGCGCGCCACGTCCGTCGCCGGGATGCCGCCCGCCGGCGGCCGTGATAGGGAGACGGACGGCGTCGGCCGTCCGCTCACACCTATATGGGATAGGGAGCCCAAGTTCGCGAGCCCAAGTTCGCCAGCCCAAGTTCGCGAGCCCAAGTTCGCGGGCTCGGACGCGAAGACCGGATCAGAGCCCGCCGGCGCGCAGGCACCAGGCCAGGATGCCCTTCTGCGCGTGCAGGCGGTTTTCGGCCTCGTCGAACACCACCGAGCGCGGCCCGTCCATCACCTCGGCCGTGACCTCCTCGCCCCGGTGCGCCGGCAGGCAATGCATGAAGATCGCGTCCGGGTTGGCCGCCGCCATCAGCTTGGCGTTGACCTGATAGGGGCTGAGCAGGTTGTGCCGGTGGGCCTCGTCGTCGTCGCCCATCGAGACCCAGCAATCCGTGACCACGGCGTCCGCGCCCTGAACGGCCGCGAACGCATCCGTGGTGACGTTGATGTCGGCACCTTCCTGCTTCGCCCAGGCGAGCAGGGCGGGCGGCGGCGCCAGCTCCGGCGGGCTCGCGACGTTCAGGGTGAAGTCGAAGCGCGCGGCGGCGTGAACCCAGCTCGCCAGCACGTTGTTGGCATCGCCGGACCACGCCACGGTGCGGCCCTGGATCGGCCCGCGATGCTCCTCGAAGGTCAGCACATCGGCCATGATCTGGCACGGGTGCGAGACCTTGGTCAGGGCATTGATCACCGGGATGGTGGCGCATTCGGCCAGCTCCAGCATCTGGCCGTGGTCGAGGATGCGGATCATGATCGCGTCGACGAAGCGCGACAGCACCTGCGCGGTGTCGCCGACGGTCTCGCCGCGCCCGAGCTGCATCTCGGAACCGGTGAGCATCAGCGTCTCGCCGCCGAGTTCGCGCATCGCCACGTCGAAGGAGACGCGGGTGCGGGTCGAGGGCCGGTCGAAGACCATCGCCAGGGTCTTGCCGGTGAGCGGGCGCTCGGCGGCGACTTCGCCCTTGCGGCGGCGCGCCTTGATGGCTGCGCTGGCGTCCAGCACCCGGCGCAGCTCCGCGCCCGAGAGATCCTTGAGATCGAGGAAATGGCGAGGGCCGACACCGTTCAGGTGCCTGGCCGGGGCCTGGGCCCGGCCGTCAATCTGGGCTTTCATCGCGTCACAATAACTAGAGTCTGCTCAACGATCACCTGATCATGAACGGTACTCTACCTCCTGGCAGGGGCATTTCCGTCACGCGCGGCGGGACGAGCCGCACCCGGAAACGCTTCGGGCCACCCGCCGGAACCCGGAGGGCGGTGTTCGGAACTCTGGGGTTGAAGCGTTACTCGGCAGCGCCCCGCACGCCCTCGAAGCCGAACGCGGCCGCGTCCAGGCGCTGGACCGCCGCGTCGATCTCGGCCTCGCCGATGGTCAGGGGCGGCAGCAGGCGCACGATGTTGTCGCCGGCCGGGATCACCAGCAGATGCGCGTCCCGCGCGGCGGCCGCGAAATCGGTGTTCGGCACTGCGAGCTTCAGGCCCAGCATCAGCCCCTCGCCGCGGATCTCCTCGAAGACGTGCGGGTGCCGGTCGCGCAGGGCGGCGAGCTTCTGCTTGAGCAGCAGCCCGGAATGGGCGACGCGGTCGAGGAACCCGTCCGCCAGAACCACGTCCAGCACCGCATTCCCCACCGCCATGGCCAGCGGATTGCCGCCGAAGGTGGTCCCGTGCGTGCCGGCCGTCATGCCGCGGGCAGCCTCGCGGGTCGCCAAGCAGGCGCCGAGGGGGAAGCCCCCGCCGATGCCCTTGGCGGCGCTCATGATGTCGGGCGTGACGCCGGACCACTCGTGGGCGAACAGCCGGCCGGTGCGGCCGACGCCGGTCTGGACCTCGTCCATGATCAGCAGCAGGCCGTGCGCGTCGCAGATCTCGCGCAGCCGGCGCAGCTCCCCGTGGGGAATCACGCGCACGCCGCCCTCGCCCTGGATCGGCTCGATCATCAGGGCCGCCGTCTCGGGCCCGATCACGGCCTCCAGTGCGGCGAAATCGCCGGCGGCGACCTGATCGAAGCCCTCCACCTTCGGACCGAAGCCCTCGATGTATTTCTGCTGGCCGCCCGCCGCCAGCGTCGCCAGCGTCCGCCCGTGGAAGGCACCCGCGAAGGTCACGATCCGGTAGCGCTCCGGATGGCCGCCTGCCGCGTGGTACTTGCGGGCGATCTTGATCGCCGCCTCGTTGGCCTCCGCGCCCGAATTGCAGAAGAACACCACGTCGGCGAACGTCGCCTCGACCAGCCGCTGGCCCAGGCGTTCACCCCCGGGAATCTGGAACAGGTTCGAGGTGTGCCAGATCCGATTCGCCTGCTCGGTCAGCGCGCCGACGAGGTGCGGATGGGCATGCCCGAGGGCGTTCACTGCGATTCCGGCGCCGAAGTCGAGGTATCGCTCCCCGCCCTCGGTCACGAGCCAGGCGCCCTCACCGCGCTCGAAGGCGAGGGGCGCGCGGACGTAGGTCGGCAGCAGGGCTGAGGTCACAGGTCCCAACTCCGTTTCTCGCAGGAGCCCGGAGCTGGCGTGAGCCGGCTCCAAATGAAAGTGCCGCCTCAGTCAGGGGCGGCACGCGCGCGATTACTATGAATGCGCCGCGCCCTGTCAACGTTTCGATGAACCCCCGGCGCGCGCGGCAGCTCTGCGCGATGATCCGGCGACCGCCTCTGCGGACGTCGCCGGCCTCCCGGCCTCTCGCCCGACTTTCTCGCCCGACCCTCTCCCCTGATCCTCTTGCACGACCCTCTTGCGCGACCCTCTTGCGCGACTTGGGGTGCCATGCTCCTGCTCCGGCCGATCTGAGACGCCGAGGGAGAACCCGATGAGCACGGTCAAGGAACGTCTGGAGGCGCTCGGCCTCGCCCTGCCGAAGGCCGCCGCGCCGGTCGCCAACTACGTGCCGTTCGTGCGCACGGCCAACCTCGTGGTGATCTCCGGGCAAATCTGCTTCGGCGCGGACGGCAAGATCGCGGCCGAGCACACGGGCAAGGTCGGCGGCCCCGTCTCGGCGGAGGCCGGCAAGGCCGCGGCCCGGCTGTGCGCACTCAACGTCCTCGCCCAGCTCGAGGCGGCGGTGGGCGACCTCGACCGCGCGGTGGTCCAGTGCGTGCGGCTCGGCGGCTTCATCAACGCCGCCCCGGGCTTCTCGGCGGTGGCCGGGGTGATGAACGGCGCCTCCGACCTGATGGTCGAGCTACTGGGCGATCGCGGACGCCATGCCCGCTCCACCGTCGGCGTCGCGGAACTGCCCCTCGACGCCGCCGTCGAGGTCGAGGCGATGTTCGAGGTCCGCTGACCATGGCCGCACCCGACTGGCTCACCGCGCGGCCGATCGCCCATCGTGGTCTGCACGACCGGGCGGCGGGCCGGCCGGAGAACACGCTGGCGGCGGCCCGGGCGGCGGTCGCGGGCGGCTTCGCCATCGAGTGCGACGTCCAGATGAGCGCCGACGGCGAGGCGATGGTGTTCCACGACGCCGCCCTCGGACGTCTGACCAGGGCGAGCGAGGCCGTGGCCGACAGGTCGGCGGCAGAACTCGGGGCGCTCACTGTCGCCGGATCCGCGGAGACGATCCCGACGCTGCCGGCATTCCTGGCGGCGGTGGCCGGGGCCGTGCCGGTGGTGATCGAGGTGAAGTCCCGCTACGACGGGGACCTGAGGCTCGCCACTCGCGCCGCCGCGGTCGCTGCGGCCCATGCCGGGCCGGTGGCGGTGAAATCCTTCGATCCGCAGGTGGTCGTGGCCCTGCGCGATCTCTGCCCGCCGACGATCCCGCGGGGCATCGTCGCGGAGACCACGCAGGACGATCCGGTCTACGCGGCGCTGCCGCCGAGCGCGCGACTCGCCCTGTCCGACCTCCTGCACTTCGCCGAGACCCGTCCGGACTTTCTGTCCTGGCGGGTGGACGACCTGCCCTGCGCGCCCACCTACCTCTGCCGGCTGCTCGGGCGGATGCCCGTGATGGCCTGGACGGTGCGGACCGAGGAGCAGCGCGCTCGCGCGAGCGCACACGCGGACCAGATGGTGTTCGAGGGGTTCACCCCGTAGGTCGTCGTGCGAGGCGACCGTCGGGGACGGCCCCGGGTTTCAAAGGCCGGACTCCGGAGACCCCCGCGGCCTCTATCCCTGCCGGCCCGGCGCGGTGACGGGTTTCGTCCCGGGCACGTTTTCGCCCGGCGCGTCGCGGTTTCGCGCCTCGCAGCGAGCCGCTTCCGCGAACGCGTCCGGCCGACGTCGGTCGGCGGCCGTGCCGATCCCCGGGGCCGCACCGCGTCGCGCGATCGTGATGCGTCCCCTCCCCGGATCCGGCGACCGGACGGTGTGACGATGGCGGCCGTCTGACAAGGCGATCAGGGCGGCCGCGCGCATCCGCCCGCTTGCTCCTCCCCGGGCACCGGCTAGACTCGAACCATGAAGCAAGCACCCGGGCCGACGCCGGACTCCCCCACGCTCACCGTGCGGGCTCTGCCCGGATTGAAGGAGATCGGCGCGGCGGACTGGGATGCCTGCGCCTTCTCTCCCGAAACCCTCGCGGCCGGCGACGAGACCCACAATCCCTTCGTGTCGCACGCCTTCCTGTCGGCGCTGGAGGATTCGGGCTGCGTCTCACGCAAGACCGGCTGGCTGCCCCTCCACGTCTCCGTCGAGCGCGACGGCGCCCGCCTCGGAGTGGTGCCCTGCTACCTGAAATCGCACAGCCAGGGCGAGTACGTGTTCGATCACGGCTGGGCCGACGCCTACGAGCGGGCCGGCGGCTCCTACTATCCCAAGCTGCAGGTGAGCATCCCGTTCACCCCCGTGACCGGCCCGCGCTTCCTGATCGCCCCGGGCGCCGATCCGGACGAGGCGACCGCGGGGCTCGTCGCGGGATTGCGGGCGCTGCGGGGCGAGACCAAGGCCTCCTCGATCCACGTCACCTTCATGCGCGAAGCCGAGTGGGACCGGGCCGGCGAGGCGGGTTTCCTGCAGCGCACCGACCAGCAGTTCCACTGGGAGAACGACGGCTACGCGACCTTCGACGACTTCCTCGCCGCGCTCGCCTCGCGCAAGCGCAAGACCATCCGCAAGGAGCGCCGCGACGCCCTCGCCCCCGGGATCACGGTGGAGCACCTGACCGGCGCGGACATCACCGAGGCCCACTGGGACGCGTTCTACGCCTTCTACATGGACACCGGCTCCCGGAAGTGGGGGCGCCCCTATCTCAACCGCCGGTTCTTCTCGCTCCTGTCCGAGCGCATGGCCGAGCGGGTGCTCCTCGTGATGGCCCAGCGCGAGGGCGCCTACATCGCCGGCGCCATCAACCTGATCGGCGACGCGGCGCTCTACGGGCGTAACTGGGGCTGCATCGAGGACCACCCGTTCCTGCATTTCGAGGTCTGCTACTATCAAGCGATCGATTTCGCGATCGCCCGGGGCCTCAAGCGGGTCGAGGCCGGCGCCCAGGGGGAGCACAAGCTCGCCCGTGGCTACCGGCCGGTCCTGATGCACTCGGCCCACGACATCGCCGACCCCGCCCTGCGCCGGGCGGTGGCCGATTATTTGCAGCGGGAGCGCGCCCACGTCGCCGAGGCCGTGGATGTCCTCGATACGCTCACGCCGTTCCGGCGTACCAATGAGGGCGACGCCGCCGACGGCGCTGCGCGTTCCACCACATCACCCCCCGAGAGCCCCTGAGACATGAGCCCGATCGACCACATCAAGGCCTACGCCGACGAGCTGACGGCGCTGCGCCGCGACCTGCACGCGCATCCCGAACTCGGCTTCGAGGAGGTGCGGACCGCGGGTATCGTGGCCGACCTTCTGGAGACCTTCGGCTGCGAGGTGCATCGCGGGATCGGCGGCACCGGCGTCGTCGGTCTGCTCAAGGGCCGCACCGATAACGGGAAGCGCATCGGTCTGCGCGCCGACATGGACGCCCTGCCGATCGAGGAGGAGACCAACCTCCCCTACCGCTCGACCTACGCCGGCAAGATGCACGCCTGCGGCCATGACGGGCACACCACGATGCTCCTCGGCGCCGCCCGCTACCTCGCCGAGACCCGCGATTTCGACGGCACGGCGGTGTTCGTGTTCCAGCCCGCCGAGGAAGGCCGCGGCGGCGCCCGGGCCATGCTGAAGGACGGGCTCTTCGAGCGCTTCCCCTGCGACGAGATCTACGGCCTGCACAACCAGCCGGGCGGCGGCCACGGCATGATCAAGCTGCGGCCCGGCCCGATCATGGCGGCGGCCGACTTCTTCGACATCCACATCCGCGGCCGGGGCATCCACGCCGCCCAGCCGCACCGCGGCGTCGACCCGATCATCGTCGCCACCGGACTCGCGCAGGCGCTCCAGTCGATCGTCTCGCGCAACGCCGATCCGCTGAAATCGATCGTGCTGTCGATCACCCGGATCGAGGCGGGCTCCGCCTACAACGTCATTCCCGAGACGGCGCACCTCGCCGGCACGATCCGTACCTTCGACAAGGAGATTCGGGCACTCGCCGGCACCCGCATGCGCGAGCTGGCGGCGGGCTTCGGCGCGGCATACGGCGCGGAGGTCACGGTCGACCTGCAGGACGTGTTCTCGGTCCTGGAGAACGCCCCCGAGCAGGCCGCAGCCGCGACGGCGATCGCCACCGAGTTGGTCGGGGCCGACAAGGTGGAGGCGAACGTGGTCCCGAAGATGGGCAGCGAGGATTTCGCCGACATGACCATGGCGGTGCCCGGCGCCTATGTCTGGCTCGGCGCCAATCCCGGTCCCGGCCTGCACAATGCCGGCTACAACTTCGACGACTCGATCATCCCGATTGGCAGCGCGTTCCTCGCCCGGATGGTGGAGCGCCGCACCGCCGCCTGATCGGCCTGTGCGGGGCCGCCGCGGCGCCTAGCCCGCGGCGGCGACCCGAATCCTCAGGGCCGTCATCGCCCGGGAGAAGACGGCGGGTTCGTCGAGGGCCCGGGCCAGGACGATGGCTCCCTGGATCTGCGCCACGACCTCCTCGGCAAGGGCGAGGCTCGCCGCCGGCTCCCGGCCGGACCGCGTCAGGGCGCCCGCCAAGGCTGCGATCCAGCGGGCGAAGTAGCACCGCACCGCCCCGGCGAATCGGTCGCGCTCCGAGCCGAGCGCCACGACCCCGACTAGGCAGACCCGCTGCCCGGAGCGGAAATACGTCTCGACGGCGTCGAACATCGCCGAGACGGCCGCGGCGGGGCGCTCCGCCGCGCGCAGCGGCGCGTACAGGTTGGCCTCGAACCACCCGTCGATCTCGGCCAGCACGCAGGCGGCCATCTCGGCCTTTCCCTCGGGGAAGAGGTTGTAGAGGCTGCCCTTCCCGAGGCCCGTCGCCCGGCTGATCAGCGACAGGCTCGCGCCCTCGTAGCCGTGCTCGCGAAACACCTCCGCGAGCCCGGGAAGCAGCTCCGCCCGGCCACGCACGGCCGTCAGAGGCCGAGGTCGCTGAGCCCCGGATGGTCGTCGGGGCGCCGGCCCAGCGGCCAGTGGAACTTCCGCTCGGATTCCGTGATCGGCAGATCGTTGATGCTGGCGATCCGCCGCCGCATCAGGCCGCGCGCGTCGAACTCCCAGTTCTCGTTGCCGTATGCGCGGTACCACCGTCCGTCCGCGTCGTGCCACTCGTAGGCGAAGCGTACGGCGATGCGATCGCCGCCGAAGGTCCAGAGTTCCTTGATCAGCCGGTAATCGAGTTCCCGCGCCCACTTGCGCTCGAGGAAGGCCACGATGGCCGCGCGTCCCGTGAAGAATTCGCTCCGGTTCCGCCAGACGCTGTCCGGCGTGTAGGCGAGCGAGACCCGCTCGGGATCGCGCCCGTTCCAGGCATCCTCGGCCATGCGGGCCTTCTGGGCGGCGGTCTCGGCGGTGAAGGGCGGGAGCGGCGGGCGGTCCGTCATGGGAAGGTTGCTCCAGGGTTTGTACCGATCGGTACAAAGATGGTCACGGCTGTGCCCGACCGTCAACCGGCGGCGCTCGCCGCGGCAGGCCCCCATCGCTTCGGAGCGGCCCCCTTGCCGGCCCCCCGGCGCTTCCGGGGGCTCGTTCTGCCGGATAGGCCGCTGCCGGCGTCACCGACCGCCCTATTGGTCCGCGGTCGCTCAGGGGAGACCGGACCCGAGGGGCACGCCGCGGCCGGCAACCCGGAGCCGCCGACGGAGCAGTGTCTCGATCCGTCGGCGAACAGGGATCCCGGGCGCCGCTGCGCCGCCCCGGGATGATGAGCGTGGGGTCTGCGCGTCGACGCGACGCCCTGGCTCAGGAGTGAACAAACTTTCTCGGAGCGATTGCCCCACCCTGCGCGTCGGCGAGGATAGCGCCGCTCTCGACAGCGCGCCGCCATCGGTCGAAGGCGGCGCCGGATCGGACAAACGGCACGCGGCGTAACGGCGAACCGTGTCGACAGGCCGTCCGATCGGTGCGAACCTCGGGGCCTTGCCGCGAGCCAACGCGCCGAGACGGAGGGGGCATGTCACCGGAAATTCGGGAGTCGCGGGCTGCCCTCATCCTGCTGGCCGCGTCCGTCGGCGCGGTGTTGATCTTCGGGGCCTTCACGCTGCTGACGCAGATGGGGTGACGGGCAGCCTCGCGTTGCCGCGCCTCAGGGACCGCGAACGGCTCCGCCGCGAGGCAGGAGCGGGATCGGATCCGCAAGGCTCAGATCGTCACTGGTGAGCGCAGGAGGCCGATCCCCGCCGGATCGAAGGCGGCGCTCTTCACGATCGCGTAGACGGGACGCCCGATCGCGAGGCCGAGTTCGCGGACGGCCGCCGTCGTCAGCCGGGCCACGATGCAGGCGCCGCCGCAATCGATCTCCACCGCCATCTCGGATCCTGACGGGATCAGCCGGCTGACCCGTCCGGCCAGGATGTTGCGCGCGCTGAGGCCTCGCGGCGGCTCGGTGGCCACCAGCACGTCGCGCGCGGGGATGCGGACGCGCAACCGCGTCCCGGGCTGGAGCGAGAGCCCCGGCACGAGCAGCCGCCCGGCGGGCCCGGTCAGGTCCGTGAGGCCCGTCTCCGCGTCGGTTCCCTCCACGCGCATGTCGAGGAGTGCGCCGGCCTCGGCCTCGTGGACGGGCACGAGGTCGGCCCGGCGCAGGATCGCCTCCGCGGGGCCGGCGGCGGCCACGCGCCCCGCCTCCAGAACGACGACCGTGGTGGCGAGCCGCGCCACCTCCGAGACGGCGTGGCTGACATAGACGATCGGGACGCCGGTCTCGTCGCGCAAGCGCTCGATATACGGCAGGATCTCGGCCTTGCGGGCTTCGTCCAGGGCGGCCAGCGGCTCGTCCATCAGGAGCAGCCGCGGACCTGCCAGGAGCGCCCGCCCGATCGCGACCCGCTGGCGCTCACCGCCCGAGAGGCCGGCGGGCCGCCGGTCTAGGAGGTGGTGGATGCCGAGCATGTCGGTCACCGAATCGAAGGTCACCCTGTCGAGGGTCGCCGGGTCGCGACCCTGGCGCGCGCGGGCCCGGCCGTAGCCGAGGTTTCCCCGCACGCTGAGATGCGGGAACAGCCGTGCATCCTGGAACACCACGCCGATCCGCCGCCGATGGGGCGGCAGGAAGGTCCCACCTGCGGTGTCGACCAGAACGGTCCCGCCCACGACGATCCGGCCCCGGTCGGGCCGGGTGAGGCCGGCGATCAGGTCGATCAGCGTCGTCTTGCCCGAGCCCGAGCGTCCGAACAGCGTCGTCAGACCCGCCCCGGCCGCGAAGGCGGCCTCGAGCGCGAAGGCCCCGCGCCGGAGCCGCACGTCGACCTGGATGCTCACGCGGCGGCTCTCGGGTAACAGGGGGCGCGGCGCGATCCGGCGCCGGCCCGGACACCCCCGCGATGATCACGGTCCACCACCTTGAGAACAGCCGATCGCAGCGCGTGCTGTGGCTGCTCGAGGAACTCGGGCTGCCCTACCGGGTGCAGCGCTACGACCGCGATCCCCGGACGATGCGGGCACCTCCGGAGCTCCTGGCGGTCCACCCGCTCGGCAAGGCTCCGGTGATCACGGACGGCGGCACGGTGATCGCCGAGACGGGCGCGATCGTCACCCACCTGACCGCGAAGGAAGGCGGCCGGCTGGAGCCCGCACCGGGCACGGAGGCGCACAGGCGCTACACCTACTGGCTCCACTACGCGGAGGGATCGGCGATGCCGCCGCTGCTGCTCAAGCTGATCTTCTCCCGCCTGGAGCCCGGCAGCCCCCGGCTGCTGCGTCCCCTGGTCCGCCGGATCGCCGGGCAGGTGCTCCAGGGCTTCGTCGATCCGGACCTGCGCCGGCACGCGGCTTACTGGGAGACGGAACTCGCCGACCGGCCCTATTTCTGCGGGGCGGACTTCACCGCCGCCGACATCATGATGAGCTTCCCCCTGGAGGCCTTCGCGGCGCGCGGCACCGGCACCGGTCCGACAGTCGCGGCGTGGCTCGCGCGGGTCCACGCCCGCCCGGCCTACGGGCGGGCCCTGGCGGCGGGCGGCCCCTACGCGTACGCGTGAGCGGCTGCCGGCGCGCGGGACGCGGCGCGTCCCCGGTCGATGGTCCGGCCGCGGTCGAGACGCCACTCAGCCCGCTCCCAGCCGTCGCCCGGCCCGCGCCGCCAGGAATTCCGAGATCAGCAGCGCCGTCACCGACACGGCGATCGACACCAGGGTAAGGCGCAAGGCGGGCCCCTCGCCGCCGGGAACCTGGGTCAGCGTGTAGATCGCCGAGGGCAGCGTCTGGGTCTCGCCCGGGATGTTCGACACGAAGGTGATGGTCGCGCCGAACTCGCCCATTGCCTTGGCGAAGGCCAGCACGGCTCCCGCGATGCAGCCGGGCAGGCTCAGCGGCAGCGTGACCGTGACGAACACCGCCAGCGGTCCCGCGCCCAGGGTCGCGGCAGCCTGCTCCAGCCGGCGGTCGACCGCCTCGATCGACAGGCGCATCGCCCGCACCATCAGGGGGAAGCCCATGACCGCGCAGGCGAGCGCCGCGCCGGTCCACCGGAACGAGAACACGATCCCGATCTCCGCGAGGGCGGCCCCGAGCGTGCCGCGGCGGCCGAGGACCAGCAGCAGCAGGTAGCCGGTCACCACCGGGGGCAGGATCAGGGGCAGGTGGACCAGCCCGTCGAGCAGGGCGCGGCCGGGAAACCGGCGCCGGGCCAGCAGCCACGCCACGGCGAGGCCCGGGCCGAGGCTCGCGAGCGTCGCCACCGCGGCCACCCGCAGGCTCAGGGCGACGGCGGTCCATTCCTCCGGGGTCAGGCCGGGCACGACGGGGCGCGCCGCTACCGGCCGGGGCCGGGCTTCCCGACCACCGCGAACCCCTGGCGCGCGAAGGATGCGCCGGTGCCGGGGCTGCACAGGTGAGGCGGGAGCGCGGCGGCGTTCGGGTTGCCCGGATCCATCATCCGCGCCGCCGGATCCGCGATCGGCGGGCGGCTGTCGGCCGTGAATGTGGCGAGCCCGCGCCGTGTCGGGTGGGCGGTGTCGATCTGCTGGGCCGACCCGTCGGGGCCCGCGTCGGTGATCCGCACCGTCTCGCCCGTCCCCCAGGTCCGGGCGGCCGAGGCTCGGTCCAGGGCATTCTTCAGGCCGACCGCGGCGACGCGCACCGATCCGCCAGCGGGGGGCAGCGCCGGCGTCCCGGAGGCGCCCGCGATCCAGGTCCGTCGTGTCGGGCGCATGGAGGGTCGATCCCTGTCGCGACCCGCTACGTCCAACCGGGCACGGCGGGAATCATAGGGTCCCCCTCAGCATCGGCCAAGTGGCGGGGATCCGGGGCGCGCCGCCCTCCGGCTTCAGCCGCCCTGTCCCTCGCGGCGTTCCTTCGGCGCGGCCTCGGCGCGGTGCAGACGACTCAGGAGAACGAGCAAATGGCCCGGCAGCGGTCCCTCAGGGGCCGGGCCGCCGAACAGCCGGTCGCGGGGCCGCACCGGCGCGGAAGCATCGTTGACCACCACGGGCCCCCGGGGGCCGGAACGCCTGGACTTGGTCACGCTGTACGCACCTTGCTTAATCGCCATACACGCCGAAAGCCGGCAAAAACGCCGCTCCGCCGGGCGAGTTCCGTGCCGACCCGCATCTCGTGATTAACGCGTGGACACCCTGCCGCATTCCTGTGCGGCGCCCGCTGCGAATCGCGATCGCCCCGAAACCGGCAACGCCGGCCGCGTCACCACGTTCGGATGTCGCGCGGCTCTGTCGCATCCGCGTCCGGCAGACCGGTCATGTCCGCGGCCACGAGCATCGCCCACAGCGCCGCCGCGCCCGCCGTCAGGAGCGCGACGATGACGCTGAAGAGGAGGGGCGAATTCATGGAGCGCTGTGATCTGTCAAAACTGGCGCGCCGGATTCCGAAGATCGGCGCGCCGGAGTTGAGGGTCTGGCCTTGGGTAAGCCGAGACTGTTTAAGCACACGCGATCCGGATGGACACTCTTTAAAAAACCGTCCGGAGACAAGTATTGCCCGATGTGTCCGGCCGGCAACAAGCTGCCGGTCCCGCCCGGCCGCGTCCCGGACGGTCTCCGGGGTCGCGTTCCGTCCGGCGGAATTTTTCGCAGCCTCCCCCTGTGATGATGCCCCTCCCGGCGTTACAGCCCGACCATGCTCGAAGGCCTGCCGCCCCACCGCCCGTCCCACGTCCTGCGCCTGTTGACCGACGAACGCTCGGCCCGGGCGATGACCGATCTGCTGGGCGAGATGTTCGACCCCACCGAGACCGCCGTGGCGGCCTTCGAGGATGCGGACGGGCGGACATGGCTGCTCGAAGCCTACTTCGCCGACGCGCCCGACGAGGCCTATGTCCGGTCTCTGATCCGGCCGGTGATCGGCGCGGCGGCGGATACGGCGGAGTTCCGCACGATCGAGCAGCAGGATTGGGTGCGCACCTCGCTGGAGGGACTCAAGCCGGTCCGCGCCGGCCGATTCGTGATCCACGGGTCGCATGATCGCGATGCCGTGCGGTCGAACGACCTGCCCATCGAGATCGAGGCAGCCCTGGCCTTCGGTACCGGCCATCACGGGACGACGCTGGGCTGCCTTCGGGCGCTGGTCGCCGCGTTGAAACGCCGACGCCCGGCCCACGTCCTCGATGTCGGCACCGGCACCGGCATCCTCGCCTTCGCGGCCGCGAAGGCGTTGCGCCAACCCGTCGTAGCGGGCGACCTCGATCCCGAGGCGGTCCGCACCGCCCGCGAGAACGCGCGGGCCAACGGACTCGGCCCTTATCTCAAGCTCTACCAGGGAGCGGGCGTGCGCCATCGCCTCGCGGACCGGTCGCGCCATTTCGATCTGGTCTTCGCCAATATCCTGGCGCGCCCCCTGCGGCTGCTCGCGCCGACGCTGTCGCGGGTCGTCGCGCCCGAGGGCGTGCTGGTCCTGTCCGGTCTGATCGAGCGCGACGTGCCGGGTGTCCTCTCGGCCTATCGCCTCCAGGGCTTCGCCCTCGTGAGCCGCGGCGTGATCGAGGGCTGGGTCGCGCTTGTCCTGATGCGCGGGGGCGCGGCCCGCAGACCGCGCCGCTGAGGGGCGCCGCTGCCGTCCCACGCCGGCGCCGGACCCGGCGCGTTCGAACGCCCGGACGGCTTGGCGGGACGGCGCGCCGCGCGCGTGGGCTACCGATCACGGGCGGCCGGCCATCGGGGAGTCTGTCGTCGCGGTCCGCGACCGCCTGCGCCGCGTCAGTGCGCGGCGCGCAGCCGTCCGGGTGGGCGTGCCCTGCCGGGCTCCGCCACGGCGGATGTCGTGGACGGCGTGGGATCCGCCTGCGCCACCGGGGCGCCCAGCGCCGCCATGAGCACGCGCAGGCCTTCGATCCACTCCTCGGCCTCGCCGAGCGAGACGAAGCCGTCGCGCCGGATGACGGTATCCGGCTCGAGCGTGACGACGGCGTCGAAGCGGCCGTCCCTTCTGTCGCTGATCCGGTAGTAAACGCGGCGTGGCATAAGCTTGGAATAGACCGATTTGGGCGGCGTGATAAGATTGGACACGATTTTCTAACCGCTACTTGTGGGCGCGCGCCGGTCATTGCTGCGCTGTTGCGGGCTGGGACCGCCGGGCGCTACGCTCGCGCCATGACAGAGCCGAGTCCCCGCCCCCGCTTCCAGACCTTCGACGACCCGAGCCACCGCAAGGGTGCCGAGCGGATCGAGGCCCTGCGCGCCGCCCTGCGCGAGACCGGCCTCGACGGCTTCGTCGTGCCCCGCGCCGACGAGCATCAATCCGAGTACGTCCCCGCGGATGCGGAGCGGCTGGCTTGGCTCACGGGCTTCACCGGTTCGGCCGGGACCGCCCTGATCCTGACGGAGAGCGCCGCCCTGGTCGTGGATGGCCGGTACACCCTGCAGGCCCCCGAGCAGGTCGAGACCGGCATCCTCACGGTCGTGCCGCTCTCCGAGGCGACGCCGGAGGCCTGGATCGGCGCCAATCTCAGGCGCGATCAGGTGCTCGGCTATGACCCCTGGCTGCATACGCCGGACGGTGTCGCACGCCTGGAGCGGGCGGCCACGAAGGCCGGCGGCGCGGTGCGGGCTGTCCCCAACCTCGTGGACGCCGTCTGGGCCGGGCGCCCCAAGCCGCCGGCCGGACCCGTCGTGGTTCACCCGGACGCGCTCGCGGGGGAGACCGTCGCGGAGAAGCTCGCCCGGGTGCGGGCGGCCCTGGCGGAGGGCGGCTGCGACGCGCTGGTGATCTCGGACCCGCACAACCTCGCTTGGGCGTTCAACCTGCGCGGCTCCGATGTCGGCCATACGCCCCTGGCGCTGGGCTACGCCGTGCTGCCGCGCGAAGGCGCGGCGCGCCTGTTCCTGGTCTCGTCGAACGTCGATCCGGCCCTGCGGGCCGCCCTCGCCCCCGCGGCCGAGATCCTCGCGCGCGCCGAACTCGACGACGGGCTGGCCGCCCTGAGCGGCGTCCGCGTCCGGCTCGACGCGGCGACCGGAGCCGTGGCGCTGAAGGAGAAGATCGAGGCGGCCGGCGGCACCGCCGATGTCGGGCGGGATCCCATCACCGGGATGAAGGCGGTCAAGAATGCCGCTGAGATCGCCGGCGCGCGCGCCGCCCATATCCGCGACGGGGCGAGCGTCGTGCGCTTCCTCGCCTGGCTCGACGCCGCCGCCGCCGCCGGCCGGCTCTCCGAGATCGCCGCCGTGGAGGCGCTGGAGGATTTTCGCGCCGCCGGAGGCGACCTGCGCGACGTCTCCTTCCCGACGATCTCGGGGTCCGGCCCGAACGGGGCGATCGTCCACTACAGGGTGACCCGCGCCAGCGACCGGACCGTGCAGCCCGGCGAGCTGTTCCTCATCGATTCCGGGGCGCAGTACTCCGACGGCACCACCGACATCACCCGCACCGTCGCGGTCGGCGCACCCAGCGCAGCGATGCGCGACCGCTTCACCCGCGTGCTGAAGGGCCACCTCGCCATCGCCCGTGCGGTCTTCCCGACCGGCACGACCGGCGCCCAGATCGACGCCTTCGCCCGGGCGCCGCTCTGGCAGGCGGGCCTCGATTTCGACCACGGCACCGGCCACGGCGTCGGGGCCTTCCTGTCGGTGCACGAGGGTCCGCAGCGGATCGCCAAGACCGGCACCGTGGCTCTGGAGCCCGGCATGATCCTGTCCAACGAGCCGGGCTACTACGCCCGCGGCGCCTACGGCATCCGGATCGAGAACCTGGTTCTGGTCGAGCCCCGCGCGATCGCGGACGGTGAGCGCCCGATGCTGGGCTTCGAGACGCTGACGCTCGCGCCGTATGATCGGCGGTTGATCGAGCCGGACCTGCTCGACCCGGGCGAGCGCGCATGGATCGACGCCTACCATGAGAGGGTGCGGGCGACGCTCGCGCCGGGGCTCGATGCCGAGACGCGCGCCTGGCTGGAGCGCGCCATCGCGCCGCTCTCGGACTGAGCGGCCGGCCGGCGATTTCGGGCGCCACCCATGGTAAGGCCACGATCATGGAACGGCCCGCGCAGCGCATGAAGCACCGCGCGTGAAACCGCGGCCGCCCGGCGCGCGAAGGGACTGCATGATCCGCCTCGCCATCCTGATCCTGGCGCTCGCCGCAAGCCTCCCGGTCGCGGTCGCGCAAGGTTTCCCCCAGGGCTTCCGAACGCCGTCGGACCTCGTGCGGTCCAGCCTCGCCGCCGAGCCCGCCGCGGTGGCGGGCGCGCAGCCCTTCACCCTGGCCGTTCGCATGCAGGTGAAGCCCGGCTGGCACGTCTACTGGCGCAATCCCGGGGATTCCGGCCTGCCCCCGGAGGTGACCTGGACCCTGCCGGCGGGCTTCAACGCCGGGGCGATCCGGTGGCCCGCGCCGGAGCGCATCCCGATCGCCACGCTGATGAATTACGGCTACGAGGGTGAGGTCACGCTCCTCGTGCCGGTCACGCCGCCGCCGAGCCTCGATCCCGCCGACCCGGTCCGGATCCAGGCCAAGCTGACCTACCTCGTCTGCGAGACCGAGTGCGTCCCCGGCTCGGCCGATCTCGCCCTCACCCTGCCGGTGGGGGAGCCGAAGCCCGATCCGGCCAATGCCGAGCTGTTCGCCCGTGCCCGCGCGGCCCTGCCGGTCCCGGCTTTGTGGCCGTTGCGCCTCGCCAGTCAGGGCGACACCCTGCGGCTCGACTTCGCGGCCGGCGGCCTCAAGGCCGACGCCATCCGGAACGTCGCGTACTTCCCGTATTCCGAGACCGCGATCGACAACGCCGCCGCGCAGGTGGCGGCGATCGATGACACCG
The DNA here is from genome assembly GCF_022829625.1 of Methylobacterium sp. E-046. Classification (NCBI taxonomy): domain Bacteria; kingdom Pseudomonadati; phylum Pseudomonadota; class Alphaproteobacteria; order Hyphomicrobiales; family Methylobacteriaceae; genus Methylobacterium; species Methylobacterium sp. E-046. The sequence goes on along the minus strand of NZ_JAKSYP010000159.1, from coordinate 102,758 downwards.
GGCTGCACCTCACCCTGGCCCGGAGCAGCCCGGCCGAGGCGGTCCCCGGCGCGCTGCCGGGGGTGCTCACCCTCGAGGAGGTGGGCGATGCCGGCACCCGGCGCCTCGCCTTCGCGTACGGCGACGAGCCGGCGCCCGCCGCGGCGGCCTCGTCGATCCCGCCCTCCGCGGCCCCGGTCCCGCAGGTGGCGGCCGAACTCGACGCGCTGACGCTCGCGACCGCGGCGGCCTTCGCCTTCATCGGCGGGCTGATCCTCAACCTGATGCCCTGCGTGTTCCCGGTCCTGTCGATCAAGGTCCTCGGCCTCGTGCGGCACGCGGGCGAGAGCCCGGCCCGGCTGCGGATGCACGGCTTTGCCTACACGGCCGGCGTGCTGGCGAGCTTCCTCGGGCTCGCGGCTGTGCTGATCGCCCTCAAGGGCGGGGGCGCGGCGATCGGCTGGGGCTTCCAGCTGCAATCGCCCCTCGTGGTGGCGGGGCTCGCCTACCTGCTCTTCGCCATGGGCCTGAGCCTGTCGGGTGTTGTCCAGGTCGGCGGGCGTCTCGCCGGCCTAGGCGACGGGCTCGCCCGGCGGGCGGGTCTCGGCGGCTCGTTCTTCACGGGTGTCCTCGCGACCCTGGTGGCGACCCCTTGTACGGCCCCGTTCATGGGCTCGGCCGTGGGCTTCGCCCTGACGCAGAGCGCCGCCGTGGCCCTCGCCGTCTTCGCGAGCCTCGGCCTCGGCCTCGCCCTGCCCTTCCTGGTCCTGACTCTCTGGCCACCCGCGCTCCGAGCGCTGCCGCGGCCCGGCGCCTGGATGGAGACGCTGAAGCAGGTCCTCGCCTTCCCGGTCTACGCCACCGTGGCGTGGCTGGTCTGGGTGCTGGCGCAGCAGGTCGATCCGCGCGGGCTCCTGGCGGCGCTGATCGGCCTCGTGCTGGTGGGCTTCGCCGCCTGGGCCTGGGAGCTGGGGCGCACCGCCCCGCCCAGGACCGGCCGCGTCGCGCAGGGCGCCGCGGCGCTGGCCCTCGTTGCCGTCGCGGGCCTCGCCGTGACCGTGCCGCAGGATCGCGCGACGCCGTCCGCGCAGGCCGCGCATGACGGGATCGAGCCCTTCACCCAGGCACGCCTCGATGCCCTGGTGAACGGCCGCCGGCCGGCCTTCGTCGACATGACCGCGGCGTGGTGCATCACCTGCGCGGTGAACGAGGCGACCTCGCTCAACACCAAGGCCGTGCGAGCCGCGATGGCCGAGCGCGGCGTGACCTACCTGAAGGGCGACTGGACCAATCAGAACCCGGAGATTACCCGCCTGCTGGAGAAGCACGGGCGCAGCGGCGTGCCGCTTTACCTGCTCTACAGCGGCACCGGGGAGCCGCAGGTGCTGCCACAGATCCTCACCGAGGGGGTCGTGCTGGCGGCCCTGCAAGCGGTGCCGGCCGCCGCGGATCGGAGCGCCGCGCTCGTCCGCTGAGCGGGGCCGCCTCAGGCCCCCAGCGAGAAGGTCTCGTCGAACGCGTAGCCGGAGCCGCGGACCGTGCGGATCGGGTCGGGCTGGCGCGGGCCGTTCAGCGCCTTGCGCAGGCGTCCGACATGCACGTCCACGGTGCGCTCGTCGATGTAGACGTCGTGCCCCCAGACGCCGTCGAGGAGCTGCTCCCGGGAGAAGACCCGGCCCGGCGCCAGCATCAGGAACTCCAGCAGCCGGAACTCGGTGGGCCCGAGATGCAGCTCCTCGCCGCCGCGGCGAACGCGGTGTCCGGTGCGGTCGAGTTCGAGGTCGCCGGCCGCCAGCCGGTCCGAGACATGGGCGGGCTTGGCCCGGCGCAGCAGCGCGCGGATCCGGGCGAGGAGCTCCGGCACGGAGAAGGGCTTGACGATGTAGTCGTCCGCCCCCGTCCCCAGCCCCCGGATCCGGTCGCCCTCCTCGCCGCGGGCGGTGAGCATGATCACCGGCAGCCGCTCCGTCTCGCGGCGCGCCCGGATGCGGCGGCAGAGCTCGATCCCCGAGAGACCCGGCAGCATCCAGTCGAGCAGGACCAGGTCGGGGATCCGCTCGGCCAGGAGCAGCTCCGCGTCGTCGCCCCGCGCGGCCGAGTCCACGACGAAGCCCTCGGCCTCGAGGTTGTAGCGCAGCAGGGTGGTCAGCGCCTCCTCGTCCTCGACGATCAGGACTTGCATGCTCACGTTCGATGACCCGTTCACGAGGCGGCGCCCTTCGGCCTGCGGAGACGCCGGCTCCCTCCGGAGCGGGCGCTCAGGCGGAGGCTGCGGGAGGCGCCGCTCAGCCTCAACCCGCAGCCTCCGATTCTCTGGCGCCGCCCGACAGGACTGAGCGCGCCGCGGCGCCTGTGTCGAGGCGGTTCGGCTACGGAGCCTTGCCGCCGTCCACCGTCGCGTAGTTCGATGCATCGTTCTTCGGCCGGTCGCCCGCCAGCGTCTCGCCCGTGGCGAGGTAGTGGATCGTCTCGGCGATGTTGGTCGTGTGGTCGCCGATCCGCTCCACGTTCTTGGCGCAGAACAGGAGATGCGTGCAGAACGAGATGTTGCGCGGATCCTCCATCATGTACGTCAGGAGCTCGCGGAACAGGGAATTGTACAGGGCGTCGATCTCGCCGTCGCGCTCCCAGACATCGTGGGCCGCCTGGATGTCGCGGCTCGCATAGGCGTCCAGCACGTCCTTGAGCTGCCCCTCGGCGAGGTCGCTCATGTGGCGGACGCCCAGCACGATCTTCTGCGCCGGCGCGTGGTCGGAGATCGCCACGACGCGCTTGGCGACGTTCTTGGCGAGGTCGCCGATCCGCTCCAGGTCGCCGGAGACGCGGATCGCCGAGATGGTCTCGCGCAGGTCGATCGCCAGCGGCTGGCGCCGGGCGATGAGGAGCACCGAGCGCTCCTCGATGTCCCGCTGGAGCGCGTCGAGGCGCTTGTCGGCGAGGATCACCGCCTGGGCGAGCGCGTCGTCGCGGCGCACGAGGGCGTCGGTCGCCTCGGCGGTCATCTTCTCGGCCACGCCGCCCATCTCCGAGATCGAGCGACGCAGGTCCTCCAGGTCGGTGTCGTAGGAGCTGACGATATGGCCGGGCATGGTGGATCCTTCGATAAGGGCCCGCGGATCGCGATCCGCGGGGTCTGGCGGGGATCCGCCGCCCCGCCGCCGCGGCGGCGAATGCCGGTATGGTTCGGCGGAGCGTCCGGCTCGTATCAGCCGAACCGCCCGGTGATGTAGTCCTGCGTGCGCCGCTCCGCCGGATTCATGAACATCCGGTTGGTCGGACCGAACTCCACGAGCTGACCGAGATACATGAACGCGGTGAACTGCGAGATCCGCGCCGCCTGCTGCATGTTGTGGGTGACGATCACGATGGTGAACTCGTCGCGCAGCTGCTCGATCAGCTCCTCGATGCGGCCCGTGGAGATCGGGTCGAGCGCCGAGGTCGGCTCGTCGAACAGGATGACCTCCGGCCGCTGCGCCACCGTGCGGGCGATGCACAGGCGCTGCTGCTGGCCGCCCGAGAGGCCGGTCCCCGCCTGCCGGAGCTTGTCCTTCACCTCGTCCCAGAGGGCGGCCTTGCGCAGGGATTCCTCCACCCGCACGTCGAGCTCGGCCTTCGGGAGCTTCTCGTAGAGGCGCAGGCCGAAGGCGACGTTGTCGTAGATCGACATCGGGAACGGCGTCGGCTTCTGGAACACCATGCCGATGCGCGAGCGCAGATCGTTCAGGTCGACGGACGAGGCCAGGATGTTCTCGCCGTCCAGCAGGATCTCGCCCTCGGCCCGCTGTTCCGGATAGAGGCTGTAGATCCGGTTGAAGCAGCGCAGCAGCGTGGATTTCCCGCAGCCGGAGGGGCCGATCAGCGCCGTGACCTGCCGGTCGTTGAAGTTGATCGAGACGTCCTTCAGGCCGTGGAAGCTGCCGTAGTAGAAGTTCAGGTCCTTCACGGCGATCCGCACCGGGCGGCTCTCTTCGGCGCGGTTCCGGTTCAGCTCGACCGTGGGGATCGCGGAGGCGGCGTTCATCGTCGTATCCTCGAAGGGGGGGCTCAGCGCGCGGTCTGCGGCTTGATCACGAAGCGGGCGACGATCGACAGCGCCAGGATCGAGCCGGTGATCAGCAGCGCCCCGGCCCAGGCCAGGCCTTGCCAGTTCGGATAGGGTGACAGCGCGAACTGGTAGATCATCACCGGCAGGTTCGCGACGCCGCCCATCAGGTCGGGCGAGAACCAGGAATTGTTGTTGAGCGCCGTGAACAGGAGCGGCGCCGTCTCGCCCGCGATGCGCGCCAGCGCCAGGATGATTCCGGTCACGATGCCGGCCGAGGCGGCGCGCCACGTCACGCTCATGATCACCTTCGAGGGCGGGGCGCCCAGCGCCGCGCCGGCTTCCCGGAGGGTCCCCGGCACGAGGCGCAGCATGTCCTCGGTGGTGCGCACGATCACCGGCACGGCGATGATCGCCAGCGCCACGCCGCCGGCCCAGCCCGAATACGTCCCCATCGGCCGCACCATCAGGGTGTAGACGAACAGGCCGATCAGGATGGAGGGCGCCGACAGCAGGATGTCGTTGAGGAAGCGGATGAGCGCCGCCAGCTTCGAGCCGCGGCCGTACTCCGCGAGGAACGTCCCCGCCATCACGCCGACCGGCGTGGCGATCACGATGCCGATGCCGGTCAGCACGAGGCTGCCCAGGATCGCGTTGGCGATGCCGCCCCCCTCGGAGCCTGGGCCGGGGGTCGGATTGGCGAACAGCGCCGGCGTGAAGCCGCGCACGCCCTCGACGATCAGCATCACCAGAATCGAGCCCAGCACCAGGGCGCCGACGAAGGTGGCGCTGGCGCAGGCGACGCGCAGGGACCGGTCGGCGATGCGCCGGCCGGGGCGGACCCGGCCGCGCCGCGGCGCGGTGGACCGGGTGGAGGGGATCGTGCTGGACGCGTCCATCGTTCGGGCTCCTCAGGCGGCCTTGACGCGGCGCGTCAGCAGGCGGGCGATGATGAGCACCACGAAGGTGATCACGAACAGGATGCAGCCGAGGGCCATCAGCGCGTTGAGCTGAAGGCCGTCCGCCTCGTTGAACTCGTTGGCGATCCGCGACGCGATGGTGGAGCTGGGGTCGAAGATCGAGGCCGACAGGCGGTTGGCGTTGCCGACCACGAAGGTCACCGCCATCGTCTCGCCGAGCGCGCGCCCGAGGCCCAGCATGATCGCCCCGATGATCGAGACGGCGGCCTGTGGCACGAGCACGTGGCGCACGACCTCCCAGGTGGTGCAGCCGATCCCGTAGGCGCTCTCGCGCAGGACGGTGGGGATCTGCTCGAGCATGTCGCGGGCGATCGACGCGATGAACGGCACGATCATGATCGCCAGGATGATGCCGGCGGTCAGCACGCCGACGCCCGACGGGACCCGGGCGTAGAACAGGGTGCCGACGATCGGCAGGCCCTCCACCACGTTCGAGACCGGGATCTGGACGAAGCGAGCGAAGAGCGGCGCGAACACGAACAGGCCCCACATCCCGTAGATGATGCTCGGCACGGCGGCGAGCAGCTCGATCGTCATGGCGACCGGCCTGCGCGCCCAGCCGGGGCAGAGCTGCGTCAGGAAGATCGCGATCCCCAGGGAGACCGGGACGCCGATGAGCAGGGCCAGGAAGGCCGACGCGACGGTGCCGATCACCGCCACGAGGGCGCCGTACTGCTCGGTCCCGACGTTCCAGGCGCTGGAGGTCAGGAAGCCGAAGCCGAACTCGCGGAAGGCGGGCCAGCCGCCGTAGAGGATCGAGCCGAGGATGCCGGCGAGGACGATCAGAACGAGGAGCGCCGCGCCGTACGCGCCGGCCCGGAACAGGGTGTCGAGGTTCCGGCTCGGTCCCCTTCGCGCGGCGGCAGCGCGGGGTCGGCCGAGGGCGATCGTCTCTGTCAAAGCGGACATCCGCGGTTCTCTGCGAAGGGGGGCGTGGTAGCGCGGCGCAGTTCGAGAAGCGAGGGAGGAGGTCGAGACCCCCTCCCCGCCGCGCTCACATGTTGAAGACGGGCTTGCCGTCCTTGCCCTTCACGGACTTCCACTCCTCGTGGATCAGCGCCACGACGTTGTCGGGCAGCGGAACATAGTCGAGGTCGGAGGCCAGCTTGTCGCCCGTCTTGTAGGCCCAGTCGAAGAACTTGAACACGTCGGCCACCTTGGCGGGATCGGCCGGATCCTTGTGGACGAGGATGAAGGTCGCCGCCGTGATCGGCCACGCGTCGTCGCCCGGCTGGTTGGTGAGCGAGATGCCGAAGCCGGGGGCCGCCTTCCAGTCGGCGCTGGCCGCCGCGGCCTGGAACGCCTTGTCGTCGGGCTGCGGGAACTTGCCGGCCTTGTTCTGCAGCAGCGCGTAGGCGAGCCTGTTCTGCTTGGCGTAGGCCGACTCGACGTAGCCGATGCTGTTCGGCACCTGCTTCACGGTGGCGGTCACGCCCTCATTGCCCTTGCCGCCCTGCCCGACCGGCCAGGAGATGGTGGTGGCCGCGCCGTACTCCTTCTTCCAGGTCTCGGAGGCCTGGGAGAGGTAGGTGGTGAAGATGTTGGTCGTGCCCGAGGCATCCGAGCGGTAGACCGGCGTGATGTTCGATTCGGGCAGCTTGAGACCGTCGTTGAGCTTGGCGATCCGCGGATCGGTCCACTTCGCGATCTTGCCGGCGTAGATCTCGGCGAGGACCTCACCGGTGAGCTTGAGCTTGCCGGGCTCGATGCCGGGGATGTTCACCACCGGCACGACGCCGCCCATGACGGTGGGGAACTGGACGAGCCCGTCCTTGGCGAGCTGCTCGGCCTTCAGAGGCGCGTCGGTGGCGCCGAAGTCGACCGTCCGGGCCTGGATCTGCTTGATCCCGCCGCCGGAACCGATCGACTGGTAATTGAGACCGGAGCCCGTCTCCTTGCGGTAGGCTTCGGCCCACTTCGAATAGACCGGGAACGGGAACGTGGCCCCGGCGCCGGTGATGTCGGCGGCGAGCGCCGCGGACGCCATCTGAACCGTCGCGAGGCCGACGGCGAGCGCGTAAGCGAAGGGTCTCAAGGAAATCTCCGTTGCCGTCGGGCGACAGCCGGCGCCGCCCCGCCGGCAAGCCCATGCCCGCGGCTGAGCTGTGCGGCCGATCTTCCGAAGGGACATCTTCGAAAGAGGCTTGGCGCCGGCCGCCCGATGCCGGGGCGGTTACGACAGGGAGATGACACCGGCATGACATCATCCCGCGCGGATGCACGGCACGGTTCAGGGGTTTCGCGCGTTCAATACCCGCAGCAGCACGAACGGATGCGGCAAGGGTGGGCGGCGACGTGGTCGAGACAGCGCTGGATGCCGATCCCTCCTGGCTGGCGCTGCACGCCGAGCGGGAGGAAGTTGAGCGCGCCCTGACGCTGGCGCAGGCGCGCCAGAAATTCAGCTCGGACCCGAACACGGCCGCCGAGGCGCGGCGCGAGGAGGCTGCACTGCTCGTCAGCCTCGACCGGGTCCTGACGCTGATTCGGGCCGCCGAGTACCGCCGCCGCCCGGGGGCGCGCCGCTGGTAGCGCCGGATCGTCCTCGAGATCATCCTAGAGGGCGGCGCTGATCCGCGGACGATGCTTCGACGCGCTGACGCCCGCCGCGGCGGGCGGGGCGCAGCATTTTTGGTCGGGTTGCGGGTGGAGGGCGCGGCGCCGCTGATCCCCTGCGGACCGCTCGCACGGGTGTCGGCCGACCGGCATCGCTGCGGCAGTCGGCTGCGTCCCGTCGCGGAACCGGGTCTAACCGGCCCGGCGCAGCTCCCGCTCCTTCTGGCGCAGGCGCAGAAGCAGCTCGACCTGCGTGTCGGTGATCGGCTGCGTGTCGACGCTGCCCTCGTAGACGGTGCGCAGCGTGAGCCCGAGCCGATGCGTGTCGATCGCCTGCTTCAGCGGTTGCACCGCCTGCAGGGGCCTGTCCGACTCGACGACTGTCAGCTTCATGGCTTCTCCCCGCCCATCAACCGCCTCATCGTGCTGCGGCACCGGGATTCCACCACTGTCACGGGGAATGGTTAATAAAAGGTTACGTTCAACCATCGGTTAAGGTTGTCGTATCCTTAAGCGTCGGCGCCCTGAAGAAGGCGGGCCGCGGCCGCGCGCGCCTCGTCGGTGACCGTGGCACCCGCCAGCATCCGGGCGATCTCCTCCCGGCGCTCCGCCACCGGAAGGCTGGACACCCGGGTCGCGACGCGGCCGGCGCCCTTCACCGGCGCCTTCGCGATGAGGAAATGGGTGTCGGCGCGGGCGGCGACCTGCGGCGCGTGGGTCACCGCGACCACCTGCACGGTGGCCGCGAGCCGCGCCAGGCGCAGGCCGATGGCGTCCGCCACGGCGCCGCCGACGCCGGTGTCGATCTCGTCGAAGATCAGGGTGGGCGCCGAACCTTTGTCGGCCAGGACCACCTTGAGGGCCAGCATGAAGCGCGACAGCTCGCCGCCCGAGGCGACCTTCATCATCGGCCCCGCCTTGGTCCCGGGGTTGGTCTGGGCCCAGAACTCCACCCGATCGGTGCCGGCCGGATCACGGGAATCCGGGTCGGTGGCGATCTCCGTGATGAACCGCGCCCGCTCCAGCTTCAGCGGCGGCAGCTCGGCCTTCACGGCGGCATCGAGCTGCTTGGCGGCCCGGCGCCGGCCGGCACTGAGCTTTTCGGCCGCCTCCGCGTAGGCGGATTCGGCCTGCGCCTGCGCCTGTTCGAGTCCGGCCAGGGCCGCCTCGCCGGCATCGATCGCCGCAACGTCGGCCGCGTAGCGCTCGGCGAGGGCGGCCAGGTCGTCGGCCGCGACATCGTATTTGCGCGACGCGGCCCGCAGGGCGAACAGCCGCTCCTCCACCCGCTCGAGGTCCCGGGGATCGAACTCCGTCTCGGCCACGGCCGCGTCCAGCACCGCGCGGGCCTCATCGAGGGCGACGATGGCGGCGTCCAGGGCGTTCACGCAGGGATCGACCAGGGCCGGGAGCTGTGCGGCCCGCCGTTCCAGCTTGCGCAGGGCGGCCGAGATGTGGGGGACGCCGGAATGCGGACCGCCCACGGCATCCAGCGCCTCGTTGAGTTCCCGCGCCACCTTCTCGGATTGCTGCATGACGCTGCGGCGCTCGGCGAGCTGGGCCTCCTCCCCCGGCAGCGGCGCGAGCGCGGCCAGTTCCTCGACGGCGTGGCGCAGAAAGTCGGCCTCCTTGCGGGCCGCGTCCACGCGGGCCCGGTGCTCCGAGAGTTCGCTGCGGGCCGTGCGGACCGACCGGGCCGCCGCGCCGACCTTGGCGAGCGGTCCCTGGAGACCGCCGAACGCGTCGAGGATCGCCCGGTGCGAGGCCGGATCGGCGAGCGCCCGGTCGTCGTGCTGCCCGTGGATCTCCACAAGTGCCGCGCCGATCGCCCGGAGAACCTGCACGCCCACGGGCTGGTCGTTGACGAAGGCACGGGTACGGCCATCCGCCATCTGCGCCCGGCGCAGGATCAGCTCGCCCTCGGTGTCGATCTCGGCCTCGGCGGCGATCCGGCGCGCCGGATGGTCGAGCGCCAGGTCGAACACCGCCGTGACGACGCCCTGGGCTTCGCCATGGCGCACCAGACGGCCGTCGCCGCGCCCGCCGAGCGCCAGGGCGAAGGCATCGAGCAGGATCGATTTGCCCGCACCGGTCTCCCCGGTCAGGACGCTCAGTCCTGTCCGGAAATTCAGTTCGAGCCTGTCGATCAGAACGATGTCGCGGATCGCGAGCTGCGCCAGCATGCGGCGGCGGGGATTCCTCTGGATGGGACCGCAGACATAAGGCCGCTGCGGCGCGGATTCACCCCAAAAATGCGTCGCACCGGCCCGTCATGCGCGCGGTGCCCCGGTGGTCCGCGTCGCGAGAGCCGGAACTTTCCTCCGGGACGGGCCCATCGCCGGCCGGTGCCCGCAAAGGCAAGGGCCCGGAGCGGTTGCTCCGGGCCCTGAAGCGCGGCGGTGCGGGCCGTCGCCGGCCCGGCCCGTCACTCGGCCGAGGCGGTCTTGCCCGTGACCGTGCGGTAGATCTTGGAGAGGAAGGACGACTTCTCCTCGCGGGGCTCGAGGCCGTTCTGCGCCAGGAGCGCGTGCGCGTCCTTGTACCAGGGGCTCTCGGGGAAATTGTGCCCCAGCACCGCGGCGGCGTTCTGCGCCTCCTGGGTGATGCCGAGCGCCCAATAGGCCTCGGTCAGGCGCTCCAGGGCCTCCTCGGCGTGACGGGTGGTCTGATACCGGGAGACCACGTCGCGGAACCGATTGATCGCGGCCGGGAAGTTGCGCTTCTCCAGGTAGAAGCGACCGACCTCCATCTCCTTGCCGGCGAGCTGGTCGCGGGTGATCTGGATCTTCGCCTTCGCGTCCGCCGCGTATTCCGAGGTCGGATATTTCTGGACCAGCTCCTGCAGGGCGGCCAGCGCCTTCTCGGAGCGCTCCTGGTCGCGGGTGACGTCCGGGATCTGCTTGTAGTTCGACATGGCCATCAGGTACTGCGCGTAGGCAGCGTCCTTGCTGGCGGGGTGCCGCTGCAGGTAGCGCTTCGAGGCGCTGATCGCGTCGTCGTACTTCTGGCCCTCGTAGTTCGCGTAGGCCGTCATCAACAGCGCCTTCCGCGACCAGTCGGAATACTGGTACTGCTTGTCGAGGCTATCGAACTTCTTGACGGCGCCCTCGTAGTCGCTGTCCTCGAGCTTGGCCAAGCCATCGCTGTAGAGCTTGTCGGCCGGGACATCCGGCACGATCTCGGGCTTGTACTTCTCGGCGAAGAGATTGGTCGGGTCGAGGTCGCAGCCGCCGAGGCCCAGGCCGAGGACGGCCACGAGGGGCGCCACGAGGGCCGCCGCCCGGCGATGACGAATGGTGACAGGCATCTGGCGCTCTTTCCCGGAACCGGCGCCGTCTCGCGCCGTCGTGCCATCGCGTGAGTTGGATCCGACCCAGCCGGGCCGTGCTCCCGTTCACGGACCGTTAAACCGTGCCGGTCGATTCGGGCACGAAAGCGGCAAGGCTGCGGCGATCAGGATCGGTTGCCCGCTGTGTCCCGCGGGCCACAGGGACGGTTCAGAGGTCGCCCGCGAAGGCGGCGAGGCCCAGGCCGACACCGAGCTCGGAGAGCACCGTCTCGCGCCGGGAGCCCTGCGCCTCCACGATCGCGTAGTTGGCGCGGTCGGAGAAGAGGGCCGAGAGCACGCCGACGTTCATCCGGTGGCCCCCGCAATAGGAGCGGTAGGCGCCCTGCAGCGGCAGGCCCGCCAGGGCGAGGTCGCCGATCGCGTCGAGGATCTTGTGCCGGACGAACTCGTCGGGGAAGCGCAGGCCCTCGGGGTTGACCACCGCACTCTCACCGACCGCGACGGTGTTCTCCAGGGAGGCACCCAGGGCGAAGCCCGCCTTCCAGTAGCGCTCCACGTCCCGCATCATCCCGAAGGTGCGGGCGCCCGCGATCTCGCGGCGGTAAGAGGCGGGCGACAGATCCATCGCCTTGCGCGAGCGGCCGATCACCGGGCTGTCGAAGTCGATCTCGACGTCGAGGCGGAAGCCCCGGTCGATCGGGCGGAGTTCCGCGAAGGACCGGCCGGTCTCGATGCGGACGTGGCGCAGAACCTTGAGCCAGCGCCGGGGCGTGTCGCAGGTTGCGATGCCGACCTTGTCGATGGCCTGGACGAACAGGAGCGCGGATCCGTCGAGGATCGGCATCTCGGGCCCGTCGATCTCGATGAGCGCGTTGTCGACCCCCAGCCCGTAGAGCGCCGACATCAGGTGCTCGACGGTGGCGACCGCGCCGGTCTCGACGTCGCCGAGGACCGTGCAGAGTTCGGTGGCGGAGACGAGGGCGTGATGCGCCTTGATCAGGCGGTCATTGCCGTGGGTGGTGCCGGTTCGAAGAAAGGCGATGCCGTGATTGGCGGGAGCCGGTCGGATGGTGATCTCGGCGGGGTTACCGGAATGAACCCCGATGCCCGAGAGAGTCGCCGGCCCTTTGAGGGTCGTCTGTTTGTGCGTTCGCATTCCTTAGCCCCAGGCCGCGATCAGGTCCCACCATCCCGACGGGGACGGCGAGGAAACTGGCTGATCCGTCCGCTGCTTGATGCCCCTGCCCACGCTATCAGGTTGTGTTCTGATGCGTGTCTCTACGGTCTTGACGCTTCTATAGCTGCACCGCACAGGGCAGCCAAATCACGGATTCTTACGCTGTGTTACAGACACGCTTGCGCTCGGTCCGCTGTAAAACCTTGATCCACCAGAGGCTTAAAGGTTGGTTAATGCGTGGCTAACAGGCGGTGATTCTGTGGCGCGGATGCATCAGGAGCACAGGCGCGGCGCCGCGGACGCGGCATCCGATCCACAGGCCCCCGGGACGTCAGGCAACCCAAAGTTGCTGCGACGCAGCACGGGAGCCGGCGGTTCCCGCCGACTCCCGGATCGCGTCAGGGGCTTGAGGCCCTCAGTTCGCCTGGCGGCGCAGGAAGGCCGGGATCTCCAGCTGGTCGTCGTCCATCATCCGGGACTGCGGCGCGACCCGGCCCTGGGCGTCGAGGCTGCCCTGGGCGGGGCGGTACTGAGGTACCGGCGCAGGCGCGGGAGCGCGGGGCGCCTGCGGAACCTGGGGCTGCGCCATCTGCGGCTGGGATGCCAGCGACGGGGCGGACCGGGTCGGGAGGGCGGCGTGCTCGGGCTCGTCACGACGACCGCCGGATCCCAGGGTCGCCAGCCGCCGCAGCAGCGAGGTGCGCTTGGATTCCGGAGCGGGATCCTCGGCGGCGCGGCTCGCCATGATCTGGTTCTGGGCGATCGGCGGCAGCTCGTGGATCTGCGGCATCCGCGGGGCGCGGGCGAGCGGCGTCCCCGTGGGGGCTGCCGGGCGCGGCGGGACGAACGGGCCGGCCGGGAGCGACGGCGCGGACTCGGCCGGCTGAGGCGCGGGGGCCGGAACGAACGGTGCGGCGGCGCGCGGCTGGACGGGGGCCAGGACGACGTCGTCGCGGGTCATCGGCGCCGGGGCCTCGAAGTGGGAGGCCCGCGGCTCTGGACGCATCTCCGGGCTCGGCTGCGGCGCGGCGGACATCGGCGCCGGGGCCTGGACCGGGGCGGCCGCCTCGGTGCGGATGCTCGGCACCTGCTGCGCGGAGGCGCGAACGCGGGCCTCCGCGCGCAGGCGCTCGGCAACTTCCGCGATGCGCTGCTCGGTCTCGGCGATGGCCGGGTTGTTCGGCGAATGCGCCGAGATCAGGGCCGGCTCGATGCCGGTGGCGACCACCGACACGCGGATGATGCCGTCCAGGCTCTCGTCGAAGGTGGCGCCCAGGATGATGTTGGCGTCCTGGTCGACCTCCTCGCGGATGCGGGTGGCGGCCTCGTCGAGCTCGTACAGGGTCAGGTCCGAGCCGCCCGTGATCGAGATCAGCAGGCCGCGGGCGCCCTTCATCGAGACGTCGTCGAGGAGCGGGTTGGCGATGGCGGCCTCGGCGGCGCGGTTGGCGCGCTTCTCGCCCGACGCCTCGCCGGTGCCCATCATGGCCTTGCCCATGCCGCGCATGATCGCCCGCACGTCGGCGAAGTCGAGGTTGATGAGACCCTCCTTCACCATCAGGTCGGTGATGCAGGCGACGCCCGAGTAGAGCACCTGGTCGGCCATCGCGAAGGCGTCCGCGAAGGTGGTCTTCTCGTTGGCGACCCGGAACAGGTTCTGGTTCGGGATCACGATCAGGGTGTCGACCGACGCCTGCAACTCCTGGATGCCGAATTCGGCGGTGCGCATCCGGCGCACGCCCTCGAACTGGAACGGCTTGGTCACCACGCCGACCGTCAGGATGCCCATGTCGCGGGCGGCGCGGGCGATGACCGGAGCCGCGCCGGTCCCGGTGCCGCCGCCCATGCCGGCGGTGATGAAGCACATGTGGGCGCCCGAGAGCTGGTCACGGATCTCGTCGATCACCTCGTCGGCGGCCGCGGAGCCGACCTCCGGGTGCGAGCCGGCGCCCAGACCCTGGGTCACGCCCAGGCCCATCTGGATCACGCGCTCGGCCTTGGAGGAGGTGAGCGCCTGCGCGTCGGTGTTGGCCACGACGAATTCGCAGCCCAGCAGGCCCGACTCGATCATGTTGTTGACGGCGTTTCCGCCGGCGCCGCCGACGCCGAAGACGGTGATGCGGGGCTTGAGTTCCCGGATGTCCGGCGCCTGGAGGGTAATGGCCATGGTGTCGAGCCTCTCGCTTACTCTGCTTTCCGTGCGACGCCGGAGCGCCGGATGATCTCTCGACGCACCCGCCCGGGGGCGGATGCGAAACCTCAGAAGCTGTCCCGCAGCCAGCGGCCAACCTGCGAGATGTAGCCGCCGGTCCCGGTCGCCGCGAAGGCGCCGTGCCCCCGCGGCTCGAAGTGCTCGGCGTGGGCCACCTGCGGGTAGACCAGCAGGCCGACCGCGGCCGAGAAGGCCGGTCCCTTGGCGGCCTCGGGCAGGCCGCGGATCCCGAGCGGCCGTCCGATCCGCACTTGACCCTGGAGGACGCGCCGGGCGACCTCCGGGAGCCCGACGAGCTGGCTGGCGCCGCCCGTGAGGACCACGCGCCGCCCGGCCTGGGCGGCGAAGCCCGCATCCCGCAGGCGGTCGCGCACCAGCTCGACCACCTCCTCGACCCGCGGCTTGATGATCCGCACGAGCTGCGAGCGCGGGATATGCGCCGGGGCCTCGCCCTCATCCTCGCCGACCCCGTGCACGGCGATCATGTCGCGGTCGTCCGAGGGAGTGGAGAGGGCCGAACCGTAGAGCGTCTTCAGCCGCTCGGCCGCCGCCATGCGGGTGGAGAGGCCGCGGGCGATGTCCATGGTGACGTGATGTCCGCCCACCGCCAGCGCGTCCACGTGGACGAGGTGGCCGCCCGAGAACACGCCGACGCTGGTCGTGCCGCCGCCCATGTCGACCACGCAGACGCCCATCTCGGCCTCGTCGTCGACGAGCGCCGAGAGACCGGACGCGTAGGGCGTGGCGATCACCGCCTCGACCCCGAGGTGGCAGTGCTCCACCGCCAGCATGACGTTGCGGGCGGCCGCCAGCTCGCTCGTGACGACGTGGAGGTCGACGCTCAGCGCCTCGCCGATCATCCCCGACGGGTCGATCACCGCGCCCTGCCCGTCCAGGGCGTAGCCGGTCGGCAGCGCGTGCAGCACCGCGCGACCTGGGCTGACCCCGTGGGCGCTCGCCGTCTCCAGCACCCGCTCCACGTCGCACCCCGTGACGGTGCCGGAGCGGACGTTCACCCGCGCCTGGAAGTGCTGGGAGGCGAGCCGGCCGCCCGACATGTTGACGATGACGGACTGGACCTCGACCTTGGCCATCCGCTCGGCGGCGTGGACCGCTTGGCGGATCGCACCCTCGGCGGCGGCGAGGTCGACGATGGCGCCGCCCTTCAGCCCCAGGGAGCGCTGATGGCCGATGCCGATGATGCGCGCGAGGTGCGTCCGACCGCGCAGCGTGGTCAGCGCCTCCGCGGGCTGCAGCTCGGCGATGAGGCAGACCACCTTGCTCGTGCCGATGTCGAGCACCGACAGGGTGGTCGAGCGTCGGGCGGAGAGCGGCTTCAGGCGCGGCGTGAGGCCGTGTTGGCTGTGCATTGACGCTACCGGACGCGGGGTGCGGGACGGGCGGAGGTCGACGGGAAGGACATCAGCTGGCCGTGCCCTTCTTCTTCGCCTTCTGGGCTTCCGCGCGGGCGGCCGCCGCTTCTTCGGTGAGGCGCACCACCACGCGGTCCCGCATGCGCAGGTCCACCGCGATGATGTCCTTCTCGAGCAGGCCGGCCTCGCGCTCGAACCGGACGAGGCGCGCGAGGGCGGCGGCCGGATCGATCTCCGGCAGGCGCACGTCGACGCCGTCGAGCTTGATCGTCCAGCGCCGGCCCGAGACGTAGGTCCCGGCCTTGATCCGCTCGGCCAGCGGCCCGGCGGCGGCGACGAGGGCGAGGTATTCCGGAAGCTTGGTGTTGGCGTCCTCGCCGACCACCAGGGGCAGGCTGGCGTAGCGGTCGTCCCGCATGGCGTCGATCACGGTTCCGTCGGCCGCGATGACGCTGAGTTCGCCGTTCTTCTGCCAGAGGGCGGCAGGCTCGCGCTCCACCTGCGTGATGGCGATCTCGTTGGGGTAGATCTTGCGGACCGAAGCCTGGGCGATCAGCGGAACGCGTAGCAGCTTCTCGCGCACGTCGGCGACGTCGAGGAACGGGACCGAGGTGCGCCAGTCGATGCCGGCGGCGGCCAGCACTTCGCGCTCGTACATCCGGGAGATGCCCGAGATCGTGACGCGCTCCACGCCGAAGCCGGCGATCCGCGCGGCGATGTCGAGGGGGCGGCCCTGCTCGGCCACGAAGGCGTCGTAGCGCCCGCTCGCCACGAAGCCGGCGAGCGCCGCGGCGGCGAGGGACAGCGAGACGCCGACCACGCCGACGCCGCGCGGAAGGCGCTGATGCAGATGCTGGCCGGACCGGGCCCGGCGGACCGAGAACGACCGCGCGCGGCGACCGGTGAGCCGGCCCAGCACGGCGCCGGCGAGGCGCGCGGGGCGGCTCCGACCGGCGGCGTCACCGCCGCTCAGCGATTCAGAGAAGCGTCCTCCACTATCCATCGGACGAGCCCACCGAAACTCAGGCCCGCATGGGCCGCCATCTCCGGCACAAGGCTCGTCTGGGTCATGCCGGGTTGCGTGTTGACCTCGAGGACGACGAGTCGGCCGGTTCCACCCGGCGTGTCGTCGAATCGAAGGTCGGCACGGCTGACGCCCCGGCAGCCCAGTGCTTGATGCGCCGTTAACGACAGTTCTTGGACACGCTGGTAAACATTTGGTTTAAGTTCGGCCGGCAGCACGTGCACCGAGCCCCCCGGGGCGTATTTCGCGTCGTAGTCGTACCAATCGCCGTTGGCGGCCTTCACCTCGATGACGCCCAGCGCCCGGTCGCCCATCACCCCGCAGGTGAGTTCGCGGCCAGCTATGTAAGGTTCGACAAGGACTTGCTCGCCGAAGGTCCATTCGTCGGAGGCGAGGATCTGGAGCGGGTGCGAGCGCCCGTCGCGCACGATGATCACGCCCATCGATGAGCCTTCCGCGTTGGGCTTCACCACGTAGGGTGGCGGCAGCGGGTGCGTCCGGGCGGCCTCGAGACGGTTAACGATGCGGCCCTCCGGCACGTCGACGCCCGCGGCGCGCATGACGGTCTTGGCCTGCTCCTTGTTCATGGCGAGCGCCGAGGCGAGGACGCCGGAATGGCTGTAGGGAATCTTCAGGATCTCCAGGAGACCCTGGATCGTACCGTCCTCGCCATCCGGGCCGTGGAGCGCGTTGAAGGCCACGTCCGGCCTGAGCGCCGTCAGCACGGAGGCGATGTCGGGCCCCACATCGACCTGGGTGACGCGGTAGCCCTCCCCCTCGAGGGCTTCGGCGCAGGCGCGGCCGGAATTGAGCGAGACTTCGCGCTCGGCGGAGGTGCCGCCCAGCAGGACGGCGACGTGCTTGGACATCAGGGCACCTCGAACAGGTCGGCTTCAATCAGGATCTGAACGCACCCGGGCGGTGACCCCGGCGGTCGGGCACCGGTCCGCGGCCGCATCGGCACGTGGCGTACACCCATCTCATGCCGCGTGAGCGGGCCGCCCGATCCGCCGGATCTCCCAGCGCAGCGCGACGCCGCTCGTCTCACGCACCCGCCGGCGGACCTCCTCGCCCAGCTCCTCGATATCGGAAGCGGTCGCGTCGCCGGTGTTGATCAGGAAGTTGCAGTGCATCTCGCTGACCTGCGCGCCACCGCGGGCCAGGCCCCGGCAGCCGGCCGCGTCGACGAGCTGCCAGGCCTTGCCGCTTGCGGGGTTGGCGAAGGTGGAGCCGCCGGTGCGCTCGCGGATCGGTTGGGCGGCCTCGCGGGCTGCCGTGACCCGCTCCATCTCGGCCTCGATGGCGGCCCGGTCGCTCGGCCTGCCGCGGAACAGGGCGCGGGTGAAGATCACGTCCTCCGGTGCGCCCGAATGGCGATAGGAGAAGCCCATCTCGGCGTGGCTGAAGGTGCGCAGGTCGCCCCGCCGGTCGATGCCGCGGGCCTCCACCAGCACGTCGGTGGTCTCGCCGCCATGGGCGCCGGCGTTCATGCGCAGCGCGCCGCCGATCGAGCCCGGGATACCGCGGTAGAAGGCGAGCCCGTCGAGCCCCGCCTCGGCGGCCGCCTTGGCGAGGCGCATGTCCGGCACGGCCGTGCCGACCGCCAGCGTGTCGCCGTCGATCGCGATGCCGCCGAAGGCCTTTCCGCCCAGGCGGACCACCACCCCGGGTACGCCGCCGTCCCGGACGATGAGATTGGAGCCGAGCCCGATCACCGTCACCGGCACGTCGGGGTCGAGGGCCGCGAGCAGGCGCGCGAGATCCTCCTCGTCGGCCGGGGTGAACAGCACCTCGGCCGGTCCGCCGACCCGGAACCAGGTGAGGTCCGCCAGGGACTGGTCGGCGAGCAGGCGCCCGCGGAGATCGGGCGCGGCGGCGCGGATGCGGTCGTGGAGCGATGCGGTCATCTTGGGATCTCTCCTCTTCCCACCGGCGTGGAGAGGGATGCGACGGCGGGGCCGCCGCGGGCCTCCCCTTGCGCGCGGCGCGAAGAGGGAGGCGCGGCCGGGGCGGCGTCCAGGACACCGGCGCGGCGGCGTGCGATTTCCACGTTCCGGAACCGCCGGACGCGATGGCCCTGCGCGGTCGGCCGTGCGTCGCCACCGCGGTCCGGCCGGCCGTCGGCGTGCCGGCCGCCCTCCGGCTCGACGGTCCCGCGTGTATCCCGGCCGGAAAACGTCGCGACGCAGCGCCCGATCGACGCCCGCCGGATCGATGTGAAGCCGGCCAGGCGGCGGGCGCTGAGCCCGTGCCGGGGGCGTTGCCCGACCTCAATCCGCGACCCGGGCCGCTGTCGCCGGGGAGGAGCCCGTTCCGGACTGGCCGCGCGCACCCCTCACCGCCCCCGCGCGGCGAGCTCGTCCGGCAGCGCGTACGCCCACTGGGTGATCGTGCCGGCGCCGAGGCACACGACGTAGTCGCCGGGCTTTGCCAGATCCGCGATGATCCCGGCGAGTTCCTCCGGCCGCTCCAGCGCCCGGGCGTCGCGGTGGCCGCGCGAGCGCAGGCCGGCCACGAGGCTGTCGCGGTCGAAGCCCTCGATCGGCGGCTCGCCGGCCGCGTAGACCGGGGCGACGATCACCGTGTCGGCGTCGTTGAAGCAGGTGCAGAAATCGTCGAACAGCGATTGCAGCCGGGTGTAGCGGTGGGGCTGCACGATGGCGATCACACCGTGCTCGGTGGAGGCGCGGGCCGCCTTGAGCACCGCCTTGATCTCCACCGGATGGTGCCCGTAATCGTCGAAGATCGTCGCGCCGTTCCACTCGCCGGTGCGGGTGAACCGCCGCTTCACGCCGCCGAACCCGGCGAGGGCGTTGCGGATCGCGTCGGGCTTCACGCCGAGCTCGTGCGCGACGGCGAGCGCCGCGGTGGCGTTGAGCGCGTTGTGCTTGCCGGGCATCGGCAGGACCAGATCCTCCATCTCCATCCGGTAGCCCGGACGACGGTCGCGGATCATCACGCGGAACCGGCTCTGGCCGCCGCGGAGGTCCACGTCGATCAGGCGCACGTCGGCCTGCGGGTTCTCGCCGTAGGTAATGATCCGCCGGTCCTCGATATGGCCGACGAGGTCCTGCACCACCGGATGGTCGATGCACATCACCGCGAACCCGTAGAACGGGATGTTGTCGATGAAGCGCCGGAACGCGTCCTTGATGGCGTCGAACGAGCCGAAATGGTCGAGATGCTCCGGGTCGATGTTGGTGACGATCGCGACATCCGCCGGAAGCTTCAGGAAGGTGCCGTCGGACTCGTCGGCCTCCACCACCATCCACTCGCCCGCGCCCATGCGGGCATTGGTGCCGTAGGCGTTGATGATGCCGCCGTTGATCACGGTCGGGTCGAGGTTGCCGGCGTCGAGCAGGGTCGCGACCAGCGAGGTCGTCGTGGTCTTGCCGTGCGTGCCCGCGATGGCGACGCAGGACTTGAAGCGCATCAGCTCGGCCAGCATCTCGGCCCGGCGCACCACGGGGAGTCGACGCTCCCGTGCGGCCTGCAACTCAGGGTTGTCGCGCTGGATCGCCGTCGAGACCACGACCAGGGCCGCCTGCTCGACGTTGTCGGCGTTGTGGCCCACGAAGGTCCGCATGCCCTTCTCGGCGAGGCGGCGGACGTTGGCGTTGTCGGAGGCGTCCGATCCCTGCACCGTGTAGCCGAGGTTGTGCATCACCTCGGCGATGCCGGACATGCCGATGCCGCCGATGCCGATGAAGTGGATGGGTCCGAGCTTGTCGGGCAGCTTCATGGGTCGAACCGTCTGGTGGCGGGATCGCCGGTGCGGAATCCCTCAAGGAATCAGGTGCGGGCAGCGGTCGCGACGACGACCTCGGCCAGCCGCTCGGCGGCGTCGTGGATACCGGCGCTTCTGGCCGCATCGGCCGCCGCGGTCAATTTTGCCGGCGTCTCGAAGCAGGCGGTGAGGTCCGCCACGAGGCGCTCCGGGGTGAAGTCCGCCTGCTTCACGGCGCGCGCGGCGCCGATGGCGTCGAGGGTCGCGGCGTTGGCGGCCTGATCCTGATCGAGGGAGCCGGGCAGCGGCACGAGGATCGCCGGACGGCCGATCGCCGCGAGTTCCGAGACCGTCGAGGCGCCCGAGCGCGAGACCACGAGGTGGCTCGCGGCCATGCGGCCCGGGAGGTCCTTGAAGAACGGCGCCGCCTCGATCCCCGCGAGCCCCATGGCCAAGTAGCGGTTCTGCACCGCCGTCAGGTCCTCGGGCCGGACCTGCTGGACGAGGTGCAGCCGGGCGCGCAGCGCGACGGGCAGCCGGGCGATCGCCTCGGGCACGACCTCGCCCATGACCCGGGCGCCCTGGCTGCCGCCGAACACCAGGAGCCGCAGGGCGTCGTCCGGGCCGAAGGCGGGATAGGAAATCTTGGCCGCCTCGATCACCGCCGGGCGGAGGGGGTTGCCGGTGTGGATGCGGGGCGCGCGGGCCTTGTCGGGCACGCCGCGGACCTCCTTGAAGCCCGTGGCGATGGTTCGGGCCCCCTTGGCCAGGAAGGCATTGGCGCGGCCCATCACGGCGTTCTGCTCGTGCAGGATCGTCGGCACCCGCAGGATCTGGCCTGCGAGCACGGGCGGCACGGGCGGGTAGCCGCCGAAGCCCACGATGGCGGCCGGGTTGATCCGGCGGATCTCCTTGGCGGCGACGCCGAAGCCGCGGCCGAGCGTCAGCACGGCGCTCGCGCGCTTGAGGGGCGAGCGGCCGGAGGGCGTCGCCGACGCGATGGTGACCACCTCGGAGGCCGGGAACTCGGCCGCGATCGCGTCGACCCGCGCGTCGGTGGCGAGCGCCACCCGGATGCCGCGGGCGCGCAGCGCGTGGGCGAGGCTCTCGGCCGGGAACAGGTGCCCGCCGGTGCCGCCCGCGCAGAGCAGGATCGTGGGGGTGAAGACCGTCACCGCATCACTCCGGCGACGGTGGCGGGTGCGGTGCCGGGGGGCTTCTGGCTGAGCATCACGGTGCGGGGACGCTTGCGGGTCAGGGCGACGAGGAAGCCGGTGCCAAGCGCCAGCGAGATCAGCGAGGAGCCGCCGTAGGAGACGAAGGGCAGCGTCATGCCCTTGGCCGGCATCAGCTGGGTGTTCACCGCCATGTTGATGCAGGCCTGGAGGCCGAACAAGGTGGTCAGGCCGGTGATCGCCAGCCGCGAGAAGGTGTCGTCGGTCCGCCGCGCGAGCTTGAGGCCGCGCAGCACGATGAAGGCGAACAGCGCCACGAGGCACAGGCAGACGATCACGCCGAACTCCTCGCCGGTGACCGAGAAGATGAAGTCGGTATGCGCGTCGGGCAGGTGGCGCTTGGCCACGCCCTCCCCCGGGCCCGTACCGAACCAGCCGCCCGAGCGGAAGGATTCGCGCGACCAGAAATCCTGGAAGCCGCCCCCCGAATCCTTGTCGAGGAACTTGTTGAAGCGCTCCCGCACGTGATGGAAGAACAGGTAGGCAGCGAACACCCCTCCGAGGCCGAGCACGCCGAGCACCGCCACCCAGATCAGGTGCAGGCCCGCCACGAAGAACAGCGCGCACCACACCATGGTAATCAGCATGGTCTGGCCGAAATCGGGCTGGAGCAGCAGCGGCACGATGGTGATCGGCAGGAGCAGCAGCGCCAGGATCCCGCCCGGCATGTCGCGGCGCTGCGCGCCTTCCGAGAACGCCCAGGCGGCCACCACCACGAAGGCCGGCTTCACGAATTCCGAGGGCTGAAGGCCGAACGAGCCGAACTGGATCCAGCGATGCGCGCCCTTGATCTCGGGCCCGAACTTGCCGGCGAGCAGGCAGAGCGCCACCCCGCAGACCCAGGTGACGAGCGCGAGCCGGCGGATGCCGCGCAGCGACAGGAACGAGACCGCGCAGATCAGCAGGATGGTCGGCGCGAGATACATCGCCTGCCGGTTCAGGAAGTAGAAGGTCGGCAGGCCGATCCGCTCCGCCACCGGCGGGCCGCCGCCCATCAGGAAGACCAGGCCGGCCACCATCAGCGCGAACAGGGCCGCGAGCAGCCCGCGATCGACCGTCCACCACCAGTCCGTCAGGGGGGTGCGTTCCGCGCGTGACATCATGCCGGGCAACGACTCCAGGCCGCGCGGATGCCGATCCGCGCGGGTCAGGGCGGATCCTGTGCAGGAATGGTAAACGGAGCCTTATGGTTTACGGCTCCGATCCCCGATCTCGGTGCGCGCCGCTCCCCGGTGCGCCGATCTGGCGGCAGCCCTACCGGCGCGTCTCCGGGAACATGTCACTCAGCCTCCCTCGGCGATGAACCGGCGGCGAAAACCGTATTCATTTGGCCGGATGCCGAGCGCAGGTCATCCTATGTTAATCATCAACATGCAACTTCCGGGTGTAGTCTCCGGATCGACGAGCGCGCGTCCCTGAAGGGCGCCGCGCGACAGGCGATCCGCCAAGCGGAAGCCGCACCCGCCATGTTCGCTGCCCTGAATGCCCGTGAAGCGCATGCCAAGCTCGCGGCCCTCGACCGAGTCCAGGGCGTCATCGAATTCGGACTCGCGGGCCGGATCCTCTCGGCGAACGGCAACTTCCTCGACGTCGTGGGCTACACGCTGCCGGAGATCGTCGGCCAGCACCACAGCCTGTTCATGGACCCGGTCCAGCGCGAGACGCCGGAATACCGGGCCTTCTGGGAGCGCCTGCGGTCCGGATCCTTCGAGTCCGGTCAGTTCCAGCGGGTCGGCCGCGGCGGTCGCCCGATCTGGATCCAGGCCTCCTACAACCCGATGCTGGACGGCCGCGGCCGGCCCTACAAGGTCGTGAAGTTCGCCACCGACATCACGCGCCAGCGGACCGAGGAGGCCGACCGGGCCGGGCAGATCGCGGCGATCCACAAGGTCCAGGCGGTGATCGCCTTCGACCTCGACGGCACCGTGATCGATGTGAACGACAATTTCCTGGCCACGATGGGCTACGCCCGCGACGCGGTCGTGGGCCAGCACCACAGCCTGTTCGTCGAGCCCGGCTACCGCGAGAGCGAGGCCTATCGGGCGTTCTGGGCGGCCCTGCGCAACGGGACCTACCAGGCGGCCCAGTTCCGGCGGATCGGCAAGGACGGGCGCGAGGTCTGGATCCAGGCCTCCTACAACCCGATCCTCGATGCCGCCGGGCGGCCCTACAAGGTGGTGAAGTTCGCCACCGACATCACCGACCAGGTCCGCCTGCTGGCCGACCTGCGGATCATGATCGACCGGAACTTCGGCGAGATCGAGCACGCGGTGGCCCACTCGACCGACGCCGCCGCTCTCGCCTCCTCGGCGGCGGATTCGACCTCCGGCAACGTCCAGACCGTGGCGGCGGCGGCCGAGGAACTGGCCGCCTCCGTGGCGGAGATGTCCCAGAGCATCGTCCGCTCGCAGGGGGCCACCGACACCGCCTACGCCTGCGTCCAGGACGCGGACGGCCACACCAAGCGCCTGGCCGAGACCGCCACGGCGATGACCGGCATCGTCGGCCTGATCCAGAACATCGCCGGCCAGATCAACCTGCTGGCCTTGAACGCCACCATCGAGGCGGCCCGCGCCGGCGAGGCGGGGCGCGGCTTCGCGGTGGTCGCCTCCGAGGTCAAGGCGCTGGCCGATCAGGCCGCCCGCGCCACCGGGCAGATCAACGGCGAGATCGCCAGCGTGCAGCGGGTCTCGCAGGAGGTGGTGGGCGCGCTCAGCTCGATCGGCGCCTCGGTCTCGGTGATGCGCGAGACCGTGGTGGCGACCGCCGCCGCCATCGAGGAGCAGAGCGCGGTGACCCGCGACCTCGCCGAGAGCATGCAGAGCGCCGCGGGCGCCGTCACGGCGATCACCGGCAATATCGGGGCGATCGTCCAGTCGGTGGCCGACGTCTCGCAGGCGGTCGGGACGACGCGCGAGGCCGCCAAGGTCCTGGCCCGCTGAGGGCGGCGGGCGCCGCCTCAGGGCAGCGCCTGCACCAGCTCGCGGAAGCGGTTGCCGCGGATCTCGAAGTTCCGGAACTGGTCGTAGGACGCGCAGGCCGGCGAGAGCAGCACCACCGGTTCGGGGGCCCCCGAGGCGGCGGCGTTCTCGGCCGCCTTCGGGACCGCCACCTGGAGGGTCTCGCAGCGCGTGTAGGGCACCGCCCCCTCCAGGGTCGCCGCGAAGGCGTCCGAGGCCGCGCCGATCAGGTAGGCGTGGGCGACGCGCTCGAAGTACGGCACCAGCGGGAAGATGCCGCCATCCTTGGCCTTGCCGCCGAGGATCCAGTGGATGTCGCGGAAGGCGGTGAGCGCCTTCTCGGTGGAATCCGCGTTCGTCGCCTTGGAATCGTTGACGAACAGCACGGGGCCGCGCCGCCCGACCTCCTCCATCCGATGCGGCAGGCCGGGGAACGAGCTCAGCCCGGACTGGATCTGCTCGGGCGAGAGGCCCAGCGACCGCGCCACCGCCACCGCGACGGCCGCGTTCTGCCAGTTATGGGCCCCGCGCAGCGAGCCGATCCCGTTGACGTCGGCCAGGACTGCGCCCTGCGGGTCGCGCACGAGGCCGTCGCGCACCGTCAGCGCTTCGGTGCACAGCACCTCGCCGTGGGGCACGTGGACGCGCACGAGGTCGCCCGCCCGGCGCTCGGCGATGGCCCGGCTCGGGCCGTCGTCGATGCCGACGACCGCGAGGCCCGACCCGCGGATCAGGCGCTCCTTGATCGCCGCGTACTGCTCCATCGTGCCGTGGCGGTCGAGATGGTCGGGCGTGATGTTCATCAGCACGCCGACGCTCGGGTCGAGGCCCGGCGTCAGGTCGATCTGGAACGACGACATCTCGATCACGTGGACGCGGTCGACGGACGGCGGCTCCAGCGACAGGATCGCGGTGCCGATATTGCCACCCATCTGCACGTCGCGGCCCGCCCGGGCGAGGACGTGGGCGATGAGCGCCGTGGTGGTCGACTTGCCGTTGGTGCCGGTGATCGCCACGAACGGCGCGCCCGGCGCCTGCGCCCGGCGCTCCCGGCAGAACAGCTCGATGTCGCCGAGGATCGCGACGCCCGCATCCCGGGCGAGCCGGACGCTCCAGTGCGGCTCGGGATGGGTCAGGGGCACGCCGGGGCTGAGGACGAGGGCGGCGAAGCCCGACCACTCGGCCTCGCGCAGGTCCTGCGTCGCGATCCCGGCTTCCTGCGCCCGCACGCGGCTGTCGGCATTGTCGTCCCAGGCCCGCACGTCGGCCCCACCCGCCTTCAGCGCCAGCGCCGTGGCGAGCCCCGAGCCGCCGAGCCCGAACAGGGCGACGGTGCGCTCAGCGAAGGTGGTGATGGGCGTCATGCGGAACTCAAATGCAGCAGGGGACGGTCGCCGCTCCCATCCACCGCCTCATCCCGAGGTGCCCGCGTCAGCGGGCCGCGAAGGAGCCCTCCAGTTCAGCGCGCGATCCCTGGAGGGCCCCTTCGCGGCCTCCGCTCCGCTCCGGCACCTCAGGATGAGGGCCTGGATTGGATCGGCCGCTCGATCGGGGAGTCTAGCACAGATTTTCAGCGCAGCTTCAGCGTCGCCAATCCGGCGAGCGCCAGGATCACCGCGATGATCCAGAAGCGGATCACCACCTGCGGTTCCTTCCAGCCCTTCTGCTCGAAATGGTGGTGGATCGGCGCCATGCGGAAGACGCGCTTGCCCGTCAGCTTGAACGACGCGACCTGGATGATCACCGACATCATCTCCAGCACGAACAGGCCGCCGACGATGGCGAGCACGATCTCGTGCTTGGTCGCGACCGCGACGCTGCCGAGCAGGCCACCCAGCGCCAGGGAGCCGGTATCGCCCATGAAGATCTGGGCCGGCGGGGCGTTGAACCACAGGAAGCCGAGGCCGGCGCCGATCACCGCCCCGCAGACCACCGCGAGTTCGCCGGTGTCGCGCACGTAGTTCACCTGCAGGTAGCTCGCCGTGAACGAGTTGCCGACCAGGTAGGCGATGAACCCGAAGGTGCCGCAGGCGATCATCACCGGCACGATGGCCAGCCCGTCGAGGCCGTCGGTCATGTTCACGGCGTTGCCCGCCCCGACGATCACGAAGGCGCCGAACAGGGCGTAGAACCAGCCGAGGTTCAGGAGCGCGTCCTTGAAGACCGGAAACGCGAGCTGGTTCTGCAGCGTGACGGGGGAATAGACCGAGATCGTCACGCAGGCCGCCATCGCGATCAACGCCTCGAGCGTCAGCCGGAACTTGCCGGAGAAGCCCTTGTGGGACTGCTTCGTGACCTTGAGGTAGTCGTCGTAGAAGCCGATCGCCCCGAAGCCGAGGGTGACCGTCAGGGTCACCCAGACGTAGTGATTGCGCGGGTTCGCCCAGAGCAGGATCGCCACGACGGCGCCGGCCAGGATCATCAGGCCGCCCATGGTCGGCGTCCCGCGCTTGGTCAGCAGATGGGTCTGCGGACCGTCCTCGCGGATCGGCTGGCCCTTGCCCTGGCGCAGGCGCAGCAGCGAGATGATCCAGGGCCCGAACCAGAACACGAACAGGCCCGCCGTGAACAGCGCGCCGCCGGTGCGGAAGGTGATGTAGCGGAACACGTTGAACGGCGTGAAGGTGCCGCTCAATTCCGAGAGAAGGTATAGCATCCGGGCGTTCGGCCCCTCTGTTCAGGCACAGGTTTCAGGGGCGGCACCGAGCGTCCGGGACGGCTCGGGCGTGCCGGTCATGGGGCGCTCGCGAGGGCGCGCCGCGTCGGGTCGATCGCGTAGCGGGCTTTCAGCGCCTCGACAATCCGGCCCATGCGGCTGCCGTTCGAGCCCTTGACCATCACGGCGTCGCCGGATCGCAGGATCCCGGCGAGGGGCTCGACCAGCTCGGCGGCGGTGTCGGCCACGCCGCCGCGGCGGCTCACCGGGAGGGCCTCGAACAGGTGGCGCGTCAGGGGACCGGCCGCGAAGACGAGGTCGATCCGGGCGGCCTCGATCGCCTCGGCGAGGCCGCGGTGCAGTTCGGCCGAGGCGGCGCCGAGCTCCAGCATGTCGCCCAGCACCGCGATGCGCCGCCCGCGCGGGCCGGTCTCAATTCCCGCGAGGGTCGCGAGCGCGGCGCGCACCGAGGCGGGGTTGGCGTTGTAGCTCTCGTCGACGAGGTAGGCGGTGCCGCCGCCGATCTCCAGGGCGGTGCGCTCGCCGCGCCCGACGGGGGGCGTCAGCCCGGTGAGCGACAGGGCGGCCTGGGCGAGGTCCGCGCCCAAAGCGTGGATCACCGCCAGGACACCGAGGGAATTCAGCGCCGCGTGGCGCCCGGCGGTGCCCAGCTTGTAGGTGACGGGCTGTCCCATCACCACCGCGTCGACCACCGAGAGGTCGGGGCGCAGCACGATCCGCTGGGCGCGCACGTCGGCCTGCGGGTGCTCGCCGAAGCTGACCACGCGGCCGGCCTGGGAGGCCTGCGCGTGGGCGACGAGCCGATCGAAGTGCTGGGCGTCGCGGTTGATGATCGCCACGCCGCCGGCCCTGAGCCCGGAGAAGATCTCGCCCTTGGCGTCCGCGATGGCGGCCAGCGACGCGAAGTGCTCGATGTGGACCGGCTCCACCGTGGTGATCAGCGCGATGTCGGGCCGGACCTGAGCGGCGAGCGGCACGATCTCGGCGCCGTGGTTCATGCCGATCTCGAACACGCCGTAGCGCGTGGCGGCCGGCATGCGGGCGAGCGTCAGCGGCACGCCCCAGTGGTTGTTGTAGGAGGCGGCCGAGGCATGGGTCTCGCCCTGCCCCGACAGGACGTGGCGCAGCGCCTCCTTGGTGCCGGTCTTGCCTACCGAGCCCGTCACCGCCACGACCTGGGCATCCGTGCGGGCGCGGGCTGCCGCGCCGAGGCGGACCATCGCGGTCAGGACCGGGTCCGCGCCCGTCTCCGGCACCGCCAGGACGGGGCCGCGCGCCGCCAGATCTGCGGCGCGGCCTTCCGTCACCACCGCGGCGCCGGCCCCGCGGCCGAGGGCGTCGGCGACGAAGTCGTGACCGTCGCGGGCCTCGCCGCGGATCGCGAAGAACAGGTCGCCGGGCTGGATCGTGCGGGTGTCGATCGAGGCGCCGCCGATGGGGCGGCCCTCGCCGATCAGGCGCCCGCCCGTGGCGGCCTCGAGTTCCGCGCGGGTCCAGAGTGCAGTCATGGTCAGCCCCCTGTCGCCGTCAGGCCGTGGTCTCGGTGATCGCGGCGCGCACGGCCTCATGGTCCGAGAACGGCAGCGTCCGATCTCCCACGATCTGGCCGGTTTCATGACCCTTGCCGGCCACCACCAGCACGTCGCCGGACCGGAGCCGTCCCACGGCGCTGCGGATCGCCTCGGCCCGGTCGCCGATCTCCTCCGCGCTCGGCGCCGCCGCCAGGATCGCCCGGCGGATGGAGGCGGGCTCCTCGGTGCGGGGATTGTCGTCGGTGACGATGACCGTGTCGGCGAGCCGCTGCGCGATGGCCCCCATCAGCGGCCGCTTGCCGCGGTCGCGGTCGCCGCCGCAGCCGAAGACCACGATCAGACGGCCCGACGCGAACGGACGCAGCGCGGTCAGCACGCTCTCCAACGCTTCGGGCTTGTGGGCGTAGTCGACGAGGCAGAGGCCGCCCCGGGCCTCGCCGATCCGCTCCATCCGGCCCGGCACGCCGGTGAGATGGTCGAGCGCCGCGAAGACCCCGTCGGGATCGGCGGCTCCCGCCGGGGTGGTCAGCGCGAGGCCGGCCGCCACCAGGGCGTTCTCGACCTGGAACTCGCCGACCAGCGGCAGGCGCAGCGCGCGGGCGCGGCCCGCGAACATGAGGCGGACGGCCTGCGCGAACCCCTCCGTCCGGACGGATTCGACGTGCAGGTCCCGACCGCCGCGACCGACCGTGCGCACGGGCCGGCCGGCTCCCTCGGCGGCGGCGATCACGCGGTCGGCGTAGGCGCCGTCGGCGTTGACGATCGCCGGGCAGCCCATCGGCAAGAGGTCGGTGAACAACCGGAGCTTGGCGGCGAGATACTCCTCGATGCTGGCGTGGTAATCGAGGTGGTCGCGGCCGAGATTGGTGAAGCCGGCCGCGGAGATCCGCACGCCGTCGAGCCGGCGCTGCTCGATCCCGTGCGAGGACGCCTCCATGGCGAGATCGGTGATGCCCTCGGCGGCGAGCCGCGCCAGCGTCCGGTGCAGCGTCACCGGGTCCGGGGTGGTCAGCGAGCCGTACTGGGCGCCGTGATTGGTGACGATGCCGACCGTGCCGAGGCTCGCGGCGTCGCGGCCGAGGCGCGCCAGGATCTGGCGCACGAAGTCGGCCACCGAACTCTTGCCGGCGGTGCCGGTGACGGCCACCACGGTCCCGGGTTGCGCCCCCGCGAGCCGGGCGGCGGCCAGGGCCAGGGACCGGCGCGCATCGGCGACCGGGATCCAGGCGACCGCGTCCGGCAGGTCGGCGGGCCGTGCCCCTTCCCCGGCGACCGCGGCGGCGCCGCGCTGGGCCGCCTGCGCGGCGAAGCGGCGTCCGTCCGCCTTCGTGCCCGGCACGGCCACGAACACCGTGCCGGTGGCGACCTGCCGGCTGTCGGCCGTGAGGTCGGACACCGTCAGCTCCGCGGACGGGCCGGCGGCTTCGGGGAAGAGATCGGCGAGCCGGGCTGTCACGGATCCGACCTCACGGGCCGCCGAGCTGGTTGATGTGGTAGGCGTTGAGCTTGACCATCTGGGGGAACGGCCTCACTGGCGGCTCGAATTGCGGCGGCAGGCCGAGGATCGGGGCCACCCGCTCGATCACCCTGCCGGTGACGACGCCGGAGTTCCAGGCCGCCGTGGCGTAGCCGCCGGATTCCGGCAGGCCCTGCGGCTCGTCCATGATGGTGACGAACAGGTACTTCGGGTCGTTCATCGGCGCCGCCGCCATGAAGGTCGTGAACAGGCGGTTGTGGATGTAGCGGCCGCCGATCACCTTCTCGGCCGTGCCGGTCTTGCCGCCGACGAAGTAGTACGGGATCGCCGCCTTCTTGGCCGAGCCCTCGGCGGCGTTCAGCCGCATGATGTAGCGCATCGCCTCGGAGGTCGTCGACGACAGGACGTGCGTCGCGCGGGTCTTGGCCTCGTCCGGGTTCGCCTTCAGGAAGGTCGGGGTGATCAGGTCGCCGCCGTTGGCGATGGCCGCCACGGCCGCCGCCGCCTGGATCGGCGCCACCGCGATGCCGTGGCCGAACGCGATCGTGATGGTGTTGATCTCGGTCCAGCGGGACGGGACGATCGGCGCCGCGCTCTCCGGAAGCTCGGTGCGCAGCCGGTCGAGGAGGCCCATCTTCTTCAGGAAGGCCTTGTGGCCGGGCACGCCGACGCCGAGCGCCATCTTGGCCGAGCCGATGTTGGAGGAGTGCGTGAACACCTCCGGCATGGTGATGACGCGGTTGGTGCCGTGATATTCGTGGATCTTCTGGCGGCCCCAGTTCAGCACGCCGCCGCGGGTGTCGAAGGTCGAGTTGACGTTGTACTTGCCGGAATCGAGCGCCATGGCGAGGGTCATCGCCTTGAAGGTCGAGCCCATCTCGTAGACGCCGACATTCATGCGGTTGATGCGGTCGGGCGAGAGCGCGTCCTTCGGGTCGTTCGGGTCGAAATCCGGCATGGAGACGAGGGCGATGACCTCCCCGGTCTTCACGTCCAGGATCATCGAGGCGCCGGCCTTCGCCTTGAAGTGGTCGATACCCCAGGCGAGCTCGTCGCGCACCGCGAACTGCGCGCGCAGGTCGAGGGAGAGCTGCACCGGCTTGAGGTCGGCCTGCTTGCTGACCAGCCCGAAGCTGTTGAGCGCCTGCAGGCCGGTGGAGTCGATGTACTTCTCCATCCCGGCGATGCCGATGCCGTCGAGGTTGGTGGCGCCCAGGATGTGGGCGGCGGCGGTGCCGTTCGGATAGACCCGCTTGTGGTCGGGCAGGAAGCCGATGCCCGGGATGCCGAGCCGGTGGACCTCGGCCTGCTGCTTCGGCGTCAGCTCGCGCTTCACCCAGACGAAGCCCGCGCCGCTCCGGCCCTTGCGGGAGGACAGCTTGGCACGCAGCTCCGAGGCGTTGAGTTCCGGCAGGACCGCGGTGAGCAGCTCCACCGCCTCGTCCTTGTCGTAGATGTTGCCGGGCTCGGCGAAGACCGAGACCGTGCGGATGTCGGTCGCCAGGATCTCGCCGTTGCGGTCGACGATGTCGGGCCGGAAGGCCGTCGAGGACGCGGCCGCGACCCGGTGCTCCTGGCTGGGGGGCTCCCCGAAGATCGCCATCATCAGGAGCTTGGCCGAGATCGTCCCGAAGACGCCCACGAAGACCAGTCCGACCAGGGCGACGCGCATGTGCGAGCGCTCGATCGCCAGGCGGAACATGCTGCGCACGAACGCCCGGGCGCGCTCGGCGCGCGGCACCGGCTCGTGCGCCGCCTCCTCGATGAGGCGCGGCGCGGCCGCGGCATGGGCCAGCGCGGCGGCCTCCAGGATCGCGGCCTCGTGCTCGGCGACCTCGGCCGGGTGCGCCGCGTCTAGGATCTGGTCGGCATCTTCGGACACGGGGGACTACCTCGAAGCCGTCGTCGGGGTGCGGGTCGTGGTGACGGTGCGGGTGATCGAGCCGGTGGTACGCGGCTCGATCGTGCCCTTGTCCTTGGGCGTCGCCGTGGCGGCGAGCAGCCGGCCGATCTCGTCCCCGCGCTCGGGCCGGGCGGGCAGGTCCGAGAGGCGCGCCAGATGCGCCGTACCGATCGGCTCCAGGGCGAGGTGCTTGTCGACGGCCGCCTGGAGGCGGTCGGGGCGCGTCAGGAGCTGCCACTCGGCGCGCAGCACCGCGATCGCCTGCCGCTCCTTGTGCAGCGCCGTCTGCAGCTTCGAGACCTGACCGCCCTGGTAGAGCGTGTCGTACTTGATCGAGTAGGCGTAGATCGCCGAGGCGACGAGCCCGGCCACCGCCAGGAGGTTCAGGAGGCGGATCATCGGCGGGGACCCAAGCGGGCGGCGTCCGGCAGGCTCGCCAGGGCCGTCAGAGCCGCCAGCGGCTCCGGAACGTCGGATTCGGTGCGCTCGGCCGCGCGGAGCTTGGCCGACCGGGCGCGGGGGTTGCGCGCGGTCTCGGCCTCGTCCGGCAGGACGGGTCCCTTGGTGGCGAGGCGGAAGCTGCGCACGACCTCGGCGGTGGCGCCCGGCAGATGGCGCGAGCCCTGCGCGGACCGGCCGCTGCGCGCCGCGAAGAACTGCTTGACGATCCGGTCCTCGAGCGAGTGGAACGTCACGACGGCCAGCCGCCCGCCGGGTTTCAGCACCCGTTCGGCCGCGTGGAGCGCCCGGACCAGCTCGCCCAGCTCGTCGTTGACGGCGATCCGCAGGCCCTGGAACGTCCGCGTCGCCGGATGGATGTGGCTGCCGGGCTCGACCCGCACGACGCCGGCGACGAGGTCGGCGAGCTGCGCGGTGGTCTCGATGCGGCCGCGGCGGCGGGCCTCGTGGATCGCCCGCGCCACGGCCCGGGAGCGCCGCTCCTCGCCGTAATGGTAGATGATGTCGGCGAGCACCGCCTCGTCGGCCTCGTTGACGATGTCGGCCGCGCTCGGGCCGTCGGCGCCCATGCGCATGTCGAGGGGCCCGTCGTTGCGGAACGAGAAGCCGCGCTCCGGCACGTCGAGCTGCATCGACGAGACGCCGATATCGAGCACCACCCGGTCCACCTGCGGCACGTCGGCCTCGGCCAGGAGGGTATCGAGCTCGCCGAAGCGGCCCGGCACGAGGCGCAGGCGCCCTCCGAACTCCGCGACCAGGGTCTGCCCCCCCGCGATGGCGGTGGGATCGCGGTCGATCGCCACCACGTGCAGGGCGGGATCGCGCGCCAGCAGCGCGCGCGTGTAGCCGCCGGCCCCGAAGGTGCCGTCGACGGCGATGCCGCCCTCGGTCCGGAGGCTCTCGACCACCGCGTCGAGCAGGACCGGCACGTGCGGCTGGGCGGATGACCCGGCGGCGGGGCCGGCCCCCGCCGGCAGTCCGGATGACGGGCGACGCCGGATCATGGGCGGCCCGCCGCGCTGGCGCGATCCGGGGCGGAGTGTCGGCGCGCGCCGGAAACCCGGTCGCGAATGCGGCTGGTGCGTCTCATGATGCCCTGTACCGGACCGCGCGGGCGCGGCGCGCGTGACGGGAACGGCATCGGATGCGAAGCGCGCAGAACGCCGCGCACGGACGGGACCTGCTCTCGAGCAGGTGGCGCCCGGCGATCCGATACACGCCGTTGACGGGAGGATGCCGGGTATCATGGGCCTCGGAGGATCGTCAACGCACAAGCTTGGCGCTGCCGCGCAGACCGATCTGAACCCGGCAAGGTTAACCGAAGGTTTTTGTCGCGCGCGAAATCCCGCCCGCCAGCCCTGCCCCGGGGCCGGCGGCGGATGACGGGATGGCGCGGGCGCCGGGTTTCGCGGAGGCGGTGGATCAGCCGGCCTATAAGCCGGGTTCTGTAGGGCCGGTGCGCTCGCGCGCACCGACGTGGCGGCCATTCCTCTGGGACGGTCGTTGCCGACCGCCTCGAGCAACCAACCCGGGCGACTGGCCTGGAGAGCGGGCCTGCCCTTCTCGCGAAGGGCGCGCCGCCCCTATTCGGTCTTGCTCCCGGTGGGGTTTGCCGTGCCGTCCGCGTTGCCGCGTCCGCGGTGCGCTCTTACCGCACCCTTTCACCCTGACCCCGGACGGATCCGGGGCGGTCTGCTCTCTGTGGCACTGTCCCTGGGGTCGCCCCCGCCGGAGGTTATCCGGCACCGTCTCTCCATGGAGCCCGGACTTTCCTCCCCGGACGCCGAGGCGTCCGGAGCGGCCGCCCGGCCGGCTGATCCGCGGGCAGATGCGCCCGCGCCGCCGTCCGGGTCAAGGGCGAAGGCGCCTCACCAGGAGCCGGTGTTCTCCATGGATTTCCACGGCTCCTGCGGCGCCTTCGCGCCGCCCTTCTGGAGGATCTCGATGGAGATGCCGTCGGGTGACTTGACGAAGGCCATGTAGCCGTCGCGGGGCGGACGGTTGATGGTGACGCCCTTCTCCTGCAGCCGGGCGCAGAAATCGTAGATGTCGTCGACCTGATAGGCGAGGTGCCCGAAATTGCGCCCGCCCGAGTAGGTCTCCGGATCCCAGTTGTAGGTGAGTTCGATCAGCGGCGATCGCGTCTCCGCCGCGCGCTCGGCATCGCCGGGCGCGGCCAGGAACACGAGGGTGAAGCGGCCCTTCTCGTTCTCGACGCGCCGGACTTCCTTCAGCCCGAACGTGTCGACGTAGAAGGCGAGTGCCCGGTCGAGGTCGGCCACCCGGACCATGGTGTGCAGAAATTCCATGATTGCGCTATCCTTCTGATTTCAGTGAACATTCTGGCTGTTCTGGCAGCCGGCTGGCACGACCTTGCCCGCAGGGCGTCCCCCTGCGGCAGCTGAGCGATCGCCGCGGTAGCTAGGGTTTGATCGAACGGCGAGTAGGCCGCCCGGGCGTTCCGGCCCCCTCCCGGACCCCCGGGATCGGGCAGTCGAGTTGGCCTGCCGGCGATCTCTGCCACGACCGCGCTTCGTAGGCCGTCGGTGCCAGAACGGGTCGACGGGATGACGAACGATCACGCTCGACCGGGCGGGCCGAGCGGTATCGCCATCGCGCCGCTATCCCGCACCCGTGACTGACCTGCGAACGTACCCCTCGCGGCGATCCTGCGACACCGCCCGAACCGCTCGATCGGTGCGGTCCAGGGTGGCACGCCACGCCGTCTCACGGCCGGCCCGGATCGGTTCGCGTGCCACGGCCGGTTTGCGCTCGGGCCTGGACGGCCCTCCCCCGATCCCCGCCGCCCTGTCGCATCCGTCCCGGGCGCGGTCCGGCCTCAGCTGTGACCTGACACGGCGTGCGGGATGTACGGCGCCTCAAGCGCGGCGCACTCGTCAGCACTCAGCTCGAGCGTGAGCGCCGCAACGGCGTCGGTTAGATGCCCCGGCTTGGACGCACCGATGATCGGCGTGACCTGTCTGCCTTTGCGCAGAAGCCATGCGAGCGCGATCTGAGCGCGCGGAACGCCCCGCCGCTCAGCGACCTCGCCCAGCGCATCCACCACCTTGCGGTCCGCCTCCTCGGTCTTCCCGTAGAAGCGGTGAAGCGCATCGTCCGTCCTGAGGCGCTCGGTCGTCTCGTCCCAGGGGCGCGTGAGCCGCCCACGCGCCAGCGGGCTCCAGGGCATCACCGCGACGCCCTCCTCGGCGCACAGGGGCAGCATCTCCCGTTCCTCCTCCCGGTAGAGGAGGTTCACGTGGTTCTGCATGCTGACGAACTCCGTCCAACCGTGCAGGCGCGAGACGTACAGCGCTTTGGCAAAGCGCCAAGCCGGCATCGAGGAAGCGCCGATGTAGCGGGCCTTGCCCGCCTTCACGACATCATGGAGCGCCTCCAGGGTCTCCTCGATCGGCGTGTCGCAGTCGAAGCGATGGATCTGGTAGAGGTCGACGTAGTCGGTGCCGAGGCGCGTCAGACTCGCGTCGATCTCCTGCATGATCGCCTTGCGCGACAGGCCCATCCCGTTCGGGCCGGGTCGCATGCGATTGTAGACCTTGGTGGCGAGGACGATGTCGTCGCGGCTGGCGAATTCCTTCAGCAGTCTCCCCGTGATCTCCTCCGACGAGCCGTCGGAGTACACGTTCGCCGTGTCGAAGAAGTTGATCCCCTGTTCGATGGCCTGGCGGACGATAGGCCGGCTCCTCTCCTCATCGAGCGTCCAGGGGTGATTGCCCCTGTCAGGCTCACCGAAGGTCATGCAGCCGAGGCAGAGGCGAGAGACCTTGATCCCCGTGGAACCGAATTTCACGTACTCCATGCAGCCCTCCCGGCGGCAGGTTTGAGGGTCCTTGGGTGCAGCGTCGATCGATCGGCATGCGGGATAGGAACCCTGCGCGCCGAGCCTCCACCCACCGATGGGCTTGCAGCCTGCCGAGCTTGGTCTTGCTCGCTCAGTCCACGACCGGCAGTCCTGCGAAGCCGCCCGGCCCGAAATAGGGCTGCAGCGTCTTCGGCTGGTAGATCGCCGTCGAGCACGTTCCACTCTCGTCGTTCGTGCACAGCTGCGCGGCCTTGCCGTAGCGCTCGATGACACTCCGATGCACCGCCTCGTTAATCGCGCGAACCGGCCGTCCGTTCTCGTCCTGGGCGACGTACAGGCTCTCATTGAACGCCGTCTCGCACGGCCGCTCACCGATCCGTCGCAGCGTCGGTCGGAAATGGTCGAGGGCGAACAGCCCGGATGAGGAGTCGTGGGCCGCCGCCGCCGCGTTCAGCGGCCCCGCCGGCAAGCACGTCCAGTCGATCGCGAGCCCCGCCGCCTCGGCTTGCCTCGCCATCCAGACGAGCGGGATGTCGGCGAGCACCCGGGTCCTGTAGCCACCGCCGACATCGGCATGCGCGCCTGCAAACCACACCTGCTGGACCGAAGAACCGGCCGGTGCGGTCCCCGTCCAATAGGTCGGGATGAAGTTGTGGCGATGTTCGTCGATCGCCAGCGCCTGCACGGCCGTCTCCACGATGGAGCAAGGGCTCGTGTCGTGGAAGGCGAACGCCTTCTTGTTGGCGTCCGCGAGAAGGGAACCCGGGATGCCGAGGCTGCCGACCGTGTCCCAGACGCCCAAGAATCGGATCGTCACGCCGTCGTGTACCTGGGCCGCGTACCGGTCCCTGAAATCCTGCGGCGTATGGGGTTTGGCGGAGCGGTAATACGCCCAGGCGTCGGGCAGCGACTCCAGGGATGGCCGCTTCAGGACTCCGCAGGCGGATATCAAGCCAACTAGGCTGCGGGCGGTGAAGGCGCCGCGCGAGAAACCGAACAGGTAGATCTCGTCGCCGGGAACGTAATTCTGAGCGATGAACTGGTATCCCGACCGTATGTTGTCGTCGATGCCGAGACCAGTCGCGCCCTCTATGAAGGTTTCCAGCTTCAGGCCCGTCGTGCCGACGCCACGAAGGTAGAGCACGATCTGGAACGTCGCCTCGCCGGTATCGACCGAGCCGTGGATCGAGCGCGCGATCTGCGCGACGTTCGTATCCTCTGTTTGAAGGTCGTCGTTGTTCCAGGTGCCGTCGCAGCAGACCACGATGCGTTTCATCGACCCTGCCCCCGTGATAACCGGTCAGAAGAGCGTCACCATCGGTTTTAGTGCGTTTGACACCGATTTCATACGCCGCTGGCGCGCTTGTTGACTGCCGTGCGATGTCGGCCGGACCCAGACCTGTTTCCACGCCGCCCCTCAACCTCGGCACCGCACGCCGAGACCGCGCCGGATCGTCGCCTCGATCAACGGCGCAGTCGACGGTTCGCTGATCGCGCCGTCGGTGTCGGCGCCGGAATCTCCTCAGCCGACGTCCCGATAGCGGCCCCTCGTCGACGGTCCGACACCTGTGCTTCCGGGTGGTTCGCGGATGCCGGAAGCCCGTGTCGTCCGCCGGCCGGGGCAACGCACTCGGCCGGCGCCAAACCGGGCTCTGCGACGCGTCCCCGGACCACCCTCATCGGGACGAGGGCGGCGGGATCGGCCCGCGCCATCGGCTGCGGCCACCGTTCCGGACGTGAACGCGCTCGACGACCGTGCGGCCTGGCAACGGTCAAGCCCTGCGTCGTCCAGGCGGTGTCGGGACGAGCCTGACAGGTGTCGGTGAGAACGGCACGTTCGGTCACATCTGCTTGTCGCTCGCTCCGATCCGGGCGCTACTCAAGGCCGTCACGACAGCCTTGAGACGCCCTTGGGAGAGCGGAAGGACAAGCGACGATGATCATGGACGTCATCAAGTTGGGGACCCGTGCCCGCACGCTCGGTCGCCCGCGGGACGCCTGCCCCTACCCGACCGATTCCCGTGAACGTCGGGCCTGGTACGAGGGCTATGACGGCTCATCCTTGGCGTTCGGCATGCGCGTGCCGCACCCGGCCGTCACGCCCCGCAGCACCGGGAGGATGCTCGAAGTCGCGGCGGGCGCGGACGGGGCTTCAATGCTGGCCTGAGGCTCGAACGTCATGGGGCTGCGAACGCTCCCGACACACCCGACTGCCGGCCGCCGAGAGGCGCGCGGCGGGAACAGGCCCGGCCGGAGGGGAGGACGGGAAGACGGCGCGGACCGGCGTTCGAGGGGCGCGTGTTCGGTCGGCTGGAGCGGGTGGTGACCGCCTTGGTCGAGGCCGGACTGGCGGACCGCGCGGCCGCGCCGCCGAACCTGGTCGAGCGCCTACGGCACCTGGAGCGGGCTGCCGTGGCCGCCGGCGGAGACCGGCAGGTGCTTCAGGTCATCGCGTCGGGGCGGCGCCTGCTCGGCGAACCCGATGCGGTGGAGAGGCCCGTCGGATCATCGCCGTCCGCGCATGGGCGAGGACGTCCCGAACCGCGATGACCTCGGCCATCCGGCTCGAAAGGCGGTAGAAGCGGGCCGACATCGCCGATGGGCGCGTCCGGCCTGGACGCGTCCCCACGAGTGCCCGCACATGACAACTCGAAACGAGGGCGTCGCCGGTGACCGGCCCCGGCTGAGCCGAGGCAACCGCCGCACCTTCGCGGCCCTGGCCTTCGCGGCGGCCATCCCGGTGCTGCTGCTCAGCGGCTGGGTCGCCACGCTCATGGCGCAGCAGCAGCGCGATCTGGTCCGCAACGCCGCGGTCACCAGCGCCGCCCGCGTGGCCGAGCGCGTCGCCTCCGACATCGCGGCGCAGGTGGCGGTCCTCGAGGCCGAGGCGGCCTCGGCCACCCTCGACAAGCCGGACCTCGCCGCCTTCTACGCCGAGGCCGATCGCCTCCGGCAGGCGCACCCGCTCTGGGCGACGGTCGAACTGGCTGATCCCGACGGCGCTCAGGTCGTCAATCTGCTCCGCTCGCTCGACGAGGAACTCGGTCCCACCGCCGACCGCAGGAGCTTCGACGCCGTCGTGCGGACGCAGCGTCCCGTGATCGGCGGCATCGGCCCGGTCGGGCCGATCTCGGGCCAGCGTCTCGTCGCCCTGCGCGTCCCGGTCATCCGGGCGGGCAAGCTCCGCTACGTCCTCTCTGTCCGGCTCGCCACCAACGCGGTCAGCTCGATCCTGCGCGACGCCGGGGCGCCCGAAGGCTGGGTCGGGACCATCGTCGACGCGGACGGCAACACCATCGCCCGCACCCGCGCCGAGACGGAAGAACTCGGTCACCCGGCGAACCCGGCCCTGCAGGCGGCCGTCCGGCGGGCGCCGCAGGGCTTCTACACCGGCCCGACCCTGGAAGGGGCGAACGTGGAGGTCGTCTACCGCACCCTCCAGCACACCGGCGGCTGGTCGGTCCATTTCGGCATGCCGGTGGCCACCCTGAACGCGCCGGTCTCCCGCTCCTACCTCGTCCTGGCCGGCGGCAGCCTCGTCAGCATCGGCCTGGGCCTGGCCCTGGTCGGGCTGGTCGGCCGGGACATGGCCCAGCGTCGGGCCGGCGAGCAGGCACGGTTCGCGCTCGCGCTGCGGTCGAGCGAGGAGCAGGGCGCGGTCGCCGTCGAGGCGGCGGAGCTCGGGACGTTGCGGTGGGATACCGGCCGGGAGACCGTGACGGCGTCCGGGCGCGCGGCCGAACTGCTCGGTTGGCGCGTCGCGGTCGCGCAGGGGGAAGCCGCGGCTGCCGCCCGCGAGGCCCTGGCCGCGGTCCATGCCGACGACCGCGTCCGGCTCGACGAAGCGGTGCGACGGGGCGCGGCCGACGGAACGCCGCTCGACGTGGAGTTCCGCATCGCCGATCCAGCCAGCGAGCCGCGCTGGGTGCGCCTGACCGGCCGGGTGCCCCACCTCCACAAGGAGGTCGCCGGGCTCGTCTACGGCGTCGTCTCCGACATCGAGCCGCGCAAGCGCGCGGAGGCGGAGCGCCTCGACCTGCTCCGCCGCCTCGGCCATGCGCAGGAGAACGAGCAGCGCCGGATCGCCCGCGAGCTGCACGATCAAGTCGGCCAGACGGTCACGGGCCTGTCCCTCGGTCTCAAGGGCCTGGAAAGGCTGCTCGAGGCCGAGGGCGTGTCGCCCGAGGCCGGCCGGCAGGTTCAGTGGCTGCAGAGGCTCGCCGGCGAGGTCGGCCGCGACATCCACCGCGCCGCCGTCGACCTGCGCCCGACCGCCCTCGACGACCTCGGGCTGGCCGAGTCCCTCGCCACCCTGCTCCGCGACTGGGGGCACCGCCACGGCGTCCGCCCGGACCTGGAATTCACGGGCGAAGGGGCCCGCCTGCCGCCCGCCGTCGAGAGCGCGGTCTACCGGATCGTGCAGGAGGCGCTCACCAACGTCCTCAAGCACGCGCAGGCCGCCACGGTGAGCGTCTCGGTCGAGCAGCGCTCCGACGAGGTCCGGGTCATCATCGAGGACGACGGCGTCGGCTTCGACCCCGAGGCCACCACGCACCCGTCCCCGGGCGGCGCCTCCGCCAAGCCGAGACTCGGCCTCTCCGGCATCCGCGAGCGCCTCTCGCTTCTGGACGGCTCGCTGACGCTGGAGGCGTCCTCGGGCGTCGGCACGACGTTGTTCGTTCACATCCCCCTCCCGCAGGCGGCCTGACGCCCGAGGAGCCAGCACCATGGACCGTATCCGCGTCGTCCTGGCCGACGACCATCCCATCGTCCTCGCGGGCATCCGGACGCTGCTCAACGCCGACCCGGAGGTCGAACTCGTGGGCGAGGCCACCAACGGCGGCGAGGCGCTGCCGCTGATCCGCACGCTCGCCCCGCAGGTCGCCGTCGTCGACGTCTCGATGCCCGGCCTCAGCGGCCTCGAACTCACGGAGCGGGTCGCCGGCGAATGCCCGGGGACTCGGGTGCTGGTCCTGACGGTCCACGAGGACGCGGCCTACGTCCAGCCGCTGATGAAGGCCGGCGCACGGGGCTATCTTCTCAAGCGCTCGGCGGCGGAGGACCTCCTGCGCGCGGTCCACGCGGTCGCGGCGGGCGGGATCTATCTCGATCCGTCCATCGCCGGCCACGTCATGGCGGGCCCGTCCGCGGCGGCGCGTTCGCCCGCCGCCGCGGACGGGGAGATTCTCAGCCCGCGCGAGACGGAGACCCTGCGGCTGATCGCGCAGGGCTTCAGCAACAAGGAGATCGCGCGCCGCATCGACGTGAGCGTGAAGTCCGTCGAGACCTACAAGGCGCGCGCCGCCGAGAAGCTCGGGCTGCGGACCCGGGCCGAGATCATCCGCTACGGGGCCGCACATGGCTGGCTGGACGCCCTGACCCTGCGCTGACCCGTCCGGTCGGCCAGGCTGTCCGGCGCGGCTCCGACCTGTTCGGTGACCGGAGCCGGCCCGGAAGGCGGGGGCACCGCCTAGCGCGCGCGAAGGGTCCACCGCGCCACGAGGCCGAGGGTCGAGCCCTGCACGATGATGGTGAACAGCACCACCGCATAGGTCGCCGCCAGGATTGCGGGCTTGGCCTCGCTCTCCGGCATCGAGAGGGCCAGCGCCACCGAGATGCCGCCGCGCACGCCCGCCCAGGTCAGGAACGGCACGTTGCCGAGCGAGAGGTTGCCGCCCCAGCGAAACAGCAGCACCGGCGTCGAGACCGCGACGAGGCGCGCGACGAGCACGATCGGGACGGCGCAGGCGGCCAGCGCCAAGCCGGAGACCTGGAAGCGCAGGACGAGCACCTCCAGGCCGATCAGGAGGAACAGGACCGAGTTCAGAACCTCGTCGACGAGCGTCCAGAGCGCCGAGACGTATCTCCGGGTGGTGTCGCTCATCGCGTAGCGCGGCGCGCGCTCGCCGATGAGCAGACCCGCCGCCACCACGGCCAGGGGGCCGCTCGTTCCGAGCTTCTGGGCGAGCGCGTAGGTCCCGGTGACGAGGGCCAGGGTGATCAGCACCTCCACGGGGAAGTCGTCGATCGCCTTCATCGCCAGGTAGGCGATGTAGCCGGTGACGATGCCGAGAGCCACGCCGCCCCCGGCCTCGTGAAGGAGAAGCGTCGCCACACCGCCGACGCTCGTCGTCCCGCCGCCCGATCCCGCCGCGTAGGCGAGCAGGACTGTGAACAGCACGATGCCGACGCCGTCGTTGAACAGCGCCTCCCCCTGCATCTCGATCTCGAGAGCCTCCGGGACCTCCACGTTCTTCAGGGTGGCCAGTACCGCGACCGGGTCGGTCGGGCTGATCAGCGCGCCGAACACCAGCGCCCAGGCCAGCGGCACCGGGCTGCCGAGCGCCTGCGCGGCCGCCCAGAACGCCGCACCGACCACGGCGGTCGACACGAGAGTCCCCAGCAGCGCGAGGGTGGCGACCGCGAAGGCCCGCGCGCGCAGAGCGCCGAGGTCGAGGTTCAGGGCCCCGGCGAA
Organism: Methylobacterium sp. E-046; assembly: GCF_022829625.1. NCBI lineage: Bacteria > Pseudomonadati > Pseudomonadota > Alphaproteobacteria > Hyphomicrobiales > Methylobacteriaceae > Methylobacterium > Methylobacterium sp. E-046. The sequence continues at coordinate 59,861 of NZ_JAKSYP010000159.1, read as the reverse complement.
CAGCAGGAAGGCCAGCATGCCGTTCATCACCACGCCGGTGAAATCGACCTGATCGAGGACGCGGGTGAGGTCCTCGTAGAGGTGCTGCTGCGGGAAGGCGACGTCGGCGAGCACCAGCGCGAGCGAGGCGAGGAGCCCCATCACGAGCAGGCCGATGCTGTGCGGCATGCGCAGGAAGCGGCGGTTCAACCAGCCGAACAGGGCCGAGAGGGTCAGCAGCAGCGCGGCGAGGTCGAAGATCGAGATCAAACGGAATCCTTCCCGCTCGCGGCCACCCGGACCACGCCGAAACGGGCCGGATGGGCGGCCGCATCCGTTCCCCAACGATCGGAACGACCCTTCGTGCCGGTTGTCCCCGCCCTCGGGAGCTGTCAGGCCGCAACGATGAGCGCGCGCGTCAAAGCTTGGCTTGAGATCCTCGGCGACCTGTTCTGGCTCCGCCCGGCCCTGGTCGTCCTCGGCTGCATCCTGCTGGCCCAGTTCGGGGTCTGGCTGGAGACGGCCCACGTCGCCGGCTACGACGCGTCCTCGCCCGACACGAACTGGGGTTATTCCGGCGGCGCCGAGGGGGCGCGGGCGCTCCTCAGCGCCGTCGCATCCTCCAACATCGGCGTTGCCGGCACGACCTTCTCGATCACCATCGCGGCGCTCACCCTGGCATCCGGCCAGATGGGCCCGCGGCTCCTGCGCAACTTCATCCGCGACGCCCGCAACCAGACGGTGCTGGGCATCTTTCTCGGGACCTTCGCGTATGCCCTGATGGTCCTGCGGACGGTGCGGACGGTGGACGAGGACCCGTTCGTCCCGCACCTCGCCATCACCGGAGCCCTGGTCCTGGCGCTGGTGGCGGTCGGCACCCTGGTCTGGTTCGTCCACCACATCGCCACGAGCATCAACATCGAGACCGTGGTCGATGCCGTCCAGCGCGACCTGTGCGAGGCCATCGCGGCCCATACGCGCGACGAGCCGGGGGTCGCCCAAACCGATCCGGCTCCGACCGGACGCGCCGTCGCTGCGACCGGCGGCGGCTACGTGCAGGCCATGGACACCGGCGTGCTGGCCGACTGGGCCCACGAGAACCGGGCCAGGGTCACCCTGCGGGTCCGGCCCGGCGACTACGTGCCGAGCGGCTTTCCCATCGCGTTCCTATCCCCGCAGACCGAGGGCGCCGAGGCCGCCATCCTGGGGGCGGTGACGCTGGGGTATCGCCCCGCCGCGCTTCAGGATCCGGAATTCTCGATTCGCCAACTGGTCGAGATCGCGGTCCGGGCTCTCTCGCCCGGCATCAACGACCCGTTCACGGCCGGCAGCGTCGTCGACCATCTCGGCGATGCCCTGTGCCGGATCGCTCCACGCCATCTGCAGACCGGCGTGGTGCTGCGCGCGGGCCACCCCGTGCTGGTCCATCCCGTGACGGACTACGACGGGCTGTGCGATGCCATGTTCCACATGATCCGCCAGAACGCCGCCGGCTCGGTCCACGTGCTCGGCCGGATGCTCGACGTGCTCGCCCGCGTCGCGGAGGTCGAGACCCGGACGGATCGAACGGCCGAACTCGCCCGGCATGCGGATCTCGTCATCGCCGCCGCCCGGCGCGACGTGGCGGATCCGTCCGACCTCGGCGACCTGGAAGACCGCCACCGCCATTTCCGCGCGACCGCCCGGGTCGCCGCCGCCTGACGCGTCGGCCGTCAGTACGCGCCCTCGTCGGGGATGTTCAGGAGGTTGCCGCACGCCTTGCAGTGCACCGCGTCCGGCTCGTGGCGCTGCAGCCCGCAGGCGTCGCAGGGGAAGCGCACCTTGTAGGGGCGGAACACCACCTGCGCGAGGCGGAAGAACAGCGTCACCCCGCAGATCATCACGAACACCGACAGCAGGCGGCCCGTCGGCCCCGGCAGCGTGATGTCGCCGTAGCCGGTCGTCGTCAGCGACGTGACCGTGAAGTACAGGGCGTCGACCGGCGTCTGGATCGCCGGGTTGGAGCCGTGCTGCGTGGCGTAGACGATGCCGGTCATCGTGAACACGAACACCACGAGGTTGGTCGCGGCCAGGATCGCGTCCTCGTTGCGGCGGAACAGCTCGCTGTCCTGCCGCAGCCGCTCCAGCAGATGGTAGGTGCGCAGGAGGCGCAGCGTGCGCAGGATCCGCAGGAACCCGACGCCCTCGACGAGCACGGGGGCGAGGAACGAGGCGACGGCCACGAGGTCCGTCCAGGTGCTCAGGTGCCGGAACTCGCGCAGCGGCGCGCGACTGATGCTGAGGCGGGCGGCGAAGTCGAGGAGGACGCACAGGCCAAGCGCCAGGTCGCAGGCGACGATCCAGGCCATCAGCGGCAGGAACGAGGTGACGATCACGAAGGCGACCGTCGCCACGTCGAACACGAGCAGGGCGTAGCGGAAGCGGTGGGCGCGCGGCGTGTCCCCCTCGTAGAACTCGCGCAGCGTCGCTGTCAGCGTCGTCATCGGTCGTCAGTCCATTCGGGGCGGAGCTCAGGAGCCCTGCGTCAGCACGGGCCCGCCCACGGTACCCTCGGCATCGCCCGTCAACCACGACAGCAGCAGCAGGATCATCGCTGCGAGCAGCAGGACGCCGGTAAGGGCGAGGACGAGATCGGACAAGCGACCTTCGAGGGCGCCGGGACGACGCCTGGGAACTTGACGGCGCAGAGGGCTTCACCTGGTTGGGGGGCGACGGTGGAGGCGGCCGTGCCCCGGGGCGCGGCGACGGCCGGCCTCGGCTCAGCGGTGGGCCGGACTCTGCGGAGCGAGCCGCAGCACCAGCGCCCCGGCGGCCATGCAGGCGAGCGAGCCGAAGAGCACGCCGACCTTGGTCTCGGCCTCCAGATCCGGCCGGTGGGCGAAGGCCAGCAGGCCGATGAACAGGCTCATCGTGAAGCCGACCCCGCACAGGATGGCGACGCCGTAGACCTGCGCCCACGTCGCACCGCTCGGCCGCTGCGCCCAGCCGAGGCGCACGGTCGCGAGCACGAAGCCGAACACGCCGAGCTGCTTGCCGAGGAACAGGCCGAGCCCCACGCCCAGCGTCACCGGATCGAGCAGGATCGCCGGCCTGAACCCGGCGAAGGACACGCCGGCATTGGCGAAGCCGAACACCGGCAGGATCAGGAACGCCGTCCAGGGGCTCACGGCATGTTCGAGGATGTGCAGCGGTGAGGTCGGATCGTCCGGCCTGCCGACGCTCAGCCGGAGCGGCACCGCCAGGGCGAGCAGGACGCCCGCGATGGTGGCGTGCACGCCCGACAAGAGCGTGAACACCCAGAGCACCGCCCCGAGGGCGAGGTAGGGCCACAGGCGGCTGACGCCGGCCTTGTTGAGCCCGTACAGCGCCGCCAGGGTCACGGCCGCGCCGCCGAGCATCGGCAGCGACAGGTCTGCGGTGTAGAACACGGCGATGATGATCACCGCGCCGAGGTCGTCGATGATGGCGAGCGCCGTCAGGAACACCTTCAGCGACACCGGCACGCGCGAGCCGAGGAGCGCCAGCACGCCCAGCGCGAAGGCGATGTCGGTGGCGGCCGGGATGGCCCAGCCCCGCAGGGTCTCGGGCGAGTGGCGGTTGACGGCGGCGTAGACGAGGGCCGGCAGGATCATGCCGCCCAGCGCGGCCACGCCCGGCAGGATGCGGTCGGGCCAGGTGCGCAGGCGCCCGTCGAGCAGCTCGCGCTTGATCTCCAGGCCGACGAGCAGGAAGAACACGGCCATCAGGCCGTCGTTGATCCAGTGCAGGACCGAGAGCGGGCCGACATGGGCCTGAAGCGCGGCGAAATAGGTGTCGGCGAGCGGCGAGTTGGCGACGGCGAGCGCCAACGCAGCGCTGGCCATCAGGACGAGGCCGCCGCCGGCGCCGCTCGTGAGCAGGGCGCGCAGGGACGACAGGGGACGAGGGGGGCGGGAGGGCACGCGCACGGACTCCATGCCGCTGGCGGCCCGACCAGCGCAGAGACCTGCCGATCCGACCGACCGGACCGCGCACCCGGGGGCGCTATCGCATCGTTCGGCCGCCCCGGCAACCGACACGCGCGCAGCCAAGGCCCGGAGCCTCGGGCGAGCTCAGGGCGATCGAGCGCCACGGGCACGCCCGCGCTGAGACCGTTCGGCCGCGGTCACCGCGTGGGCGGCCCGGCCTGCGCCCTTCGCGGGCGACCCGGGGCCGTTTCCGCGGGCGCTTCTCCGATGGCGTGACGGGGAGAACAACGTACCACTTGGAACGGTGCGGAAGCTGCGCCGTTCCTCGACTCCGGTCGCTGTCAACTCCGACCTCCGGCCGGCAACAACGAAGTGAGGACGCCCATGAAGAAGTCTCTGTTCGCCGCCGCCATCCTGGCAACCCTGGGTGTCGCTTCCGTCGCTCCGGCATCCGCCGCTCCCGGCATGATCGGCGCGGTCGATGCCCCCGTCGCGGTCACCGAGGTCCGGATGGACGGCATGCACGGTCATCGTGGCCATGGCCGCATGATGCGCCACCACCACATGCGCGGTCACATGATGCGTCATCACCGCGGACATCACATGATGCGCCACCATCGCGGTCACATGATGGGACACCACCGCGGTCACCGCATGTGATCGAAGATCCCCGGCCCGCGATGGCCGGGTGACGGCTCGGGAGGCCGGGAAGGATACGTCAGGCGTGTCCTTCCCGTCGTCCGTTCGGGATCCCGGGCGCCGACGAGCAGGCTGACGGGCCGGTAGCGCGGGCCGGAGAGTTCGTGCGGGCTGTCCGCGTGCGGGCCGTCCGCGCGCGGTGCGACACGCGCTCTTCCGGTCCGCGATCGTGAGACGTCCGGCGAGGCCGCCGGACCCCAATGCGAAGACCGGGCTTCCGATCAGCGATGCTCGGCGGCGTCGCCGCGCGGGGCGCCCGCGCAGGAGGTCAGCGTCACCGGATCGGCCTCCGGCCCGACGAAGACGCTCATCGGCTGGCAGGCGCCCTGCAGGCACACGGACCAGTCCGCCGTCGCGCCCGAGCGCCGCAGCACGACCTCCCTGAGGGGAGCCAGGCGCGGGACCCAGGTCCAGGCGCCGTTCACCCAATGTGCATCGAGAGCAGGCTCCATGCCGGCGCCCGAACCCCTGACGCGGCTCGCGGTGATCGTCAGCCCGGCCGGGGTGTCCGCCCAGTCCTCCTCCCAGACGATCTTCTCGACCGAGTGGGACCAGCGCAGCGTGATGGCCGGCACGCTCAGCGGGACCACCACGCTCGCGGCGAGGAGGCAGATCATGCCGGGCGCGTCGCGACCCGGCGCAACCGCCAGACGTGCGCGCCGACGGCGGCAGCCCCGAGCAGGAATCCGGCCTGGTCGGTCAGCGGCAGCGCGACCACGAGGAGAAGGGCGCCGAGGAAGGCCGCCGCCCGCTCCCACAGGCGCATCGGTCCGCGCAGGAAGCCGCTCGTGGCCGCGCCCCACAGGAACACCGCGGCGGCGGCCTTCACGCACATGTAGGCGACGGCGGCCGCGAAGGCGGGGCCCCCGATCCCGGTGGTGTTCTGCGCCATCAGCGCCGGATCGTAGACGGCCATGTAGGGGACCACGAAGCCGGGCAGCGCGATCCGGATCGCCTCCAGGCTGATCTTGAAGCCGCTCTCGCGCGCGATCGGCGCCGCCGCGAAGCAGGCGAGCGCGACGGGTGGCGTCAGGTCCGCCATGATGCCGAAGTAGAACACGAACATGTGGCTGACGATCAGCGGCACGCCCAGCGTCAGGAGCGAGGGCGCCGCGAGCGATGAGGTGATGATGTAATTGGGGATCGTCGGGATGCCCATGCCGAGGATCAGGCTCACCACCATCGTCAGGACGAGGGAGGCGACGAGCGAGTTCTGGCCGACCGACACGACGTAGTTGCCGAAGATCGTCCCGACGCCGGTCAGCGTCATCGTGCCGATGACGAGGCCGACGACCGCGCAGGCCAGACCGACCGGAAGGGCTTGCCGGGCGCCGTCGGCGAGGGCGTTGCGACAGGCGACGAGGGTGTCGCGCCCGCCGCGGGTGAGCAGGCTGGCGGCCACCATGACCAGGACGAGCGCCAGGACGAGCATGACGCCGACCCAGAGTGCCCCGGCGGCGATCAGGCCGAGCGTGACGTAGAAGATCGAGCGGACAGCCTCGCGGCCGAAGCCGAGGGCGATGGTGCCGCCCAGGATCAGGGTCACCGTGAGCGCGAGCCCGACCGAGCCCGCGAAGAGCGGCGTGTAGCCCGCGAAGAGCAGGTAGACGAGGACGGCGAGCGGCAGGATGAGGAACCAGCGCTCGCGCAACGCCGCCTTGGCGCTCGGCAGCTCGCCGCGCGGCAGCCCCACGAGGCCGCGCCGGCCGGCCTCGAAATGCACGGCCAGGAAGGCGGAGAGGTAGTAGAGAAGGGCCGGGATGATCGCCGCCTTGACGATCTCGACGTAGGGCACGTCTATCGTCTCGGCCATGATGAAGGCCACCGCGCCCATCACGGGCGGCATGATCTGCCCGCCCATGGAGGCGGTCGCCTCGACGCCGCCCGAAGGCGGGCTTGTAGCCGAAGCGTTTCATCAGCGGGATGGTGAACTGGCCGACCGCCACGACGTTGGCGACGCCGGACCCCGAGATCGTGCCCATGAGCGCGGAGGAGAACACCGCGACCTTGGCGGGACCGCCCCTTGCCGAGCCGAACAGGCTCATGGCGATGTCGGTGAACAGCGCGATCATGCCGGCGCGCTCGAGGAAGGCGCCGAAGAGAACGAACAGGAAGATGTAGGTCGACGACACGTAGACGGGCGTGCCGTAGATGCCCTCCGTCCCGAAGGCCATGTGCTCGACCACCTGCTCGAGGCCGTAGCCGCGATGGTTGAGCGGCGCCGGCAGGTACTGGCCGAGCAGGCAATAGGCGAGGAACGTGCCGGCCACGATGACGAGCGCCGGCCCCATGATGCGGGCGACGAGGTAGAACAGCAGCGCGATCAGGGCGAGCCCGACATAGAGGTCGGCATCCGTGAGTTCGCCCGCGCGCGCCACGAGGTCGTCGTAGAAGGCCCACTGGTAGGCCCCGATCAGGAAGCCGGCGACGGCGAGCGCCCAGCCCAGACTCCGCGTCGCCCGCGTGCGCGACCGGTGGTTCGCCAGGAGGCCGCCGCCGACCAGGCACAGGAAGCCGACGTGGAGCGTGCGGACCGCTTGGCTCGGCAGCCCGCCGGGGAACTTGGTGACGAGGCCGACGGTGATCGCCAGCGTCACGACGGCGAACAGCCCGTCCAGCACCGGTCGCCGCCGCGCGGCGGCCCAGCCGACGAAGAGCGCGCCGGCCGCCAGGGCCGCCCAGGCGAGGGCAAGGGGTGTGACGCCGAACGCGATCGTGCGGTCGAGCGGAACGCCGAAGGCGGTCACGATCTGGAAGGTCGAGAAAGCCACAGCAAGCCAGAACAGGAGGCGCCCCGGCCAGCCGGCCCCGAAATTCTCCGGCAGCCCGTGCTCGGGATTCTGCAGCTCAGCTTGGTCGACCCGCTCGTTCATGGGCTGCCTTCCGAAAGCGGGCCAACCCATTCCCCAGGTTCGCCCCCGACGCATCGTGATCGCACGGTCTGCTCCGCACGTATCAGGGGACGGATACGCCCTTCTCCTTGAGGTAGCGGGCGGCGCCTGGATGGAGCGGCAGCGGCATACCTTCCGCAGCCCTGTTGACGTCAATCCCCTTCGCGGCCGAGTGCGCGGCCTGCAACTCGGGCAGGCTCTCATACACCGCCTTCGTCATCCTGTAGACGAGGTCGTCCGAGAGGTCGGCGCGGGTCACGAGGTAGTTGACAACCGCCCCCGTTTCCACGGCCTCGGCCTGTCCCTCGTAGGTATTCGCCGGGATCAATTGCTTGACGAAGGGTGCGCCCGCCTTGTCGACCACCGCCGCCGGTATGGCGACAACCGTGATGGGTGTCGCATTCGCCAGATCGCGAATGGAGGAGACGCCGAGACCGGCCGATTGCAGCGTCGCGTCGAGCTGACGGTTCTTCATGAGTTCGACGGATTCACCGAACGGCAGGTACTCGACCTTGCCGAGATCCTTGTAGCTCAGCCCGGCGGCCTCCAGGATCGCGCGCGCATTCAGCTCCGTGCCCGACTTGGGGGCGCCGACGGAGAGGCGCTTGCCCTTCAGGTCCGCCAACGTCCGGATGCCGGACTCCTTGGAGGCGACGATCTGGACGTAGTTCGGGTAGATCGCGGTGACCCCGCGCAGCTTGTCGAGCTTGCGCCGGAAGCCCGCTTCCTCATCGCCCTTCCATCCGGCGGCCAAGCTGTCGCCGAGCGTGAACGCGAGTTCGCCCTTGCCGGCCTGGACCAGGTTGAGGTTCTCGACGGAGGCCTTGGTGGCCTGAACGGACGGGCGGGTCCCCGGAAGCTTCTCGGTGAAGATCTTCGAGAGCGCGACACCCATCGGGTAGTACACGCCTGAGGTTCCACCCGTGAGGATGGCGATGAAATCGTCGGCGCGCGCAGGGACGGCGAGGCTCAGGAAGGCGGATGCGCCGAGGGCGAGCCCGGCGAGGCGTTTCGGCAGACCTGACATGAGCCCTCCCATATTCTGTTGCCGCCTTGAAGCAGATCTGACCCTCTGCGTCGATGCGCAATCCATCGATCCGTCCGATGTCCACGTCCCGAACGTGGTCGAGAGCGTCTGAACCGCCCGGATGGACCCAAAGCCGCCGACGGGTGCTGGTCTGCCGCCTCGGGAATGCGGCATGCCGCGATCCCTGCGCGCTCCGCACGCCGTTCTGCCGTCTCGCGCAGAGATTTGTGCAAGTTCGAGCGCGAAATAATTGCCAAGACAATCTGAAATCTTGCCGAAGACGGACAGGACTTCATTTGCGCGTCATCATGTGAAGAACTTCCGGCGCGGACCTGTCCTGTCGGTGTGGCCGGATTCCCGAGGGTTCCGGCGAGGCCCTGGCCTGCACGACATCGGCGAGGCGGCGGTCCGGGGGCTCGGTCGATCGCCGCGGTGGCGGGCACCGGGCGGGTCGGAGCGAAGGCTGGATGCCCTCATGGGCGCCCTCGCGCGCGCCCTCATGGGCGCTCTCATGGGCGCGGAGCGACAGCGGCTTGCCCCCGGTCGTGGCCGCCCACCTCGAGGCAGGCGGCGGACGCGGGCTCGTCCCGCGACGCGTCAGAGCTTCACGCCCTCGAGGTAGCCGCGGTTCCAGGTCGGGCTGATGAGGATCTCGTTGACGCACACGCTCGCCGGCATCCGCGCCACGAACAGGATCGTCTCGGCGAGATCCTCCGATTGCAGCATCCGCCCTTTGTCCTCCGCCGTCACGGGAACCGGCCGCTTGTCGAGCAGCGGTGTCGCGACCTCGCCGGGACAGATGCAGCAGGACCGGATCCCGTGTCGGCATTCCTCCTGGTTGAGGCTCTCCGAGAGCGCCACCAGCCCGTGCTTGGCTGCCGAGTAGGCTGGTCCCGTCAGGGTGGACACGTAGCGGCCGGCCCAGGACGAGACCTGGATGATCAGGCCGCTCCGCTGGGCGCGCATCGTCGGCAGCACGGCCCGCGACGCGTAGAAGGGACCGTTGAGGTTCACGCCGACCACGGCGTCGATGCCGGCCGGCCCGATCTCGCTCCAGCTTCGCTGGGGCACGTTGAGGCCGGCCGAATTCACCAGCAGGTCGCAGCGGCGGTAGGCGGCCTGGACCGCCTCCCAGGCCCTCTGCACGTCGTCGGCGACGCCCATGTCGGCGGGGGCGACCAGCGCCTCCCCGCCCGCCGCGCGGATCGCTTCCGCGGTGCCCTCCAGGGCCTCCCGGCCGCGCCCCGTGAGCGCGAGGCGAACCCCGGCCTTCGCCAGCGACACTGCGGCCGCTCGTCCGATGCCGGACCCGGCGCCCGTCACCCAGGCGACCTGTCCCTCGATGTCCCGCAGCATGTCGGTCTATCTCAGCGGTTTCTACGGCTTGCCGACGAGCGGGCAGCCGCCCTCCGCCAGGGGCCGGAAGGCCTGATCGGCCGGGATGGTGTCGAGGAGCTTGTAGAGGTCCCACGCGCCCTTCGACTCGGACGGCGCCTTCACCTCGAACAGGTACATCGGGTGCACCTTGCGCCCGTCCGCCCGGATCGTACCCTTGCCGAACAGCGGGTCGTCCGTCGGGTTGGCCTTCATCCAGGCCATCGTCGCCTGCGGGTCGGTCGATTTCGTCGCCGCCACAGCCTTCAGGTAGTGCAGGAGGCCGGAATAGACGCCCGCCTGGTTCATCGTCGGCATGTTGTTGCCGTGGCGCTTGGCGAACCGCTCGGAGAACGCCCGGGTCTCCGGATTGAGGTCCCAGTAGAACGATTCCGTGAGCACCAGCCCCTGCGCGGTCTGGAGGCCGAGAGCGTGCACGTCGATGGCGTAGATCAGCAGCGCGGCGAGCTTCTGGCCGCCCTCGGTCAGCCCGAACTCATGCGCCTGCTTGACCGCATTGATCGTGTCGCCGCCGGCATTGGCCAGCCCCACCACCTTCGCCCCCGAGGCCTGCGCCTGCAGGAGGAACGAGGAGACGTCGGTGGCGGGGAACGGGACGCGGGCGGCGCCCAGCACCCGCCCGCCGCCCGTCCCGATCACGTCCGTGGCCTGTTCCTGGAGGGAGAGGCCGAACGCGTAGTCGGCGGTGAGGAAGTACCACGTGTCGCCCCCGCGCTTGAGCAGGGCGCCGGCCGTCCCGTGCGCCAGGGCGTAGGTGTCGTAGGTCCATTGGATCGTGTTCGGCGAGCATTGCTTGCCGGTCAGCTCCGTGGTCCCGGCACCGGAATCGATGAAGACCTTGTTCTTCTCGCGCGTGATCTGGCTCACCGCCAGCGCCACCGAGGAGGTCGGTACGTCGAGGATCGCGTCGACGCCGTCGCGGTCGTACCATTGGCGGGCAACGGCGGCGCCGATATCGGGCTTGTTCTGGTGGTCGGCCGAGACGACCTCGACCTGCACGGCCCCGTTCGTCTTGGCGAAGTCCTCGACCGCCATCTGCGCGGCGACCAGTGAACCCTTGCCGCCGGTATCGGCGTAGACGCCCGACATGTCGTTGAGGACGCCGACCTTGACGCGGATCGGCTGGGCGGATGCCGGCCAAGCCAGGGCGGTGAGGCTGATCGCCGCCGAGAGCAGGCAGCACCGGATCAACGCCATGGCGGTTCTCACTCCCGGATTGATTATCGTTGGAGCCAGGAGGGCACGGCCCGCATCCCAGCGTCAAGCGCCGTTCCCCAGTGCCGCCGGGCGCCGGCGCCAAACCGTCAGGCACGCGACGCGGTGGGCATCGAGGGCTCCGACGAACCAGCGCGCCCCGCCTCCATGCGGGCTGTCGGGCTCGCCCATCGCCCCGGGCGAGCATCGCGCCCGGGCCGCCGCTCCGGTCCCGGGGCGCGGTCAGCCGGTCCGCGCCGCCCGTGCCGCGTGCGACGGTTCGCCCGGATCGGCGGTGACGTAGGTGAACCTGTCGCGGCCGTCGGTCTACTGCCCGGACAGGCGCTCCAGGCCGGCGACGGCGTCCCGGTGGCCGGCCGCCCAGCGGTCGCGGATCGACGAGGGCGAGAAGTCGAAGCTCTTGGCGGCGAGCTGGTCGGCGCCCGCCTGATAGACGAGGTGCAGCAGCGTCACCGCCGGACCGGCCGGATCGAGCTGCTGCCGCAGCGCGTACTCGCGCTTCAGGGCGGCGATCGCCCGGCGCGGCGCGCTGCCGAAGATGAGGTCGTTCGCGCGCTCCAGCACCGCGTCGAGGGAGGCCGGGCGCGGCGCCCGCGGGCTGAACAGGTCCGAGGCGATGCAGAGCAGGTCCCGCGCGGGCTCGGTGGCGAAGATCGGGTCGAGCGGCAGGTTGTTCGTGTATCCGGCGTCGCACAGCACGCGCCCGTCCACCTCCACCGGCGGGAAGGCGGGCAGGATCGCGGTGCTGGCGAGGATGTGCTCGGCCCGGATCGTCTCGCGGGCGGTGTCGAAATAGACCTCCTCGCCGGTCTCGATATCGACGCAGCCGATCGACAGGCGCGTGTCGCCCCGGTTCAGGCGCTCGAAGTCGATGAGGCGGTTCAGGGTCTGGAGCAGGGGGGCGTTGTCGAACAGGGCCACGTCGTCCGGGACCCACGGCAGCGCCGACCACGCGCCGGGCAGGCGGTGGCGGAAGATGTTCGGCCGCCCCCAGAGCAGGGCCATCAGGGCGTGCAGGCCGTTGTAGATCTGGCGCGGCTTGAGCAGCCCGGTGGGATCCAGCGCGGGGCCCAGCGTCGCCTCCTGCCAGAAGCGGTGGAGCTGGGCGACCCTGTCGCCGGGGGCGTTGCCCGCGATGATCGCGGCGGTCACGGCGCCGATGGAGGCGCCGACGACCCAGTCGGGTCGGAGTCCCTGGGCGTGGAGCGCCTCGTAGGCACCGGCATGGTAGGCGCCGACGGCGTTGCCGCCGGCGAAGACCAGGGCGAGATCGCGCGCGTGTTCCGTCATCCCGGCTTTCAGGTTCGAAGGCTCTCGAAGCCCGTAATCGAGCCGATGCGGGCCGGTTCCCGCGGCCGGCGCGCGGAGTGGTTGGCCCGCTCGGGCCTGAGCGAAGGTAGCGGCGTCCGCGGGCCGGCCCCGGTTCGGCCGCTCGGCCGCGCTGGGGCGGATCGCCGGGTGATCAGGCGCGGCCCGCCTTGGCTTCGCCGCCGTCCACCTCCTCTTCGGTGGGGAGTTCGCAGCGGTTGTGGATGGCGGTGGCGGCCACCGCGCCGTGGCCCATGGCCACCACGATCTGGTCGAGGCCGCGGACGACGCCGCCGGCCGCGTACAGGCCGGGCACCGTCGTGCGGTTGTGCTCGTCGACGATGAGCGCGCCGGTCGCGTCGTGGGCGGCGCCGAGCGCCACCGCGAGGTCGGAGCGGATGGTCAGGCCCAGGGCCGAGTAGAGCACCGCGAAACGGTGCTCGGCCCCGTCGGCCGTGCGCAGCACCGTGATCCGTGCCCCCTCGACGTCGAGGCCGACGACGGGGTCGTGGACCACCGCGATGCCATGCCGGGCGATGCGCGCGGCCTCGCCCGCGTCGAGGACCATGCCCTGGCCCAGGGTCATCAGCGTCACGTCCCGGGCGTAGGTGCGCGCGATGAAGACCGCTTCGCCCAGCCCCCGGTCGCCGTGGCCGATCACGGCGATGCGCTTGCCCCGCGCCTCGTAGCCGTCGCAGATCGGGCAGTAGCGCACGAGCCCGCGGCGCACCGCGTCGGGCAGGCCGGGAAAGCCGGGCTCGACGTCGTCGGCGCCGCTCGCGAGCAGGACGCGACGGGCCCGGACCTCGCCCGGTAGGCCTCCGGTCTCCAGGCTGGCGAGGAAGCCGCCCTTCTCCTTGCTCAGGGCCGTGACGGTCCCGTGCGCCACGGATCCGCCGTAGCGGGCGACGTGCGCCCGCTGGCGGGCCAGCATCTCCGTGCCCGAGATGCCCTCCGCGAAGGCGGGGACGTTATGGCTCTTCGGGATCCGGGACGCCCGGGACTGCCCCGCATCCACGACCAGGAACCGGCGCTCGAACCGGGCGAGGTAGAGGGCGGCGGTCAGGCCCGCCGGGCCGCCGCCGACGACCAGGCAGTCCAGCGGCTCGTCCGCCATCGTGGACTCGAACCCGGACATCCATCCCTATCCCGAACGGCCGGCGATCCCGGCCCGGCGGCGACCCCCGCCGGGTCCGGAACACGCGCTGCGCACCCGCCGGCCCTGCGGCTCGTCGGGGCCCCTCGTCCCGCGCGCGCTCATTGCGGCGGCAGCCGCGACGGGATGAGGAAGAAGTAGATCGCGAACGCCGCGAGCGCCGCGAACAGGAGCGCCGCCGCGATCAGGCCGTAGCGGTTCGTCCGGACTGGAGCGGGCTTCATGTCCCCCGGTTGCATCGTGGACTCCTCGATTGCGCGATCACGCCGATCGGGCCCCTGACCCGGCCCTGTGGAGCGCACGCGGGCCCGGCGTCGCGGAAAAAACGGGGGAACGCCGGGGGCTTGCACCCGCGGCGCTGTGGCGATGGCAACGTCGGCTCGCTCACCTGTGAGCCCGCCGGGCGGTCACCGCCCCTTCTGCGGGAGCGGATCGCGGGCTTCCTTGACGGCCTCCCGGCAGCTCCGGTCACCCTCGGCGTTCAGATCGACCGCGCGCTGCACGGCCCGCCCTCCTCGGCGAGGGCCGCCGCCGGGATCAGGCGGAGCGTCGTGAGGGCTACGGACCCGAAGAACCGGTTGAGCCGTCGCATGCAGGTATCCTTCCGATGGGCGGGATGTCCTCCGGTGAACCGGGGACGAACCGACTTGTTCGGTGGCGCGCCTCCCCCCCGGCGCGACCGGGCGACACAGGGCCGTCGCCGTTCGGCAACGTCGCCGTTCGGCAACGGTGAGGCTCGTCCGCCCGCGAGGCGCGCGCGTCGCGTTGACCTGCCGCGGGTCCGGAGACTAGATCATCCGATGCGCAGGCTCGACGACCGACCGGCTCGACGCCGCGCGGTCATCGCCGTGACCGCGCTCTACGCGCTGCTGCTCCAGGCCTTCCTCGTCACGCTGGCGCCCGCCGCCCCTCTGGCCGGCGCGCCGGGCGTGATCTGTGCGGAGCATGGCGGCGCGCCGGCCGACGACGGCCTCCCCTGCCAGCAGCATCCCTGCTGCATCCTGACCCAGGCGGCGCAGCCCCTGACCGCCGTCGCGTCCGCGCCGGTCGAGGGGGTGGCGGCGCCGCCGCGCCGGGCGACCGTGCTGGCCTGGAGGCCGACTGCGGCGCTCGGCCCCCGCGCCCCGCCCGACCCCGCCGTCAGCCCCCGAGGTCCGCCGACCGCCTGACCGATCCGTTCCCCGATCGCTCAGACCCGGACCACCCATGTCGATCTCGCTTCAGGGCAGCACCCGTTCCTTCAGGGCGGCGGCTGCGGCGCGCACGTCCCGCGACGCGGTCTACCGCGCCGTCTGGCGCTGGCACTTCTACGCCGGGCTGGCCTGCCTGCCGTTCCTGATCTCGCTCTCGGCAACAGGCGCGCTGTACCTGTTCCAGCCCGAGATCAACGCCACCGCGTTCGCCTACCGGACCCGGGTCGCCGCGCCGTCCACGGCGCCGCTCGGCCCCGACCGCCTGATCTTCAACGCCGCGCAGGCCGTGCCCGGGGGCACGCCGGTCGCCTACACCGACCCCGCCGACGCGACCGCCTCGGCGATGGTCACCCTGGCGGACGGCGCCCGCAGGATCCTCGTCTACCTCGATCCCTACACCGGCAGCGTGCTCGACCGGGTCGACCGGGACGGCGAGTTCTTCATGGTGCTGCGGCGCCTCCACAGCCTCGCCTATTTCGGGCCCTGGGCCAACGCGGTGATCGAGATCGTCGCGGGCTTCGCCATCATCCTCGTGGCGACGGGCCTCTATCTCTGGTGGCCGCGCGGCCAGGACGGCGGCGTGGTCACGATCCGCGGCACCCCGCAGCGGCGCGTCTGGTGGCGGGACCTGCACGCGGTGACCGGGCTCGCGGCCGGCGGCGGCCTGTTCTTCCTGGCGCTGACCGGCCTGCCCTGGTCGATCTGGTGGGGCGACCAGTTCAGGGCCTGGACCAACGCGGCCGGGCTCGGCCAACCGGCGGCCCTGTGGGCGGGCAAGCCGGTCTCGAACGTGCCCCTGGGCGAGATGCTCACCACGGCGGGCTGGACCCTGCAGGACGCGCCCGTGCCGAAATCGGAGGGCGCCGGAAGCGCCCCGGGGATCGGCATCGACGGCGCCGCGGCGATCCTGGCACGCCTCGGGATGCCGCGCGGCTACGAGCTGTCGCTGCCGGTCGGCCCGACCGGCGTCTTCGCGGCCGCCGCCTATCCCCGCGACGTGAACCGGCAGCGGATGATCTCCCTCGACCAGTACACCGGCAAGGCGCTGGTCGACGTGCACTTCGCCGATATCGGCCCGGTCGCCCGGGCGGTGCAATACGGGATCGGCATCCACAAGGGCGAGCATTGGGGCCGCGTGAACCAGCTCGCCATGCTGGCTTTCTGCCTCGCCACCATCCTCCTCGCCGTCACCGCCGGGACGATGTGGTGGAAGCGGCGGCCGGCCGGTCGCCTGGGGGTGCCGCCCCCGCCGCGCGACCGGCGCGCCGCCGCGACCGTGACGGGGATCGTCCTCGGCCTCGGCGTCCTGTTCCCCCTGACCGGCCTCGCGATCCTGATCATGCTCGGCTTCGATCTGGCGGCCGGACGCACCTTCCGGACGCGGACGGCCTGACCGCGGCGGTACGGGAGCGGCTCCCGTGGTCACCCGCATGCGCTCGGTCGGATCGGCACGCAGGCTCGGCGCCGGCCTGATCCTGCTCGCCCTGTGGCTGCAGCTGCTGGCGCCCGCGGCGGGCGTGCTGACGCGCGTCCGGCAGGCGGAGGCCGCGGCTGCGGACGCGCTGATCCACGCGATCCTCTGCGGCCGGGATCAAGGGCCCGACGGCGCGGCCGACCTTCACGCCGGCCTTCACGCCGACACCCCGGCGGACCATGCCGCGTGCGACCGCTGCCCCCTGTGCCGCTGCACGGCGGCTGCCCCGCTCCCCGTGATTCCGGACGCGGTGGCGGGCCGGCTCGTCTGGCGGCGCGTCACCTGGCCGATCCCGCCGCCGATCCCCGGCATCCGGCCGGCGCGAAACGCCGTCCAAGCCCGCGCACCTCCCGAGACCGTCTGAGTGCAGCCCCGCCCAGGCCGCCCGGCGCACCGCGCCCGGCCCATCCGCGTTCAGACGAGACCCGAGATCATGTCCGCCCCCCGTTTCCGCAGACCCCGGCGCGTCCTCGCCCTGGCCCTCGCCGCGAGCCCGCTGATCCCCGCCGCCGCACAGGCGCAGCAGAGCGTAACCCTGGAGGAGCTGTCCGTCGTCGGCGCGGGGGGCGGTCCCGTCGCGGACCCGCGGGGCGCGGCGACGCCCGGGGTCGCCGCGCCGGTGCCGGCCGCCCCGACCCCAGTCGCCGCGCCCGTCGGGCAGGTGAACAGCAGAATCGGCCGTGGGGACGTCATCGACGACCGCCCCGCGGTCAACATTGCGGATGTCGCCCGCAACAGTCCGGGCGTCACCGTACGCCAGGGCAACGGCCCCCGGGATGTCATCATCTCGGTCCGCGGCAACAACGCCCGCGCCACCGGCGTGTCGCGCAACTTCGTCGTGCTGGAGGACGGCTTCCCGGTCACCCAGGCGGACGGATCGTCGCGCTTCGACATCACCGACCCCCGCGCCTACGGCAGCCTCGACGTGTTCCGCGGCCCCCAATCGGCGCTGTTCGGCAATTACGCCAGCGGCGGCGCGCTCGTGTTCGACACCCGCCGGGGCGCGGCGGTGAACGGCTTCGAGTACGGCGTCGACGCCGGCAGCTTCGGCTACCTCAACAACTACGCCACGGTGGGCGGCATCAGCGGACCGTTCGAGCTCAGCCTGTTCACCAGCGACTCCCGCGGCAACGGCTTCGCGGGCCATTCCTCGTTCAACACCCAGACGATCAACCTCCTCGGCACGTATACGCCGACGCCGGACAACCGCTTCACCCTGAAGATCATCAACAACGAGTTCCAGGCGAACCTGCCGGGCCGCTCCTCGCTGCTCCAGTTCTACCAGAACCCCTACCAGCGCGGCTGCGCGTCGGCGCTGACCGCGGCCGCCGGCTGCGTGACCTACGCCCTGCCGGTCAACGGCCGGAACGGCGCCACCGCGCCGGTCACGGCCGACGAGGGCGGCTTCTTCCGCGGCGACCGGCGCACCATCGTGGGCGGCCGCTACGAGCACGACTTCGACGCATACACGACGTGGCGCACGCAGCTCGTCTTCGACGACCGCAACATCAACCAGCCCTTCTATACGACATCGGCGCGCGGCGACTTCCCGGGCTTCAACGTCCTCTCCGACGTGACCCGGCGCGGCGACCTGTTCGGGATGCCGATGACCGGCTACGTGGCCCTGGCCTACAACACCCTCGACTCGAACTCGCTCACCTATGTCCGCGCGCCCTACGGCGGTGCCAGGCTCGGGGCCCTCAACGCCAACTTGGCCGCAACGCAGGACAATCTCGGCGGGCGGGCGCGGGTCGAACTGCTGCTGTCGGACCGGTGGACCGCGACCGCCGGCATCGGCGCCGAGACCACCGCCATCACCGGCCGCAACATCACGTACGGCTACCCGACGGCCGGCGGGGTGACGGTCGCCAGCGCCACTCTCGACCGCAGCTTCCTCAACGTCGCGCCCGAGTTCTCCCTGACCTACCGGCCCGACGAGGCGTGGCGCCTCCTCGGCCGCGTCGCCGCCGGCTACGCGACCCCCTCGGCCTCGAACCTGACCGTGACCCCGGCCGGCGTGCCGGGCAACAACACCCAGATCCAGACCCAGGAGAATCTCGGCTTCGACCTCGGCGCGTCCTGGGCGCCGCTGCCCGAGCTGCAGTTCTCCGTCACCGGCTTCTACGAGTTCTTCCGCAACGAGCTGATCGCGCAATCGCCCGGCGCGGGTCTCCTGAGTTACACGTTCAACGCCCCGGCCTCGGAGCACCGGGGTGTCGAGATCGGCGCCACCTGGGCGTCGCCGGCGGGCTGGCGGGCGACGCTGGCCTACACGCACGACGACCAGATCTTCACGAACTACACCGAGCAGCTCAGCGCCGGAACGCGCACGGCCCGGTTCAACCGCGCGGGCAACCAGATCCCCGGCGTGCCGGCCGACGCGGCGCTAGCGCGCTTCGGCTACGAGCAGACCACGGGCCCGTGGGCGGGCCTGGGCGCCTTCGTCGAGGCGGTCTACCAGAGCGATTTCTACCTCGACAACGCCAACCTTCTGAAGGCGCCGGGCTTCACGGTCGTGAACCTCAACCTGCACTACGACCGGGTCCTCCCCGGCGGGGCCGCGGTGGGCTTCGCCAAGCGGCTGAGCCTGTACGTCGAGGTGCGCAACGTGTTCGACCGGGTCTACACCAACGCGGCGCAGAACCTCGCCGACTCGATCAGCGGCACGACCGGCCTGCAGAACGGCGCGGGCGTGCTGGCGGCGACCACCGGCTCGATCTTCGCCGGTGCGCCGCGCAACGTCGTTGGCGGGATGAAGCTGGCCTTCTGACCGCCCCGTCCGCCCCTGCCCGTCCACCCTCGCCCGTCCACCCTCGCCCGAACGCAGACGCATCCTCCGGAGAGAACCATGAGATCCACGACGACCCGCACCCTCGCCCGCGCGACCTTCGGCCTGGCCGCCCTGCTCGCCGCCGCAAACGCGGCGCCCGCCGCGGAGGTCGCCGCCGGCACCCTCAAGATCGTGCAGCCCTGGTCGCGCGCCACGCCCAACGGCGCCCAGGTCGCGGGCGGCTACGTCGCCGTGACCAACACGGGCACCGAGCCCGATACGCTGACCGGGGCTACGTTCGAGAATGCCGGCCGGGCCGAGCTGCATTCCATGTCGATGGAGGGCGGGGTGATGAAGATGGCCCCCGTCGAGGGCGGCCTCGTGATCAAGCCCGGCGAGACGGTCACGCTCAAGCCCGGCGGCTACCACCTGATGTTCCTGGACCTGAGGAGCCCGCTCAAGAAGGGCGAGACCGTCAAGGGCACGCTGACCTTCGCCAAGGCCGGCAGCGTGCCGGTGGCGTTCGCCGTCGAGGGCATCGCCGCGAAGGCGCCCGGCGCGGCCGAGATGGACCACGGCGATGCGGGGCATGGTGGCGGAGGGCATGGCGGCGCGGAGCATGGCGGCCACGCACACTGACCCGGCCGCACCGCTCCGATGCGCGTCTCATTCCGACATGAGGCGCGAGCGGAACGCCGTGTCGGACGGGGCGCCGGAAAAGACCGGACCGAGGCGCGCCTCGGCCAGCGCGTAGCCAGCGGCCCGGCGCCGCTCCACTGTCCGGGCCGAAAAGTCGCGCAGGCCGTTCTCGTCATCGAAGCCCGCTTCACCGGGCGGGCCGTGGTCCTGGAAGTCGATGTCGAGGATGTCGACGAGCTTCAGCCGGGCGAACCGCTCGACCTGCGCTCCGAGCGCCGGGGGGAGCGGGCGGCCCTCCGCTTCCGCGAGGGCGGCGAGGGCGTCGATCGTCCGGAGCATCCCGTTGACGCGCTCGGCCGCCGCCCGGTCCTGCCGCAGGCGGTTGCCGAAGCTCAGTTCATGCACCCGGTCCAGGACTTGGCCCATGTTGGCCGGCCGGTTCGCCCGCAGGGGATACAGGTTCATCACGACGAGCAGGCGCTCCGTCGCGGGGTCGGCCGACAGGGCATCGATGGCGTCGCCGAGCGGCGTGTTGTCGACGAGGCCACCATCCCAGTATCGGCGCCCGTCGATGATCGTCCAGGGAAATTGCGGCGCGAGGCTGCCGCTCGCCAGCACGTGCTCCGGCCCGATCGTGACGGCCCGATCCTCGGCCCTGCAGGAACCCGCGTCCCGCACCGGCGGACAGGCCCCCGCGGCGTTCCGGAAGCGCGTGAGCCGGCCGGTCTCCACGTCGACCGCCGTGACCACGAAGGCCGTCCGGCTCCCGTTCAGGGCCTCGAAATCGACGTGCCTGTTCAGTGTGCCGAGGAGCGGCCTGGTGTCGTACAGGGCGGTCCAGGCCAGGATGTCCCAGACATCCGCCCGCGGCCCGTAGAACCCGGGCAGTCCGAAGAGGGCGAGGTCCCGCGCGACGGCCGGCGGCGTGAGCGGCGGCACGTGGAGCGTCAGGTCCGCCCAGAGGCCGCTCAACCGCCTGCGCGCATCCGCGAGCGACGTCGATCCGACGAGGCAGGCCGCGGTGATGGCGCCGATGGACACGCCGGTCACGCCGCGCAGCGCGACCGCGTGCCCCTCCGACCGCGCCGCCTCGATGCGGTCGATGAGCGCCGTCACGGCACCCCACTCGTAGGCCCCGAGGGCACCGCCGCCCTGGAGAACGAGACCGATCTCGATCCTGCGATGACCCGGATCCGCCATGTGCCGACCGCCCCGCCGTCCGGTGCTGATTCGTTTCCGCGCGATGGTACATGGGCCGGGCCGGGCCGCCGGGCTGCAGGGCAGCGTCCGGAGCGACAGGAAGCGCCCGGCGCGTCGGGAGCGCCGGGTCTCACGATGGCGCGAGACCCGCCCCGTGCCGACGCCCGTCGGGCCGGCACGGGCTTGCGTCCGCGCTCATGATTAGATTTATTCCAATCTGCGATGGTGGACGACGAGCGAACGCGGGCGTGGCGCGCCCTGACACCGGCGCAGCAGGCGATGCTGCGCCGGCTGGATCGGGAGGGCACCCTCCTGTCCGTCGCGCCCTGGGAGATGCGCACGGTGCGGTCCCTGCTGGTGCGCGGCCTCGTCAGGCCCCGGCGCTCCGGGCGCGCCGATGTCGGCCTCTGGTTCCTGAGCGCGAAGGGCAGCCGGCTCCTGCCAAGCGCCGAAACGAAGGCCCGCGCCGCCCGAGGACCGCGCGAGGACCCTCGCCCCGATCCTCGCCCCGATCGCCAACTCCCCGAAGGCGCCGCTCCCTGACGGGGCGCGCCGCGCCTTCGGGGAGACCGCCGCGGCGGTTCAGCCCTTCTTGCCCTGCTTGAAGCTCTGGATGGCCCCCTGGCAGCCCGGCGAGAGCTTCGCCATGTTTTTCTCGAAGCACGCCTGCGTCTCGGGACCATCCTCGGGGGGAAGGTCGCCGCAGAACGTCGTGAAGTCCCCCATACACTGCTGCTGCAGGGCCGCCTTGTCGTCGGCGCTCATGGGGGCCGCCAGGGCGGGCCCGGCGAAGGTCGCCAGGAGGGCGACGGTGGTCAGAAGGCGTGTCGGCATGTTGTGCTCCGGGGCATTCGGCCAGCCCGAGATCAAAGACGGACGTGGCGGAAACGGTTGCATGCGCACTGCGCCTTCCGCGCGGGCCGTGTTCACCCGGAACGACTTTGCCGAGCTTCGAGTTGAGGGCGGCATTTCAGGAGCCCCGCAGGAGCCCCGTTTGAGACCCGCACGCCTCGCCCTGCTCGGCTTGATGCTCCTGGCCGGATCGCAACCCGTCGCGGCGCAGAGCCCGCAGGTGGACGAGCCGGCCACGACCATCGAGGCCGACGAGCCCCGCCCCGGTCCGCCCCCGCCCCTGCCGGACCTGTCGGAGCCGAACGGCCGCGCCGGCGAGGCCCTGAACGAGCCCGGCGAGCGTTCCGGCATCCCCAAGGCGCTGCGCGGGTCGGGATCGAAGGCCGGCGGGCCCGCCAACGATCTCAACCCCGGCGGGCGCGCCGAGGCTCCGGCGCCACCCAGGGGCGAGATCGGTCAGGTCATCGCCGGTCAGGCCCTGTTCCACGGCAATTACTGCGGCAAGGGCCAGCGCGGCGAGGGACTACCCCCGACCGATGACCTGGATGCAGCCTGCATGCGCCATGATGCGTGCTACGATGCAGCCGGCTACAGCTCCTGCGCCTGCGACGCGACGCTGCGGCGCGAAGCCGCGTCGGTGGCGGACGGCACGAACGCGTCCCTCGAGGTCCGCCGCCGGGCCCTCAGCGTGATCGAGGCGGCGGCCGCGATGGCGTGCCGCGCGCCCTGATCGGTGCCGCATCGCCGCGCGAGCCCGCCCCCTGCGTCGGGCGGAGGCTCCCCGGCGAGCAGCGGGAGTCGGCCCAACTGGCTCTTCATCATGCCGGCCAGGTTGCCGCGCCGCTCCGGAGAGATCCGAACCTGACCCGTCGGCCGCAGCGCGCGGCGCGGGGACCTTCGGGTCGGCGATCCTGGTTCCGTCGGGCAGGCGACGTCCGTCGGCGAGTCCACCTCCACGATCTCCTCTCGCCCGAAGGAACTGCAGCAGGCCGAGCTGAAACCATTGCGTACCGCGCGTGGTGATCGACCAAGACCCGGCCTGTGGTACCTCGCGCGATACGCGGGCGATGAACCGCAACTCTGACATCGAGCGCCCCGTGATCGGATCCGCGAAGACACCGCCGGCCGGGGCCCTGCGCGACCGGCTTCCCGCCCGGTCGATGGCCGCTCCGCCGAGGGAGCGCTGATCCCGTGATCGGTTCGCGGGGCCGCTGGCCCGTGATCTGTGCGCTGGGCGTGATGCAGATCCTCGCCTGGGGCTCCACCTACTATCTCCCCGCCGTCCTGGCGGAACCGATCGCCCGCGATACCGGCTGGCCCCTCGCCTGGATCGTCGGTGGCCTGTCGGTCGGGCTGTTGGTCGCGGCCCTCGCCTCGCCCCGCGTCGGGGCCGTGATCCAGGCGCGCGGCGGCCGGCCGGTCCTGGCGCTCGCGGCCCTTGTCCTGGCGGCGGGCCTGACGATCCTAGGCCTCGCGCCGAGCCTGCCGGTCTTCCTGGCCGGATGGGTGCTGCTCGGCTTCGGCATGGGCTGCGGCCTGTACGATCCCGCCTACGCCACCTTGGGACGCCTCTACGGCGCGAACGCGCGCTCCGCGATCACGCACCTGACCCTGCTGGGCGGTTTTGCCAGCACCGTCTGCTGGCCGCTCTCGGCCTTTCTCGCGGCGCAGGTCGGGTGGCGGGGAGCCTGCTTCGCCTATGCCGGCCTGCACCTCGCGGTGACGCTGCCCCTCGTCCTCGCCTTCATCCCGCCGGCTCCCGGAACGGCGGCGACTGCGCGCAGCGGGGTGCAGGCCGCGCCCAGCCTGGAGCCGGGGCAGCGCCGGGCTGTCCTCCTGATGATGGGTGTGCTGGTCCTCGGTGGAGCCATCATGGCCTTGGTATCGGTCCACCTGATCACCCTGCTCCAGGCCCGGGGCGTCGCGCTTGCGGCGGCCGTGACTTATGGCGGCCTGATCGGGCCGTCCCAGGTGGCCGCGCGCCTGATCGAGATCGCCGGCCGGGGCCGGTATCATCCCCTCTGGACGCTGACGGCCGCCTTCACCCTCGTGGGGCTCGGCCTGTCGCTACTGGCGGCGCACTGGTCGGACATCGCCCTAGCCCTGATTCTCTACGGCGCCGGGAATGGGGTCTACTCGATCGCCCGCGGGACCGTGCCCCTGGCCCTGTTCGGACCGGATCACTATGCCGGCCTCGTCGGCCGACTGGCCCGCCCCGGTCTGGTGGCCCAGGCCGCGGCGCCGCCGCTCGGGGCTGTCCTGTTCTCCCGTCTCGGGGCGGACGGCCTCTGGGCGGCGCTGGCCCTCATGGCCCTCGCCAATCTCGGCCTGATCGCGGGCCTGTGGTGGCAGAAGGGCCGCCTCCGGAGCGGGTGAGGGGCGACAACCGCGTTGCGTCCGCCCCGGCGAGGGACCAGAACGGGCGCCACCCGTACCCGGAATGAGGGCCGCATGCGCACCGAGACGCCGCCGCTGATCCGCCTCGAGGAATACCGCCCGAGCGACTACCTGATCGACCGCGTCGACCTCGACATCCGCCTCGATCCGCACGCAACCCGCATCGACGCGACGCTGGCCCTGTATCCGAATCCGGCGGGCGAAGCGGGAGCACCTCTAAACCTCGACGGCGACGACCTGCGGCTGGTCTCCATCGCGCTGGACGGCGCGCCGCTCGCGCAGGACGGCTACACGGTGACACCCGCGGGGCTGAGCCTGATCGCCCCGCCCCGGCGCCCGTTCACCCTGCGCCTCGTGACCGAGGTCGATCCCACCGCCAACACCAAGCTCATGGGCCTCTACCGCTCCAGCGGGGTCTACTGCACGCAGTGCGAGGCCGACGGCTTCCGCCGCATCACCTACTTCCTCGACCGTCCCGACGTCATGGCGGTCTACACCACCCGCCTGGAGGCGGATCGGGATCAGGCTCCGGTGCTGCTCGGCAACGGCAACCTGATCGAAGCCGGCGAGGCCGGGGCCGGCCGGCACTTCGCCGTCTGGCACGATCCGCACCCGAAGCCCGCCTACCTGTTCGCCCTGGTCGGCGGCCGGCTCGGCAAGGTGGAGACCCGCTTCACCACGATGGAGGGGCGTGCCATCACCTGCGCGGTCTACGTCGAGCCCGGGAAGGAGGATCGCGCCGGTTACGCCCTCGATGCGGTGATCCGCTCCATGGCCTGGGACGAAACTGCGTTCGGGCGGCCCTACGACCTCGACGTGTTCAACGTCGTGGCGGTGTCCGACTTCAACATGGGCGCCATGGAGAACAAGGGCCTCAATATCTTCAACGATAAATATGTGTTGGCGAGCCCAGAGACCGCCACCGACGGAGATTACGCCGCCATCGAGGCGATCATCGCGCACGAGTATTTCCACAACTGGTCGGGCAACCGCGTCACCTGCCGCGACTGGTTCCAGCTCTGCCTGAAGGAGGGTCTGACGGTCTTCCGCGACCAGGAATTCTCCTCCGACATGCGATCCAGACCGGTGCACCGGATCGCCGAGGTGCGGTCCCTGCGGGCGCGGCAGTTCCCCGAGGATGCCGGGCCGCTGCGTCATCCGGTGCGCCCGCGGGTCTACGCGGAGATCAACAACTTCTACACGGCCACCGTCTACGACAAGGGCGCCGAGATCGTCCGGATGCTGCGCACGCTGATCGGCCCACAAGCCTTCCGGGCCGGCATGGACCGCTACTTCGCCGACAATGACGGCCGGGCCGCCACGGTCGAGGATTTCCTGGCCGCTTTCGCGGCCGTGACGGGCGGCGACCTCGACGCCTTCGCGCGCTGGTACGAGCGCCCCGGCACGCCCCGCCTCACCGTCAGCGGCGCGTACGAGCCCGGTGCGGCCCGCTGCACCCTTCGTCTGGCGCAGAGCCAGCCCGGCGCGGGAGGGCAGGACGGACCGCCCCTGGTGATCCCCGTGGCGCTCGGGCTCGTCGGCGCGTCCGGACCGCTGACCGGCGTGACCTGCCCCGCCCTGCGGGACGGCGTCTTCGTCCTCGATCGCCCCGAGGCCGAAATCATCTTCGACGGCGTCGCCGAGGAGCCGGTCCCCTCGGTGCTGCGGGATTTCTCGGCGCCGGTACGGCTTGAACTCGCCCTGACCGACGCGCAGCGCATGCGCCTGCTCGCCCATGACAGCGACCCCTTCAACCGCTGGCAGGCGGCGCAGGACGTGGCCCTGCGGCTGATCCTCGATCCGGATGCCGACCGGACCGAAGCGTTCGCGCAGGCCCTGGGCCGCTTCCTCGACGCCGAGGCCCTGGCCGATCCCGCCTTCGCGGCCCTGGTCCTCGCCCTGCCGAGCGAGGGGGAGGCCGCCGACGCCGTGCCGAGCGGCGTCGACCCCGACGCGATCCACCGGGCCCGGTTCGCGCTGCGGGCGCATCTCGGGACCGCGCTCCGACCGCGCCTCGAACGGCTCGATGCCGCGCTCGCTCCCCTCGATAATGTGCCCTACAGCCCCGACGCGTCTGCGGCCGGCCGCCGGTCCCTCCGCAACGCGGCCCTCGACCTGATCGCGGCGGGCGATCCCGAGACCGGTGCGCGGCGGGCGGCGGAGCGCCTGGGCAGCGCCAGCAACATGACCGACCGCCTCGCCGCCCTCGCCACCTTGGCGCTGATCCCGGGCGACGCGCGGGAGACAGCGCTGACGGAGTTCGCCGAACGCTACGCCGGCGAGCCCCTCGTCCTCGACAAGTGGTTCGCCATCCAGGCCCAGATCCCGGAACCCGGCACGCTGGAGCGGATCGTCCGCCTGCAGGGCCACCCCGCCTTTACGATGACCAATCCGAATCGGGTGCGGGCTCTGATCGGGAGCTTCGCCTTCGGCAATCCGACGCAGTTTGCGCGCGCCGACGGGGCCGGTTTTGCCCGCGTGGCCGAGACCGTCGCTGCCCTTGATTCGACCAACCCGCAGGTTGCCGCGCGGATGCTGACGGCCTTCGGATCCTGGCGCCGCCTGGAAAATTCCCGGGCCGCCAAGGCTTTAGAAATCCTTAATTGGATCAAGGCGATCCCGGGCCTTTCACGGGATACGGCCGACATCCTGGCGCGCACTCGGGGAGACGGCTAAGCATCTGACGGCGCGAGGGAAATTGATTCTCGAGCGCCGCTGCAACACCGGTCGTTCGTCAATCCCGTATGGTAAAAAACCCGTGGACAAACGCCCCCCTGGGGTGGTTGTATTCAATGAGATTCGGGGGCCGGACGGGCCCCGATCGGATCACAGTTCCCACGGGTGAGGTTCGGCCATGCCGGAGGCGGGTTCCGCTTCCTTCTCCGCGCGTGCGGACTCGACTCTCGCCATCTCCTGGCCGATGCGTGCACGGGACCCGCGGTTCGGCCAAGCCGAGCGCTGGCTGCGCTACGCGGTGCCGGGGACGCTGGCGGTGTTCCTGGCCTGCCTCGCCGGACTCGCCGCGCTCCACATCCAGGGGCAGCGCGCCGAGATCCTGGCGGGCGCCCGGGCCGAGGTCGAAGGCTTCGCGCGCCTCGCCGCCAGGGCCGCCGCCCCGGCCGGGACCGTCGTGTCGGACCTGCGCGCCCTGCTGCCGGAGAACGAGCGGCATCCCGGCCGCCGCCTCCTGCTGGTGCGGCCCGACGCCCGCATCGCCGCCGCGCATCCGCCCCTGCCCGCCGAGATCCACACCCTGGCCCAGGTCCTGGGTGAGGGTGAGCCGCTCTCCATCCTCGGTGAGCGCGCCGGCGCCATGACCCTCGAGCTGCCGGGAGGCGAGACCGTACTGGCCGCCCTGCACAGCCTGCCCGGCGGGATCGGCCGGGTAGCGGTGCTGCAGCCGGTCGAGCCGCTGCTGCGCGGCTGGAGCGCCCGCACCCGCGACCAGATCGTCCTGATCGCCGCCTCCGCCCTCGTCATCATTGGCGTCGGCTTCGCCTATGGATTGCAGACCCGCCAGGCCGCGCGGGCCGACCGGGCCCGGGAGCGGATGCGCGGCCGCCTGGAGACCGCCCTGCGCAGGGGCGCCTGTGGGCTGTGGGATTGGGACATCGCCCGGGGCCGGATCTACTGGTCCGACTCGATGTACAGCCTGCTCGGCTACCAGCGGCAGCACGAATACCTCTCGTTCGGCGACATCAACGGGCTGGTCCATCCCGACGACGGCGACCTCTACAGCCTCGCCCGGGGGCTGGCCGCCAACCAGACCTTCATCGACCACGCCTTCCGCATGCGCGGGGCTGACGGCGCCTATGTCTGGCTACGCGCCCGGGCCGAGGTCGTGGCGGACTCGGCCGATGGCGGCCGTCACCTCGTCGGCATCGCCACCGACATCAGCGAGCAGCGGGCCCTGGAAGAAACCAACGCGGCGGCCGACATGCGCCTGCGCGACGCGGTCGAGGCGATCTCCGAGGCCTTCGTGCTCTGGGATACGGGCAACCGCCTGGTCCTGTGCAATTCCAAGTTCCGCCACCTCCACGCCCTCAGCCCGGAGGACGCGCAGTCCGGCCGCGGCTACGCGGACGTGATGAGGCGCGGAGTCCTGCCCCAGGTCCGGCGCGAATCGCCCGAGGCCGGCATGGCGCTGACCGACATCGCGGCCCGGACCTTCGAGGCCGAACTCGCGGACGGCCGCTGGCTCCAGATCAGCGAGCGGCGTACCAAGGACGGCGGCTACGTGTCGGTCGGGACCGACATCACCAGCCTGAAGCGCAATCAGGAGCAGCTCCAGGCGTCCGAGCGCGAACTGATCGAGACCGTCAAGGATCTGAAGCGCTCCCGGCGCACCCTCGAACTGCAGACGCAGCAACTCGCCGATCTCGCCGAGCGCTACCTCGACCAGAAGGCCGCGGCCGAGACCGCCAACCAGGCGAAGGCCGAGTTCCTCGCCAACATGAGCCACGAGCTGCGCACGCCGCTCAACGCCATCATCGGGTTCGCCGACGTGATGGAGAACGCCGTGCTGGGGCCGATCGGCACGCCGCGCTACACCGAGTATTGCCGCGACATCCGCGAGAGCGGCTCGCACCTCCTCTCCATGATCGACGACATCCTCGACATGGCCCGGCTCGAAGCGCGCCGGGTGCGCCTCAGCCCCCGGGCGATCAACGCCGAGGCCGCCATCGCGGACGCCCTCGTGCCCGTCTCGGCCGAGGCCCGCCAGAAGGCAGTCAGCGTCAGCGTCGACGTTCCGGCCGGGCTGGACCTGCTGGCCGACCCGAGCGCGATGCACCAGATCCTCGTCAACCTCGTCGAGAACGCCGTGAAGTTCACGCCGACCGGCGGACGCGTGGTGGTCCGCGCGCGGCGGGCGGGCGCGAGCACCCACCTGTTCATCGAGGATAACGGCATCGGGATCCCGCGCTCCGACGTCGCGCGGCTCGGCCGCCCCTTCACGCAGGTCGAGACGCAGATGACCCGCAGCCACAAGGGTTCGGGCCTGGGCCTCGCCATCACCCGCTCGATGGTCGAGCTGCATGGCGGATCGCTGCGCATCCGGTCCGAGGAAACGGTCGGCACCATCGTCCTCGTCCGCCTCCCGGCCTCAAGCCCGCACCGAACCGTTCCGGAGATCGCCGCCGGGCGCGTCCCCGACGCGCCCCGGGCGAGCCGGCGCGCGGGGCGGCCGGTGGCGGCGTAGCGTCCAGGACCGAGGAAGGTCGCAGCGATGCGTCGGGCGTGGCCTGACGGTGCCGTGGCGGCGCTCCGTTCCGCGGCGTTGTTTCAAGATCGGCGAGGCTGCGGTCGCCCCTAGGAACGCGGTTCGAGCCCGCCGAGGCGGGCGGCGCGTCCCTGCTCCGCGTGCCAGCGGGCATCCGCGACGGCTCGGGCGAGGGATCGGATGCGCCAGCGCCGGTACAGCGTGACGAGCGGGTTGCCCCCGAGACCCGCCTGATGCCGGTGCAGCCGCCGCAGCAGGTCGGGCAGCTGCGAGGCGGCCGCTTCGCCGGTGGCGATCTCAATGGCCCGCAGTTCGGCCCGGAATCCCGCCTTCCAGTCGTCCATGGCGCGCCTCCGCGATGAGGGTCCGGCAACCCGCGCGACTTCCGGCCGGTCGCGCGGCGCTGCCCCGCGGCATGAATGCGCGCCCGGACAACCGCCCCGCCGAGGCCGGGTTGCTCCGGAGACGATCCGGTCCGCGGATCAGCCCCGGAGATTACGACCGATGACATCCACGGCAAGCCTCCGCTTCATTCTCGTGGTCCTGCTCGGCCTCGCCGCCGCGCCGGCCGTCGCGCAGAGCACCGGCTACGTGACCGGCTTCCCCGGCAAGGACCCGGCGGGCGACGAGAAGATCGGCTGGGGACCGGCCTACCGCCCGGAGACCAGCTTCGCCCAGCCCGGCACACCCCCCACCCCCGGCGAGATCGCCGGCCGTGCCTACCGCGCCCGGACCGGCCGCGGCGTCTACGATCAGGTCGAGGCGCCTGCCGGATCTCGGGGCCGCTGAGGGCCGGGCCGGATCGTCCGGGCCGACCCTGGCGAGCCCGGCTTCCGCGCCGCCGTCGTCCGGCGCGGGGTCGCGACGCCATCGATCCGCGATCGAGGCTAGCGGCGCCGCAGCACCTGCTTGGCGGCGGCACGCGCCCGCCGCTCGAACCGGGCGAGCCCGAGGCGCCGCTCCAGGGTCAGCGCATGGCGACCGGGGGGCACGGCGACGAGTTCGGCGATCGGCGTGCGGTCGCGATAGAGGCTTTCGAGGGCCGAGCCTTCGAGCGTCGCCGAATCCAGGCGGTCGGTGAAGGCGGTCTCGTGACAGGTCCGCACGATCTCCGCCTCCAGCAGCAGGCCGGGCGCGTGGCTGCGCAGGTCCTCGTCGTAGGCGGTCTTGAGCAGCGTCGCGGTACCGCCGCCGACGAGGGCGAGGCTGATCGCGATCGGCCGGCCGTCCAGGGTCAGCGCATCGGCGCGGGCGCGGACCGGGCCCGGAGTGTCCGCGAACAGGGTGCGGGCGAGCGCGGCGGTCTCCGGGCGGCAGGCCATCGCGGAGCCGGCCGCGCCCTTCCAGCCGGCGCGTTCGAGGTCGAGGTACGCGGCCGCGAGGCCGGCGAGATCGGCGCCCCCGGTCGCGCAGGCATGGGCGACCGCGCCGGCCTCCCCGAGCCGGCGTGCGCGGCGGCGCAGATCCTTGAACCGCGACCGATTCGGATGACCCGCCAGGAAGGCATCGTGATCGGGGCGGCGATCCATGACCGGGCGCTCGAACGCCGCCACCGTCCCGATCGCCCACCCGCGCGCGCGCATGGCGGCGAGGATCTCGGGGACGGCACCGTCCCGGGTCGGCAGGAGCGGCCAGCGCCAGGGCCGGCCGTCCGAGGCGGCCTCGAGCCCGTCGACGAGGGCCGCCGCGTCGCGGTCGAGACCCGGCCCATCAGCGACCAGGGGCGCGGACGCCGTCATGAACGGAGACAGGAAGGGCCGCGCGACGCGCCCGCCGAGGCCGGTGAGGTCGTGGGACAGGGTGTAGGGCAGGAGCGCGGTCAACCGTTCCCCGCGGCGGACCGTCACGAAGCGCACGGCCTCCGGTAGAAGCCCCGCCACGCGGTGCGCCTCCATCACGGATCGGGAGAAGTGCGGCTGCGGGGCCGCACTGGCGACGAACAGCGCGTCCCAGGCCGCCGGGTCCGGCGCGTCGCCGAGGGCGAAGGCCGCATCGGACGTGGGGTGGATCGCCGCCAGGATCGGGTTCATCGGGCTGCTCCCGCGGACCAGACGGGCGTCGGCAAACCGTGGACGCGCCCCGCGACGCGGGCCAGGAGCGCGGCCCGACCGACCGTCGCGAGCGCCACCCCCAGGGCCGCTCCGAGCGGGCCGAAGGCGGGGATCAGGGCGACGCACAGGTCCGCGGCGGCGACGAGCGACGCGGCGGTGATTCCGGCACAGAGGCGCTCGCCGCCGAGCATCGTCAGGAGATCCTCGCCCGGCCCGAACAGGCTGGCCGCGACGCTGCCGGCCACGAGGACGCACAGGATCGGCACGCTCGCCCCGAGGCCGGGGCCGAACATGCCCAGGAGCAGCGGACTCGCGGCCAGGATCGCGCCGCCCACCGCCACGGTGGCGGCCGCGGTCGTCCGGCCCTGGCGCCGAACCAGCTCGGCCAGGAGGAATCGGTTGGCCTGCGCCTGGGCCGCACTGTAGCGCTGCAGGGTCGCGGCGCTGACGGCGAAGTGGACGAACACGACGAATTGCTGGATCCGCGTCGCCGCGAAGTAGATCCCGACCTCGGCGGGGCTCACCAGGGCACCCAGCACGATCACGTCCACGAAGGTGAAGCCGGCATTGGCCAGGTCGATGGCGGCGATGGGCAGGCTGGTGCCGAGCCAGAACCGCCAGCGGTAGCGGTTCGGACCCCGCGGCATCGTCCTGCGGAGCCGTACGGCGAGCAGCGCCGCCTGCAGGGTCGTCGCGGCGGCGGCGGCGGCCAGCATACAGGCCATCGCGACCTCGGCGTGCGGCGGGGCCCCGAGCAGGACGGCCGCGACCATGCAGCCCATCATCAGCGTCTGGCGCAGGAGGTAGGGCGGCGCGATGGCGAGCCCGACCCAGTTCTGGCTCCGCGCCACGCCTTCGAGGAAATCCTGAAGCGCGAAGAGCGGCATCACACAGATGGCGACCGCGATCGGCGCCCGGTAGGCCGGGGCGAACAGGTCCGGCTCCAGGGCGAGCAGGGCCGCGCCGAGACCCGCGACGGCGAGCGCCGCTCCGCCAGTCATCAGGGCGCCGGCGCGGATGTAGCCGCGCGCGAGGTCCAGATCGCCCTGCGCCTGATCGCCCGGTACGAACCGGCAGGCGCCCTGCGACAATCCGAGGGTGACGGTATGGCCGAGCATCGCGGTCCAGACCCAGACCGACGCGAAGATCCCGTAGGCCTCCCAGCCCATCAGCCGCGCCGCCAGGACCTGCGACCCGTACGCGAAGCCCGCCGAGCTGACGCGGATGGCGAAGACCGTGAGCGCCGCCCGCTGCGGTCCGCTGCGCAGGGTCCGCAGGCGTCTGAGCGCGGAGACCGGGAGAGCCGTAGCTGACACAACGCACTCCGCGCCGGACCCATGGGCGGCGGAAGGCCGGCCTTTGGCCGCCCGGTCTAGCCCGGGGCGCGTTGCGACCCGGTTAAGGGCTGGGTGGCGGGGTCGGCCTTCGGCTCCCGGGGCGCTTCGGTCCGCGTCAGCGAGGTCGCGATCGTCAGCGCCACGTGCTCGGCCATGCAGCGCAGGCCGAGATCGTTGAGGCGGAACTGGCGCCCGAGCATGTGCCCCTCGCCCCGGTCGCTGCGCCTCGACAGGTAATGCAGAGCCTCGTAGCGACGCACCAGCGGCACCTGCTGCTGGGTCGCCACGACGCGGACCGCGTCGACGATCCGGTTGTAGTCCACGTCTGCCGCCATGCTGGCGGTGTAGATCGGATCGACCAGCACCACGTCGATGCCGTGCGAACGGATCCACGCGACGGCCTCGCCGAGGGCATTCTCGAACGCCTCGGCGTCCACGCGGGCAATGGCGTCGTGGGTCCCGACCTGCCACACCACCAGATCGGGCTCGGCCTCGGCCACCATCGTGCGCAGGCGCTCGGCGGCGCCGGAGGCGACCTCGCCGGGTAGGCCGCGGTGGTCGATCACCACGTCGACCTTCGGCAGCGCGTGTTCCAGGGCTGCTTCGAGCTTGGCCGGGTAGGAGGCCGAGGCACCCGGCGCCGCGCTGCCGCCGATCGCCAGCAGCTTGATCGGGCGGTTCTCGGCGAGGGCCGCCTTGAGGGCGCCGAGCTGGGCCGCCGTGTAGAGCTGGGCGCCCGGGACCCGGCATTCCAGCGACAGGCTGGCCTCGCCGAGGCCGGGATCGGCGGGCTGTTCGGCCGCCGCCGGCAGTGCCAGAACCGCCGGAAGCACGGCCGCGAGGAGCCGCCACGCCCGGGTTCGGGGGACGACGGAGCCGGCGCGGGGCGGCACAGACCGGCGCACGGAACTCACGCGCGGGGTCTCGATGACCTGCTGCGGCTGCGCCATTCGACGAACCATGCCGTAAACCCCAGCCCGACGAGGCCCGAGCCGGCGACGAGCATATCGATCAGCAAGCCGCCGCCGGTCTGGAAACGCACGAGCTGCCCCAACAGGCTCAGGATCGAGCCCATCGAGAAAACAGCCAGGGAGTTTCGGCCCAGCTGACTCAGGTAGCCGACGATGCGGCCAATTCTTGGGACCAGCAATGCGTAGACGGGGGCAAATGCTAACAATACCCCCAGGAAATGCAGAAGCCGCGCCGGTGTCAGGTAGGTTTTCTCGAAGGTAAACAGCAGGCGCGGCTCCGGCACGACCATGGGATCAGGCCGGATCTCCGTCACCGCCAGCACGACACCCAGGACCACGATGGCGATGCCTGCGGGGAACAGCTTCCGCGACCAGCGGCGCAGGATGTCGGTGCGCAGGTTCCAGCCCTGGAGCACGAAGCCGAGCACCAGCAGGACCTGCCAGCAGAGCGGATCGAAGAACCAGTCGCCCTCCCCTGGCCAGGACGGCAGGTTCCACTCGAACACGAGGCTCGCGAGGTAGATGCTTCCCGACAGCGCCAGGGCCGCGACCAAGCTGAAGCGACCGACCAGCACGAAGAGCGGCGCGATGCCGATCAGCAATACGTACAGGGGCAGGATGTTGAAGTAGCCGAGCTGATAGGTCAGCAGCGCCATGCCGCAGACGGACTGAATCGGGTCCGCGAAGAAGTTGCCGGCGTTATGCCATTCGAGGATGAGCGGATTGTCGAGGAGCAGCGCCGCGCCCGCGATGAGGGCCAGCGCCAGCAGCATCACGGTGAGCTGGGCCCGGTAGACCTCAACGGTGCGGGCCAGCAGCCGGACCACGCTCTTCCCGGGCGCCTCCGGCACGCCGTCTCGGCCGCGGGTGGCGATGCCGATTGACCATCCCGCGAGGAACACGAACAGCTCGGCCGCGTCCGAGATGCCGTATTGCGAGAAGGTGTAGCGCTCGAAGGTGTTACCCGGAATGTGGTTGATGAAGATCGTGATCAGGGCGAAGCCGCGCCAGAAATCGATCGCGTTGGGGTCCCGCATCGTCGCGGCGTCTCCGAGTTTCGACGCTTCGAAGGGTCGGCGGCGGGTTCGGGGCCCCTGATACGGCGCCCCATCGTCTCTGCAAAGGCGAACAAAGGTGGAGTCCGCGCCGCGGATCGAACCGCATGGTCACACCCGCGTTATGGCCCGACACGGAGTTCCGGACCGATGAAACGCCAAGCCTCGACCCTCTGCCTCTCGCTTCTTCTGCCCGTTTTGGCGACCGGCGCCGCCCTGGCGCAGGCCCAGACCGGCACCGGTGGCGGCCCCACCTCGACGGCGACCGCCCCGAACGCCTCGTCGGTCGGGCGCGTCATGCCGCCGAGCCGCGGTGCCGGCGCCGCCACCCCGGACGACCGCCGCGACCGCACGCCGCGGGAGGCGCAGAACGACAAGGTCATGCGCGGGATCTGCGTCGGCTGCAGCCCGAAGTAGCCGGCCCGCGTCGAGCCGCGTTACTTGCCGCGACGCAGGCGCAGATCGTCCTCGCTCTCACGGGAGAGTCGCAGGAGGTTCTGACCGTAGGCCGTCTTGGCGAACATCTCGCCGCGGGCCACGAGCTGGTCGCGGTTGATGAAGCCCTGGAGGTAGGCGATCTCCTCCAGGCAGGCCACCTGCAATCCCTGACGGTGCTGGAGCGTGCGGACGAACTCGCTCGCCTCCAGCAGGCTGTCGTGGGTTCCGGTATCGAGCCACGCGTAGCCGCGCGACATCCGCTCGACGTGGAGCTGTCCGCGCTGCAGGTAGGCCTCGTTGACGCTGGTGATCTCCAGCTCGCCGCGGGCCGAGGGCGTCACGTCGGCGGCGATGTCGAGCACCTGATTGTCGTAGAAGTAGAGGCCGGTCACCGCCCAGGTGGATTCCGGATTCTGCGGCTTCTCCACGATCTTGGTCGGGCGCCCGGACTTGTCGAGGTTGACCACGCCGTAGGCCTGTGGGTTGTCGACATGGTAGGCGAAGACCGTGGCGCCCTGCCGGCGCGCGGCGGCGCGTTCCAGCAGTTCGCCCATGCCGGCGCCGAAGAATAGGTTGTCGCCGAGGATCAGCGCGACGTCGTCCTCGCCGACGAAGTCGCGCCCGATCACGAAGGCCTGCGCGAGGCCCTCCGGGCGCGGCTGCAGCGCGTAGGAGAACTTGAGCCCGAACTGCTCACCGGTGCCGAACAGGCGCTTGTAGTTGTCGAGGTGCTCCGGCGACGAGATGATCAGGATCTCGCGGATGCCGGCCAGCATCAGCACCGAGACCGGGTAGTAGATCATCGGCTTGTCGTAGACCGGCAGGAGCTGCTTGTTGATCGACAGCGTGGCCGGGTGCAGGCGCGTGCCGGATCCGCCGGCCAGAACGATGCCCTTCATGGCTTGGAAACTCCCTCTGACACCGGCCCGACGAGCCGGTCCAGGATATCGTCGAGCGCCGCCTGCCAGGGGCGCGGCGCGAGGCCGTAGGCGGCCGTGAGGCTGTCGGTGGACAGGCGCGAATTCGCCGGCCGCCGGGCCGGTGTCGGATAGGCGGAGGTGGGGATACCGTTGACCGGTACCGGGCGGCCCCCGCGCCGGGCCGAGCCCGCCACGATCGCTTCGGCGAAGCCGCACCACGTGGTGGCGCCCGCGTTCACGCAGTGGAACGTACCGGTGGGCGCGTCGGCGTCCGTGGCCAGGCGCCGCGCGATCGTCGCCAAGGCAGCGGCGAGGTCGGCGGCGGAGGTCGGGCAGCCGTACTGGTCGTCGACGACCGTGAGGGCGTCGCGTTCGGCCGAGAGTCGCAGCATCGTCTTGACGAAGTTGCCGCGGTGCGGGCTCACGACCCAGGCCGTCCGGACGATCGCGTGCCGCGGATTGCCCGTGCGCACCGCGAGCTCGCCGGCCGCCTTGCTGGCCCCGTAGACGCTCTGCGGGTCGATCGGGTCGTCGGGTGCGTAGGCGCCGTCCGGCTTCGAGCCGGCGAAAACGTAATCGGTCGACACGTGTACCAGCGGGATCGACGTCTCCGCGGTGGCGGCCGCCAGGATCGCCGGAGCCAGCGCGTTGAGGCGCCACGCCGCGACCACGTCGGCCTCGGCCTTGTCGACGGCGGTGTAGGCCGCCGTGTTGATCACGACCCGGTAGTCCCGGGCCGCAAGCTCCGCCGCGACGGCCCGCGCGTCGGTGATGTCGAGCTCCGCGCGGCCCGGCGCGTGCACGGACACGCCCGCCGGCCACGCGAGGGCCCGCAGCTCGGTTCCGACCTGCCCCGCACCGCCGAGGACGAGGACGTCCATCAGGCGTTCAGCCCCAGGCGCTCGCCCTTGTAGCGGCCCTCGCGGATCGGGCGCCACCAGCTCTCGTTTTCGAGGTACCAAGCGACGGTCTCTTCCAGCGCCTGCTCGAAGGTCTTCTGCGGCCGCCAGCCGAGTTCGGTCTCGGCCTTGGAGCAGTCGATGGCGTAGCGCCGGTCGTGGCCCGGACGGTCGGCCACGAAGCTGATCAGCTGCTCGTGCGGGGCGTTCTGCGGACGCAGCCGGTCGAAGGCCGCGCAGAGCGCCTTCACCACGGCGAGGTTGTTGCGCACTGCGCGGCCGCCGAGCAGGTAGGTCTCGCCGATCCGGCCGCGCTCCAGCACGGCAACGAGGCCCTTGGCGTGATCCTCCACGTGGATCCAGTCGCGCTCGTTCAGGCCGTCGCCGTAGACGGGCAGTTTCTTCCCCTCCAGGGCATTGAGGATCATCAGCGGGATCAGCTTCTCGGGGAAGTGACGCGGCCCGTAATTGTTCGAGCAGTTGGTCACCAGCACCGGCAGGCCGTAGGTCTCGTGCCAGGCGCGGGCGAGGTGGTCGGAGGCCGCCTTCGAGGCCGAGTAGGGCGAGCGCGGATCGTAGCGGCTCTCCTCGGTGAAGAACGCGTCCGGCGGCAGCGAGCCGTAGACCTCGTCGGTGGAGACGTGGAGGAACCGGAAGCTCTTCTTGTCCTCCTCCGACAGGGCTTCGTAATAGCCCCGCGCCCCATCCAGCATGGTCTGCGTGCCGATGACGTTGGTGCGCACGAAGGCGCCCGGATCGGTGATCGAGCGGTCGACGTGGCTCTCGGCGGCCAAGTGCATCACCGCCTGAGGCTGGAAGTCGGCATAGGCCTTCTGCACGGCGGCGCGGTCGCAGATATCGGCCTCGACGAGGCGATGGCGCGGGTTGTCGGAGAGCGACGCCAGGGAGACGGGATTGGCCGCGTAGGTCATCGCGTCGAGGGTGCAGACTTCGTGGCCGAGATCGTTGACGAGGTGCAGCACCAGCGCCGAGCCGATGAAGCCGCAGCCTCCGGTCACCAGGATGCGCATGGCGATGTACCTCTTCGGACAGGTCTGAAACGGGATGGCCGGGCAGCGTAAGACCGGCCGGCGTGACGAAATTGCGGCCGGGCCGCGCGGTTCAGAAGACTGGCCCGAGGTCGGCGAGGCGCGGCGCGCGGCGATCCTTGTCGGACAGGATCGCGGCCTCGCTCGACACCGGCCATTGGATCCCGATCTCGGGATCGTTCCAGAGCAGCGCGCGGTCGTGCTCCGGGCTGTAGTAGGAGTCGACCTTGTAGGCGACCATGACGTTGGGCGTCAGGGTGCAGAAGCCGTGGGCGAAGCCGTGCGGAACGTAGAGTTGCTCGCCCGTCTCGGCGTCGAGGGTCGCCGTCACGTGCCGGCCGTAGGTCGGGGAGCCGCTGCGGAGGTCGACCGCGACGTCCAAGATCGCGCCCTGGAGGACCCGGATCAGCTTGGCCTGGGCCTGGGGGGCGATCTGGAAGTGGAGGCCGCGGATCGTGCCCTGCGGCGCGGAGAAGGACTG
Source organism: Methylobacterium sp. E-046 (assembly GCF_022829625.1). Lineage (NCBI taxonomy): Bacteria > Pseudomonadati > Pseudomonadota > Alphaproteobacteria > Hyphomicrobiales > Methylobacteriaceae > Methylobacterium > Methylobacterium sp. E-046. Next base: position 21,297 of record NZ_JAKSYP010000159.1, on the reverse strand, counting down.
ATTGTCCTGAACGAAGGTGGTCCTGATCCCGGCCCGCTCCATCGCGTCGATGCGGAACGTCTCGGAGAACCATCCGCGCGCGTCGCCGAAGCGCTTCGGCACGATGCGCTTCACGTCCGGGATCTCAGTCTCGATGACGTTCATGCCAGCGCCTCTCCCGCAGATCCTGTCGCGAGGCCCTTCGAACGTGTCCGCGCCGGTCGCGCGGAGCCGTGCACCCGCCGCGCCGAATGCAACCTCGTTGATCGACCCGCGACTTCCGGTCATTCGCCGGCCGTGTCAAGGCGTGCCGGTTGCGGTGGCGCTCTCGCGGGGGGCTAATGGCGGACGGGGCGACGCGGTCCGTGGAGGCGCTCCTGCGCGCGCAACTCGCCGAGCCCGCGTGTATCTGGAGCCTGGGCGGCTACGGAACCGCCGCGACCTTCGCCCGAGACCCTGGAGAGCCGGTTCGAAATCCGGGCCCCGACGAGATGGGGCTCGTGACGGCCCGCGGCGCGATCGTGCTCGCTGCGCCGCCGGATCTCCGACCCTTCGCCTACGAGACCGGCTTCGCGGATGGCTGGAGCCAAGCCGTGGCGCTCTGCTTGCCCGCGGCTGCCTGCGCGATGGGCCGGCGGCGCGTTTTGACGGAACTGGGCCCCGACGCGACGGCCGCTCGGCCCCAGGACCGTGCGACGCCCCTGTTCGATCTCGGGCTCGGCCTCGAAGCCGCGGATGCCTGCGTGCGGACCGCGGACCCGCTCTGGATCGAACGCCTCCGAGCCGGGCTCGGCCGTTCGATCCTGCTCCCGGATCATCCGGCCGGACACGTGCTCGCCGAGACGAGGCTGCATCACGTCTTCGTCACGCGCCTGGGGCGGATCGAGGTCTACCCGTGGAGGGCGGCCGATGGCACCTCGGGCCCCGGGCCGCGCAGTCACATCCTGCCGAAACTCCTGGCGCTCCGGCGGACGCACGCGGCGACCGCACCGATCCCCGGGGAACTGGTCCCGTGCGGCGGCTTCCAGCCGGCGCACCCGCTGAGGGACGGATCGGGCCGGCCGATCCCGTTCGATGCGGCGCGCCACGGGGCCTTCGGGCACCTCCTCGATGCCTGGGGCGATCCGGCGCTGGTGGCCTTGCGGCGTACGGTGCTCGCCGGACAGGAACCCGACCCCTCCCGGGCCCGGGGACGTTTCGCGCGCTCGGCGATCCGGGCTGCGCGCGCGCAGCGCGCGGCGATGCGTGCCTGATTGCCGCCCTCACCGATCACAGGGCGGCGGAGGTGCGAGCAGCGGCGCCAGGTCGGGGTGCGCGGCGGCCGGCATCCAGGCCCCCCCCGGCGGGTGGATCTGCGTGGCCGCCGTCAGGGTCCCGGACCGCGCCATGGCGGCGAGCTCGGAGAGGGACCAGGGGCCCTCGACGGCGTCGCGATAGACGTAGAACCGCGCCATGGCCCTCGCCGGCGGCGCGGGCTCGGTCAGGCGGAGCAACCGGTCGCTTGTGAAGGCGCCCGGCTCGACGGAGCGCTTGTCCGCGGCACGGAAGGCCGGCGGATCGCCCGGATCGCGGTTGGCCTCCTCGGGCGGAAGGTCGCCGAGGCTGCCCGGGATCGGTTGGGTCCAGTCCGCGATCCGGGCGAGAAGCGCGTCGTGGAGCGCGTCCGCATCGCCCGGAAGGCGGCCCGCCTCCGGTGCCGCGCGCCGCCAGCGCTGCGCCAGCGTGTGGGCAACCGCGTGACCGACGCCGCCGACCCGCACCTCGGCATCGAAATTCACCGCCTCCCGCCGGGGCGCATAGGCGCGGTTGGCGGTCCACCTGAACAGGGCGGCGAGCGCCAGAATCTGGACGGCCGAGAGGCTCGCTTCGACCTCGGTCAGTCGCGCCGCGATGATGGCGGCCTGAGCCCGGTCGAAGTGTCGGCGCCGAAGCGTACGTTCGGAGCCGACGCTGCGCCAGTCGCCCGGCTCGAATTCGAAGCGCCAGAGTCCCGTGTCCGGCGACCGCACCAGCAGGTTGAGACAGACGGCGCGCAGGAACAGCGACAGGGTCTCGCGCAGCGCCTCCGTCTCCTCCGCGGTCGGTGCGACGGGGTCGGGGAAGCGCAGATAATCCTTGTGGTTGTGCAGCGGGATCGCGTCCAGGCGATCCAGTTCCAGCGCGTAGGCGCTGCGCCAGTCCCGCCGGAGTGGACCGAGCACGTCCAGGGGCACGCCAGACAACTCGCAGTAGCAGACGATGCGGCCGCGCTGGCTGGATTCCAGCACGCTGATCGCCCCGGCGCCGAGCATCGGCGGCAGGCTCGCCCGCAGGATCGCGCCGAACTCGGCCTCGAAGGCGTGCGCGCCCTCGATGGCGAGGATCGTCTTGAACTGGTCCCCGCTGGGGCTGAAGGCGTCGAACTGCACTTGGATCCACGGCATGCAGCGCAACAGCATCAATCCGAGGATGTCCCGCTGCCGCTCGGCCGGCAGGGCGCGCAGGGCATCGAGGGCGGAGGGAATGCGCGCGCGGTGGGGGCCGAGCCGGCGGCGGGCCATGGCGCGCACGGCATCGAGCAGCTCCCCGCGGCCCTCCTCCGACCGCAGCAATGCGAAGATGGCGCGGGAACCGCCATAGGCCTGGAACGCCTCCCGCGCCCAGGCGAGGCGGTCCATCGGCGGCGCCGCGAGGCCCTGTGGGGCGCCCGAGGGCAGAACGAGAAACGTGCCGCCGGAGGGGCGGTCGATCGCGTCGCGGATCTCGGCGATGTCGAGCCGCAGCGCGCGCATCAACGCGCCGACATCCGCGCGGCCCTGGTTCAGCACCCCCAGGAGACCGTCGTGTCGGGCGAGTCCGGTCTCCGGATCGCGCCCGATGCGGCTGCCGAGTCGCGTCGAGACCCGGCGCAGCAACTCGGCGGCCTCGCGAGCGGCCAGTGCGCGGATCCGCAGCACGCAGGAGCCGCGAAGATCGTCCCGGGCCTGCTCCAGGTAGCGCTCGGCATCGCGGCGGTGCGAGAAGATCAGGCCCGGCCGGACTTGCTCCAGGCGGCTGAGCGAGGCGGAGAAATGTTCGGCCAGCATCTCGTCCGCCAACCGCGCGTAGGTATCGGCGGCGGTGGTCAGGCGGGCGAGCGCCCCGCCGTCGGCCTCAATCAGGTCGTTCACGCCCTCGATCAGGGCGCGCGCATAGTCGAGGCCGCCGCGCTCCTGATCGTCGAGGACGCGGTACAGCGCTGCCAGCAGGGTGCCGTCCCGATCAGCGAGCCAAGCCGCCTCGAGCTTCACCCGCGCGTCCAGCACCTCCGCGCCGCGGGGACCGTACAGGGTGCCCGAGCCTGTCCGGCCGAGGATGTCGTCCCGCAGGCGCTCGGCCGCCTTGCGCAGGTTGGGCGCCCAATCGCGCGGGACCGCGAGTTCGTGGCGGATCGCATCGACCGCGTCGTCGGCGGCGAGCGCCACCGCCTCCTGGATCGAGGTTCCGTCCGGACGCCGCAGGATCTGATCGATCAGATCGAACTCCGCGATGCCCGGCGGCGCCGGACGGAGCACCTTCGGAAAGGTCTCGAAGACCGAGAAGCGGAGCGCGAGGCGATCGGCGGCGAAGCGGTCGCGCTCCTCGATGGTGGGGATCCGCCGCTCGGGCAGGCCCCGGGCGACGCCGAAGAAGGTCCCCACCATGTCGAGCCCGACCTGGGCGGCGGCCGCCTCGACTTCCAGGCTGCCCTGCGTGGCGAGCACCGCCTGGCCGAGGGCGGAATAGCTGAGGGCGTAGAGGGCCGCGTGGTTCGCCCGAAGGGGGCTGGGAGGCGCCCATTTGCGCATCTTGTGCTGGGTCTGGTTCACCGCGACGGAGCGCTTGCGCCCCGAGAATTCGGAGTTGCCGAAATCCTCGAACAGGACGTCGGCCATCATGTCGTAGAGGTCGCTCACCGCGTTGGTCCGCTGGTCGGCGAGGTTCTGGCTGTCGAACAGGTACACGTCGCTGAAGGGCCGCTCGACGCCGGGCGCGACCCGCTCGTGATCGCCCCAGCGCTCCACGTAGGGTGGCTGCGGGGTGCCGCGCATTGCGTATTCGAGCTCGGAAAGGGTCGCGACGCCGTTGGCGAAGACCCGATCCCGGTTGGCGCCGACATAGCCCGAGGGCAGGACGAGGAAGAGGTCGACGGCGTCGGGACGCTTGGGGGTCTCGAGGGACGAGATCGCGTAGCCGGCGTCGATCACCGTGCCTGAACCGGTGCCGCCGGCCACCGAGGCGACCACGACGAAGCGCAGCTCGGTGGCGGTGTCGATGCCCAGCGCGCGCAGCTGCGCCTCGTTCGACATGTTGGCGAGCACGAGGCCGGCCTTCGCGGCCAAGCGGTCGGTCAGGTTGCGAACCTCGTCGAAGAACAGCAGGCGGGCGATGGCACGGATCTGTCCGGCGCCCTTGGAAGCGTCGATCCGCGAGAGATCGCGGGCGGGCAGCCACGCGTCGATGTGCGGGTAGCTCCGCCTCTCGGCTTGGTAGCGGGCGAGGTTGACGGCCTTCTGCAGGGTCTCGCCCTCGCGGAAAGCCACCTTGGCGGAGAGCGGATCGGTGGCGGGGCGGTGCGATTCGCGCGCCTCCAGGGTGTCGGTGTCGAAATACAGGAAGGCGGCCGCCGGGAACTGGTCGAGGGCGCCGATCCGGTTCCCGTTCCAATCGGCCTGGAGGATGCGGCGGCGCAGGCGCAGCAGAACCTCCATGCCCGTGCCGCCGAGCGCCACGAAGACGGTCGGCCGAACCTTCAGTTGCCGCTCGATGCCGGCCTTGCGCGCATCGTCCATCGGTTCAGCGCCTGCGTTCGGAGGCGCGCAGGAACAGCGCCAGAGCGGTGGCGAACAGGATCACGCAGAGCGAGAAGCCCGCGGTCAGTCCCGCCCAGGCCTGCCAGAGACGTCCCACCGTAGCGCCCACCACGATCGAGGCCGTCAGCATCAGGGCGGCGAACAGCACCCAGCTCGCGCCGTCCGCGGCGTCGAGGGTCGCGCGACGGTTGATTAGGTGGACCCGGACACCGTGCCGGACGACCAGGAAGACGAGCCCGAACATCAGGAGGGCGGAAGCTCCCAGAAGGATCTCCGGTGTGGTCGGAGCGCGCTCCAGCCTCGCGAACGGGCTCGCGGCCGCGGCCGGCGGCGCCGGGGCCACCCGCGGGGTTGCGCCCTGCGGCGGCGGTATCGTGAAGTCGCGCCCGCCCGGCCCCTGGATCCGGATGGCTGGCGGATATCCGGCGTCGCCGTGGAGCCCGATCATGCTCCGGGTCCGGCATCCGCGATCCGGGTCGCGCTTGGCTCGCCCCGGAGGCTCGCCCGCACCCGCCAGCGGCTGCCATCGGGTGCGCAGAGGACCGCGGCGCGATACGGCCTGAGGATGACGCGCTTCGTCGACGAACCGAGCGTCACCGTGTAGAGCTTGGCACGTCGAAGCCTTGCGGCGCAGAGGCCCGCCGCCCCGACAAGGGCGCCGGCACCAAACGCGGTCGCGGCGAGCGGCCAGGGTGAGAATGCCGCCTCGATCCGGACAGGCAGACTGACAGCCGCCTCGGCCACGCCGCGATAGTCGCGAAACAGGCCGGGTAGGCGTTCCTCCAGGGCATCCGCGGCGGCCGGCTCCGGGGACTGATCCGCGCTGAAAAGGTCGCTCCCGAAGATTGGACGCACACGCTCGAGGAACGCTGGATCGAGGGTGAGGCGCAGGTTGGTCAGGCGGAGGGTGAGGATGCCGTCAATCGCCTGGCCAGCCGACAGCAGCCCGGCCAGACCGGGCGGGCGCGGCATCGGGGGCAGCGTCAGGGTCACCGCGAGGGGCGCACTCTCAGCCTGCGGTGCGAGGTCGACCACCGTGTCCGGCAGAACCGCCGCGCGCGCCAACTCGGTCGCGGAACGATCCGCGCTCCAATTCAAGGCGAGCGTGGCCGAGGCGATGCGCTGCGGGTAGAATCCGTTGGTCAGATGCCCGATGAAGCGCAGCACCGTTCCGCCGGCGGCGTCGGCTCCACGCACCACCAAGATGCCGTCCTCCAGCCCGGCCTCCAGGCCGCCGCTGTCGACACGATCGATGCTCAGGGCCAGGGCGCCGGCCCTGATGGGCTTGAGGGTCACCGGCGGGTGATGGAACAGGGCACGCAGGGCCGGAGTGGCCAGCACGGTCGCGAGCGCCCGCCCGCCGGATGGGCCGTAGCCGATCCCGTAGACGACGAAGCCCGCTTCCGAGAAATTCCGCCCCCTCAGGGGCATCCGGACCGGATAGGCGATGATCCGCGCGACGGCCGGCGCGGCGCGCAGGGTCGCGTAGAAGGCGGCGGTGTTGCGCTCAACTTCGGCGCTGTTGCCGGGCGCGTTCTTGTTGTTCGTGATCATCCAGATCACGCCGTCGCCGCCGTGCAGGCCGGCGCGGATCCCGCCGAGCAGCGCGCCGTTGAAGTCGGCATCGGCATAGGCCTGTCCGCCGGCCTTGCGCGGCAGGTCGATGGCCGTCACGGCGGCCCGAACGCGGTCCGCTCGGTAGGGACCCTCGTACAGCATACGCGGGGAAGGACGTCCTGGGACCTGACCGTCCTGATCGAAGGCTGCAACCGCCACCACATCGGTCTGCGTTCCGGCGGCCGCTATCAGGGCCTCGACGAGGGGCCGGAACTGTGAGCCCTTCGCGGTCAGGAAGGGCTCCATCCAGCCGGAATCCTGGATCAGGAAGAGCTGACGCACCGGAGACTCCGCTCGGGCCGGTTCGCCCGTCAGCACGAGGAGCGCCAGGAGCGTCTGCAGCCAAGTCTTCATGCCGAGCGCAGCCGCAGGGTGTGGCAACGGCCACTTGATCGGCTCCACAGGTAGAGCGCCCCATCGTGCAGGAGCGCTCCCGGGTCGCCGATGGCGCAGACGTCGAGGCTGACCGGCAGGCGACGCAGTCCCGCCCCGTGCGCGTGGTGGAGAAGATGGCCCGTCACGGGGCCGGGTTGGAGAGCGCCCCGTATGAAGCCACCCTGCTGGCCCTCCAGCCGGAGGGCCAGCAGGACGGTGTCCCGTGGCATCGCCAGCACCGGGACCAGGAGGCTCCCCGCGTGGCCGCCGAGGTTCAGGCTCTCGGCTGGCGCCTGCCAGGGCGCCGCGAACCGGGCGTCGCCCCAGTAGGTGACGGTCCCTGCGGTGAGATGGGGGCCGTCGAGACGCTGGAGCGTCGCATCGCGCGACAGCGCGGCGACGTGGTAGCGGCTGTCCGCCGAGCCGAGCTGATGGGGCACGTCGGCCCGGTCGCGCCACGGGGCCTGATTGAGGATCGGACTGAACCCATCCGGCCAAGAATCGAAACGGATGCCGTCGTCACCGGCGTCGCACGTGACGAATCCGCCCGATCCCGTCCAGATCGCGTCGCCGAGGCGGTTCACCCACGGGCCGGAGAATCGGCCGCCCGGGGCGCGTCGGCCGGTCTCGAACAGGTCGAGCCCGTCCGAGCCGGCCGTGCCGCGGCACCGGACCAGCCAGCCGTCGCGCTCGGCCCAGGCGAGCAGGTCGGCCCCGCGCCAGCAGGGCGCGGAGAGGAAGCGCAGGCCCGGCATCCGCGCCGCGCCGTGAGCCAGGCCCGGGCCGAATTGCGGCAGCGTCAGCGAAACCAGCGCGGTGGCGGTCGTGTAGGCCACGCCCTCCGGGCCGACGGCGAGGGCCGGTCCCGTCGCGGAGACCGGAAGCCGTCCGAGAGCCGAGAAGCCGCGGCCGGTCCAGGCTTCCAGCGCGCCGAGATTGTCGTGAAGCAGGTAGAGGCCGGCGGGGCGTCCGGCGCGGAACAGCAGCGGTCTCCCGCTGGGGAGCGGCACCTCGACGGCGCTGCCGCCGTCGATGTCGAGCAGGGCGGGATCGGGCCGTGGCACGGGCGGACCCAGCGCCTCGCCGGTCGATGGTGCATGCGCGAATGCGACCGGGAACGGTTCGGCACGCGAGTCCCGCCGGATGCCGAGGAGCGCGATCCGGGCATCATCCGCGCCGATGCGCTGGCCGGCGACGTCGGTTGCCACGGTTCGGCCGTCCCGGAGGTGCCAGTTCTGCCGGCCTCGGAGATTGGTGAACCGGGGATCAGGATCGATCGGCCAGACGCCGTCGGCTCCGGATGCGCTACTGTCGCAATCGAAGCGGGCGTTGTTCCAACGGGTCTCCGGAGATCCATCCAAGATCAAGGGCGCCGATCCGTAGCTGAAGTGCCGCCGCGATCGTCACCTATTTCCTGCGTGTTGGGAAGGGCTCACGCGCCTGATCGTCCCGCATCTTGCCGTGATCTTGTCAGGGGATGCCGATCATCTTGTGCGTCTGCAGGGATAGGCGCCAGCGTGCATCGCGCCGGCAATAGGCGATCGCCGCCTGCGTGCTCGCGGTCTGGCCCGGCCCGTCCATCGGCTGAAGGAAGCGGTGCCTGAAGGGCAGGTCGACGAATTCCGCGGGATCGGCGTCCGCCTGTGGATAGACCAGCTTGAGCTCGTCGCCGGTGACAAGGGAGAGGGCGTTGCGGCCCTTTGGGCTCACGCAGATCCAGTCGATGCCGGGCGGCGCCGGCAGGGTGCCGTTCGTCTCGATGGCGATCTCGAAGCCTTCCGCGTGGACGGCCTCGATCAGGGGCACGTCGAGCTGGAGCAGCGGCTCGCCGCCCGTAAACACCACGTAGCGGTTGTCCGGTCCGCCGGCCCAGGCCGCCGCGATGGCGCCCGCGAGGGCGGCCGCGTCGGCAAAGCGTCCGCCGCCCTCACCGTCCATGCCCACGAAATCCGTGTCGCAGAATCGGCAGGCCGCCGCCGCGCGGTCGGCTTCACGCCCCGACCAAAGGTTGCATCCGGCAAAGCGGCAGAACACGGCCGCGCGTCCCGCCTGCGCGCCCTCGCCCTGCAGGGTGTGGAAGATCTCCTTGACCGCGTAAGCCACTGCCGTCCCAATCATCGTCGCCGCGACGCCTGGCCAGCACATAGGCTGTGCGCAGCCGGTGGACCACCGACAGTCGCGCGGCGCAGACCCCCCCTGGGGTCTCGCCTTGCTCTTGCCACGGTAGGCCCGTTCATGCCGTGATGCTGCTCGGCGACCGAAACCGGCCGTCCGGGTTGTGCCTCGTGCCGGCCGGCCGGCCGGAAGACCGGCGCCTCGCGGTGCCGACCCTGGCGATCCTCTGACGAGTCGGGCTCGAATGTCCTCTTCTCTCTACCGGCGCCTCACCGTCGGGCTTGCGGCGCTGACGGGCCTCTTCGGAACGAGCCTCGTGGGTCTCGGCGCGGCGCAGGCGGTCACGGTGCCGATCCTCGTCGCCGACGTCGATTCGGGCAAGGTGATCTACTCGCAGGCGCCGACGGATCCCTGGTATCCGGCCTCCATCACCAAGCTGATGACCACCTATGTCGCCCTCGACCTCGTGCGGCAGGGCAAGGTGTCGCTCGACTCGATGATCACGGTCTCGGCCGCCGCCGCCGCGGAGCCGCCGTCGAAGATGGGGTTCAAGCCGGGGACGCAGCTGACCCTCGACAACGCCCTCAAGATCATCATGGTCAAGTCGGCCAACGACATCGCCTTCGCGATCGGCGAGAATCTGGGCGGCTCGGTCGATAACTTCGCCGCGATGATGAACGAGACCGCCGTGCGGATCGGCATGCGCGACAGCCACTGGTACAATCCCAACGGCCTGCCCGATCCGCGCCAATGGACCTCGGCCCGCGACATGGCGGTGCTGGCCCGGGCCCTGCTCCGCGACTTCCCGGATTCCCACGACCTGTTCTCGATCTCGGCGATCCAGTTCGGCCGCGCCGTGATGGCGAACCACAACGGCCTTCTCGGGCGCTATCCGGGTACGGACGGCATGAAGACCGGCTTCATCTGCTCGGGCGGCTTCAACGTGGTGGCGACCGCCACGCGCAACGGCCGGCGCATCGTCACCATCGTGATGGGGCAGCCGAGCCCGCGGGAGCGCGACGTGAAGGCCGCCGACCTGTTCGATTACGCCTTCACCCAGAGCGCCGGCTGGACCAGCCCGACCCTCGATGCCCTGCCGGCCTCTGCCATCCCCGCGCCTCCGGACATGCGGCCCTTCGTGTGCGGCGGCAAGAAGCCCCCGGCCATCGAGGACGGCCCCGGTGCGCTGAGCGCCCCCGGCTCCGCGGCGCAACTCGTCGGCGGTGCCGCAGCGAACTCGCCGGCCCTGGCGCTCGCGGCCTTCTCCAACCCGGCCCTGCGGGCCCGGAGCCTGCCGCCCCGGGCGCCGCTCCAGCCCGTCGCGGTCTGGGTCGGACGCAATCCCGCCGAGAGTCAGCAGATCCTCGACGCTCAGGAGGCCGAGCAGAAGGCCGCCGTCGCCAACACCCGCGCCGCGAAGCTCGAAGCCGCCAAGGTGAAGCGCGCGGCGGCGCTGGAGGCGGCCAAGCAGGCCCGCGCGGAGCGCTTGGAGCGCGCGCAGGCGGCGCAGGCGGCCAAGCCGGCCCCGAAGGTCGCGGCCAAGCCGGGTCATCCTCTCCCCCGGACGGCGAGCGCCTACACGGCGGTCGAGACCCCGACGATGCCGGAGGCCAAGCCCGGCAGGGGATTGGTCAAGCCGGCGCCGAAGGCCGCCGCCCACAAGGCCGCCGCCCACAAGGCCGCCCCCGCCGAGGCCGCCACTGCCAAGGCCGCCACCGCCAAGGCCGCGGCGAAGAAGCCGGCGGCCAAGAAGGCTGCCGCCGGGGAGTAGGATCGATGTCGGACGTCCCGGGCCGTTGCCGCAGGCGTCCGACGACCCCACGTCGACGTTCATGTCACAGATGACCGCGCCCGAGCCGGATCCACGCCGTCCTGAACCGATCCCGCTCACGGTGCTCACCGGATTCCTCGGCGCTGGGAAAACCACGCTCCTGAACCGGCTGCTGCGCGATCCGGCGCTCGCCGACACGGTGGTGATCGTCAACGAGTTCGGCGCCATCGGCCTCGACCATCTGCTGATCGAGACCGTCGACGAGGACATGATCCTGCTCGGCGCCGGCTGCCTGTGCTGCACGGTGCGGGGCGACCTGATCGCCACCCTCGAGGATCTTCTCCGCAAGCGCGACAACGGCCGGATCCGGCCGTTCCGCCGCGTGGTGATCGAGACCACCGGTCTCGCCGACCCGGCGCCGATCCTGCACGCCCTGATCTACCATCCCTATCTCGTGCTGCGCTTCCGGCTGCAGGCGGTGGTGACCGTCGTCGACGCGATCACGGGCGGTGACACCCTCGACGCCCATCCGGAGGCCCTGCGCCAGGCGGCGATCGCCGACCGCATCGTCCTGACCAAAACCGACATGGCCCTCGATGCCTCGGCGATCCGAGCCCGCCTCGCCGCCCTCAATCCGGCAGCGCCGGTCGTCCTGCCGGAAACCCCCGCCGACACCCTGCTGGGTGGGCTGTTCGGTCTCGACGGCAAGGGCGCCGACGTGCGGGCCTGGCTCGGCGACGAGGCGCTGGCGCAGGCCCAGGGCGATGACGCCGACGTGAACCGGCACGACGCGTCGATCGAGGCCCTCTGCCTGACCAGCGAGGCCCCAGTGCCCCGCGCCGCCTTCGAGATGTTCATGGACCTGCTGCGCTCCGGCCACGGGCCGAAGCTGCTCCGGCTCAAGGGTATCGTGGCGCTGGCCGATGATCCGGGCCGCCCCCTGGTGGTGCATGGGGTCCAGCACGTCTTCCACGCCCCGCTCACCCTGCCCGCGTGGCCCGACCCCGACCACACCTCGCGTCTCGTCCTGATCCTGCGGGACCTCGATCCGGCCTTCGTGCGCAGGCTCTGGGACGCCTTCCTGGGTCGCCCCCGCGTCGATGCGCCGGATGCCGCCGCGCTCACCGACAATCCCCTGGCGATCCCGGGTCCCTGAACCCGCGACCCGACGGCATCGTCCTTGAACCTGTCCGCTCGAACAGCGCTTCGGGCGCGTCGGACCGTCCCGAAATGGGACGGATCGTCGAGGGGCAGGACACGCGATGGTGCGACGCTTCACCGTGATACAGGGCGGGCTCACCGGATTGCCATCCGAAGCGCGCGGATCGCACGCCGAAACCGTCGATCCCGAGGCGGTTCTGGTGGCGGCCAACGACTCGGCCGATCCGGCATCCACTTGGCGGATCGACCTGCGGTCGCCAATGACGGTTGACGCGGCGTCCGTCTCCGCGTGGCGGGCCATGCTGGTCCGGAACGCCGTGCGGGATCCGCTCCGCGATCCCGACCACCTGCTGCCCCTCGCCCAGCATCGACCCGCCGGGCGCCGGGTCGCCGTGGCCCTCGCCTGGAGCCAGGATGCGGTGACCGGCCGGGAGGCGCTGCGCGGCGTGGTGCCCCTGGCGATGCCCCATCCGATCTGGGGTGGCCGCGCGCGTCCCTGGCAGCCCGCGGAGGCTTTGGATACCGCCCTCGTCGACAACGACGCCGCGAGTGCCGTCGATCGCGCGCTGCGCGTTCGCCTCGCGGCTCTGCGCCGCCCGATCCGGCTCGTCGGGGCCATCGAGCCCGTGCGGGCGACGGCGCCCTTCCGTCTCAGCTTGGCGGCGAACCGCCCGTCGCGGCCGCGCTCGATCCCGGCCGGGAACCTCCTGGGCACCCGTCCGCATGGATGGGAGCCGCCTGCCTCCGAGATGCTGGCGGTGACCGAGCCGGACGCCGTCCGCGATGCCGTGGAGACCTTCCTGACCCTCGACGCCCGGACGGCACGGCGGCCGATCATCGCCGACCCGGCGGAAGCGTCCCTGGTGCGCGTGGTAAGCCGCCTCTTCGGCCGACGCGGCGCGCTGCGGGTCGAGTTACTGCGCCGGGCCGGCGCCATCGTCGCCGGAACGCTCCATATCGGAACCGGCGGCGCGTCCGTGGCGTGGCGACGGGTACAATCCTGAGCGGTCAATCCGCCGCGCGGGTCCGAACCTGTCGGCCATGGAGCGTGGCCCTAGCTCCGGTGCATGGCGCGCGACACCGTCCACGGTCTCCGCCCGGCCTCGCGTCGGACGCGGGCGGCGAAGATGGCCCCGACACCGGGAACCGGCAATGCCGGCCGCGTCGCGGCCGTGCTCACGCGGCTGGCCGAGATCGATCCGGATCCGAAGGCCGGCTTCAACAGGACCGATCCGTATCGGCTGCTGGTGACGGTGTTGCTCTCGGCACAATCGACCGGACCGACCGTCTCCCGCATCGCGGACGCTCTCTTTGCTGCAGTCGAGGATCCGGCCGGGATGCTGAGTTTGGGTGAGGCGCGCATCACCGACCTCATCCGGCCGGTCGGGCTCGGCCCGTCGAAGGCCCGCAACATCGTCAAGCTGTCGGCGGCCCTGCTCTCCGAGTTCGGCGGCACCGTCCCGCGCAGCGCGGCGGAGATGCGCCGCCTGCCGGGCATCGGCCGCAAGAGCGCCGAGGTCACGGCGAACTTCGCGTTCCATGAGCCCGTGATCGCCGTCGATACCCACGTGTTCCGGGTCTCGAACCGGATCCCGCTGGCGCCCGGCGCCACGGTCGACAGCGTCGCCGACGGTCTCGCCGGACTGGTGCCGGACCGCTTCAAGGACGGCGCGCATGTCTGGCTGTTCCGCCACGGACGCGACACCTGCACGGCGCGGAAGCCGGCCTGTCCCCGCTGCCCGGTCGTCGATCTCTGCACGTGGTCCGGAAAGGACCTGTGAACGGCGCTATTCGTCTTCGCCGAACCGGTTGGCGAGCAACGCCTCGATCGCGTCCAGACATTCCGCGGCATCCTCGCCCACGGCGGTGACGGCGATGCGGGTGCCCATGGCGGCGCCGAGCGTCAGAAGCCCCATGATGGAGCGGCCGCCCACGGTCTCGCCGGCCCGCGTCACCGCGACCGCGGCGTGGTAGCGCTCCACCGTCTGGACGAACTTGGCCGAGGCCCTGGCGTGCAGGCCACGCCGGTTGATGATCGGCAACATGCGCAGCAGGCCGCCTTCGGGCACCGGCGGATCGTCGTCCGTCTCGAAAAGTTCGTCCATCGGGCGGCGTGGTTTTCGTGATTGGCGAGGAGCGGACGCGGTCCCGCTTCAGGCGGAAGACGCAGATTTAGCAGAGATGCACCGGCTTGCCAGGATTCCTTCCTGACAACCGTGTCGTCGCTGCCCGAATGCGTCGATCCGGGGCCGCGCGATCGCCACGGAACCTCCGCCCGCCTACCATTCGTATTCCGCACCGACGCCGAGGCTGGTCCTCCCGTCGCTGCCGGCCTCGCCCTTCAGCTTGATCCGCCGGGTCACGTCGAAATCGACCCCGACCGCCGTGTCGGCCGGCTTGGCCCCGGCCTTCACGCCGACGCTGACGCGATCCGAGATGTAGCGCGAGGCGCCCAGCGCCGGGCCGCCGCTGGCACCGGTCGAGACGTCCAGGCTGTCGAGGCCGAGACCCTTGCGCGCCTGCTCGAACACGTCCGGTCCTGCCGCGCCGCCCGAGAGCTGCGCCACTGCCTGGGCAAGTTGCAGGGCCTGGAACGGCGAGAGGCCGCCCGCCGCCTTCTTGAACAGCAAGCGCGACAGGATCTCGTCCTGCGGTAGAACCGGATCGGAGGTCAGCGCGAATTGCGGCATGTCCGCCGGCCCGGTCACGGCAACGCGGGCGGTCACGTCGCCGGCCTTGGTCTCCGCGGCGAAGTCGAGTTCCGGTGCGGTCAGGCTCCCCGCGAAAGTCAGCTTGCCGCGGCTGAAATCGAGGCGCTGGCCGACGAGTTCGAGCCGCCCGCGGCGCATCGCGAAGGCGCCGACGGCATTCGGTGCCGCGGAGGTCCCGGTGACGCGCAGTGCACCGCCGAGCTCGGCATCGATGCCGCGCCCGCGCACGAAGATGCGGCTCGGCGCGCTCACGGCGACGTCGAGCGTGGCGTCGAACGGGACCGCCGGCTTCCTGGGCCGCCGCCCGACTTGAGCCGCTTTCGGGCCCGCGCGCTGTACCAGTCGTACCCGCACATCGGGCGGCGTGTTGACGTGGCGCACGCCTGGAAGCGGGCGGATCGTGGCCGGCAATCGGTCTGGAACGGCGACGTCGATCGACACCACGTCGACCCGACCGGTGATCCTGGGCGTCCGCACCAGCGGGCCGGCCAGGGTGATGTCCGCACTCGAGACCGCCGTCATCAGCGGGCTGGAGACCAGTTCCGCCCGGTCGGCGGTGACGTGGAAGCTCCCGGGGAAATCCGGTGCCAGAGCCACATGTCCGGTGACCGCCAGACGGCCGCCGTTGCGAGCCGCGGCGGTCAGGCGTTCGATCACGACGGTGTCGCCCCGGCCGCTCACCCGGCCCTCGATGCCGGTCAGGCGGATGCCATTGAGCGGATCCGTGAAGCTCCCGCCGGTCAGCACGGCGAAGCCCTGTGCCCGGGGCGCTGCGAGCGTGCCGGCGACGCCGCCGTCGATGGCGACGCGACCGGCGACGCTCTGGCCGCCGACGCTCAGCAGGGAGTTGGCGAGTGATGCGTCGAGGGTGCCCCGGGCACGCAGGTCGAGGGGTCCGCCCGGCTCGACCGGCAGCGTGCCCGCGACTGTCAGAGCGACGCCCCGCCCGGCCGAGACCCGCCCGTCCAGGCTGGCCTCTCCCCCGGACAGCGTGCCCTTTGCGCTGGCGTCCACCGGCGGCAGGCCGGCCTGCCGGGTCTGCGGCGCCACGAGCTTGTTGACGGTGAGCGCGTAGCGCCCGCTCGGCCGTTCGGCCGGCCCGCGCAAGTCCGCCTCCCCATCGATGGTCCCCGACAGCGCGAGGTCCGGCGCGGCGATCCTCACCAGGGACAGGGGCAACGCGCGGATCCCGACCCGGAGGTCGAGGTCGCGCCCCGCCAGCCCGTCCACGGTGATCCGTCCGGCGCCGGCCGCGATCACGAATCCGTCGATCACCGCGCCCCCGTCGCGCAGGGTGACGGTCGCCGGGCCGCTCAAGGCGAAGCGCTCGCCGCCCCGGGCGGCCGACAGGCGCTGGACCTCGACGCGGATCTGGTCGGCCGGGACGACCCGGACCGCACCGTCGAGGCCGAAACCGCGGGCCTTGGCGGTCAGCGTCACGTCGCTGCCGGCGGGGCTGCCCGCGGCGGCGAGCCGAACCGCGTCGACCTGCTGGCCGGCGGCGATGAGCCGGTCGGCCTCCAGGCGTCCGTCCAGAACCGGGTGGGCACGGAGGTCGCGGCCCCTCAGGTTGGCGTCGAGGCGGGACAGCGCGGAGGTGCCGTAGCGCAGGTCGGACCCGGTCGCCCGGATCGCGGCATCCTGGCGCCCGCCGTCGCGGGTGAGCACCACGGTGGCGTCGAGATGTCCCGCCACGGGTTCGGGCGTCAGCGGCGCGATATCCTCCAGGTTGCTGGCGCGCACGGACAAGGAGCCGGCGGAGAGCCAGGTCTCGGCCGCCACCGCGGCGTTCCCCGCCACCGCGACGGAACCCAGATTCAGGTCGAGCCGGTCGAGCACCCAGTCGGCGGCTGTGCGCGCGATATGGGCGCCGCCTGTCAGCGCCTTGCCGGCCACGGTCCCGGAGAGGCGCAGGCTTCCGTCCGGGGCGAGGAGCGCATCCTTGAGGGCGGCCTCGACACGCAGGTCGCGGATCGGCTTGCCGTCCGCCGTGGCAGTGGGCGCCGACAGCGTCGCCGTCAGATCGGGGTGTTCCAGGGAGCCGGTGAGCCGGGCGTCGATCCCAGCGCGGCCGGTCAGGCGGCCATCGAGATCCGAGAGGCTCCTGAGATCCAGGCGACCCGCGACGTCGGCGACGGCCGAGGTTGCCTCGCCTTGGAGGGTCGCGGTGAGGCCAGCGCCCTCCAGACGAAGATGGTCGAAGCCGTAGCCGTCGTAAGATTGCGAGACGCGTCCTTGAAGAGTGGGCGCGCGGCCCAAGGCGCGGTCCGCCGCGGCCAGTCCGGTGACGAGCCCGGCGGTCGACACGGTGAGATCGGCCGCCAGCGCCTTGCGCGCGGGATCGCCGCTGAGGCGCGCCTTGACCTCCACGCGACCGGCCAGGCCGCGCCCGGCAAGTCCCGAGAATACCGCGAGGTCTGGCAGGGCTGCATCCACCGAGCCGGTCAGTGTGTTCTGGCCGACGCGGCCGGCGTAGCTCGCCCGCGCCGTCTCGGATTCCAGCCGCAGGGTGGCGACGTCGATCACGCCGTCCGGCCCGGAGGCCGCCCGGACGGTGAGCTGTGCTCGGCTCCCGAGGGACCGGCGCAGGGCGGGATCGGCCAGTCGCAGACCCTCGACCTTGCCATCCGCCACGATGGCGAAGCGCTGCGCCGCCGCTTCACCCTGCGGCTCCACGCCGAGGCGCGCCTCGATGTGATCCAACGCCGAGTCCCGGCTGCGCAGGTCGGCCGCGTCGAGGCTGCCGCGTATCGTCGGCGCCGTCAGCGGCCCCTTCAGGCTGCCGTCGAACACGAGCCGGCCGATCTCGGCCTCGCCCGCGCGCGTCACCGCGCCCTCGGTGGGCAGGGCGCGGGCCTGAAGCGTCAGATCGGCGATCCGATCCTTGGTCAGGCTGCCGCCCGCCGCGAGGCGCGCCGTGCGGGAGGTCAGTTCCAGGCGGTCAATCCGGAAGGCGCCGCTATCCGCGAAGGCCAGCCCGCCCTCGAGCTTGGTCGTGCCGGCGAAGACGGATGCCGCCGGGCCCGGTGCCAAGCCCTCGATGCGCGCCGCGAGGTCCAGGGCGAGGCGCCGCTCGGCGCCGATGCGGGAGATCTTCGCGCCACCCTTTGCCCCGATGTCCGGCCCGGCGGTGAAGTCGAGCTTGGCATTCCAGGCATCAAGGGTGCCCGCGCCGTCGAGGTCGAAGTCGATGGGCGGAGTGCCCGGGAGATTGGCCGCCTTCGAGAGCAGCCCGCCCGCAGGCTCGATCAGGTTGGCCTTCAGTTCCAGGCGGTCGCCCGTCGGCACGTAGAGGAGCGAGAGCAGGAAGCGCCCGGCGGCATCAAGGCGCTGCGCCCGCGCCTGCAGGTCGAGCCCCTCGCTGGCCGCGCCGAGCCGCGCCCGACCCTCGGCCGAGAGGCGCGCGGTCTGCCCGGCGACCGGCTCGCTGAGGACGAGTTCGGCCAGCTTGAAGCCCTTGACCTCGACCTTCACGGGCAAGTCCGGCAGCAACTTCCCGTCGGGCTTGGCCTCCGGCGGCGTGGGACCCGGGATCGGCCGGCGCAGCACCTCGATCCGCCCGACCTCCAGGCTGTCCACCTCCAGTCGTCCCGACAGAAGGGCGAGCCGGCGCCAGACGATGCGGGCCCGGTCGAGCTTCAGCCAGACGCCGTCGCGGTCGCTCACGGCGACGTCGCGGATCGTGGCATCGGAGGACAGGGCCCCGTCGACCGCGCCGATCGCCACGCGGGACGAGGGCGTGGACAGCGCGCGCGACAGGAGTCCGCCTAAGACGGACTTGTCGCCTTCGTCGGCGCGGGTCGGTACGGCGCCGGCCGGCATCAGAACCGCCAGGCCGATCAGCACCAGCGCACGCAGCCACATCTCCCGAAGGGAAGAGCGGCGCCGCGATCCGGTCCGCCCGCGAGAAACGACCATTCAGAACGCCTGTCCCAGGCTGAGATAGAGGACCGCCGGACGCACGTGGCCGCCCTTGTACGGGTCGAGCGGAAAGGCGAGATCCGCGCGGATCGGACCGATCCCGGTGTAGTAGCGCAGGCCGATGCCCACCGATTTCCGGATCTTCTCTTCGAAATCCGGCACCGCGGAGGCGAAGGCGGTCCCGGCGTCGAAGAACGGCACGACGCCGATCGTGTCGGTGACCTTGATGCGGGCCTCGAGGGAGGCCTCCAGAAGGCTGCGGCCGCCGATCGGCAGGTTGAAGGGGCCGATGGGCCCGAGCGTCCGGTACGGATAGCCGCGCACCGATCCGCCGCCGCCGGCGAAGAACCGGAAATTGTCCGGGATGTCCCCGAGGGGCGCACCCGAGACTGAGCCGAAGCCGATCCGGCCCGCGAGGATGTACCGGGATTCGTCATCCAGCGCGTAGTAGGTCGAGCCCTGCGCCTTGGCGACCACGATCCCCGGCGATGAGATGGCCCCGGGGTAGACGGCCAACGACGCGATCGCCCGTACGCCGCGGGTCGGATCCAACAGGCTGTCGGTGGAATCGTAGGTCACCGAAGCCGGCGTCCCGATCAGCCGGTACTTGACGGTGCCGAGCGCGTCCTTCGAGCGACCGACCTGGGCGTCGAGGCCGATCTGCGCCGAGAACGTATCGGAGAACCGGTGCCGGATCGCCGCCGAGGCCCCACCGCCATCCACGAGATAGCTCTGCTGCACCTCGCGGGTGACGAAGACGTTGGCCAGGAGGTCGTTCCGGCTGCCCCACAGGGCCGGCTGGACGTAGGTCGCCGACAGGCGTCCGCCGAGCCCGTTTGTTCCGATTCCGGCGATCCTGCGCTGGGTCGCGAATGGATCGTTGCCGAGGCCGAGATAGTAGAGGTCGGCGTCGATCCGGAAGGTCTCGCCGCCCCCGAACAGGTTGCGGTTGGCGTAGTAGGCCCGCACTCCGGGACCGTCGACCGTGGAGTAGCGCGCCGACACGCCCACGAGATTGCGCTCGCGTTCGCTGACTTCGACGAAGAGCGGCAGGTTGCCGTCGGCATCCAGCGCCGTGCCCTCACGAACCCGCACGCCCCCGATGCCCTCGATCCGCGCCACGGACCGGCGGATCGCGGCTACCGCCTGAGGCGCATACGGATCGCCCGGCTCCGCATAGATGAAGGATCGGATCGTCGCAGGATCGATCCCCGGGGCGCCGCTCACCGCGACGGCGCCGAGACCGGCGGCAGGCCCGGGCTCGATCGTGAAGGTCACGTCCATGACGTGCGCGGCATCGTCGACAACCGGATCCCGGGCGACGGCCTTCGCGAACGGATGACCCCGACTCCTGAACTGGTCGACGATCTGGGCTTCGCGCGCCAGCACCGTGGCCGAGCGGGCCGGCACGTCCTCGTCGACGCGGGTGATGCGCACGGGCAGAACGGCATCGGAGAAGGGTCGGCCCGCCGGGTCACGGACGACGATCCGGCGCAAGTGATAGAGCGGGCCGAGATCGACGGCGATCCGGGTCGGGACGAGGCCGCGATCGCGCCAAGCCTCGGCGGCACGGACGGCGCTCGCGGCCGGGCCCGTCGCCGGGACGCCATCGATCCGGATCGCGATCGTTCCCTGGTAGTAGCCGAAGCCCGACAAGACATCGGCGAGCTTGACGCGGTCGGCCTCGGCGCGGCGCAGCAAGCCGTCCCCGTCCGGGGGCGGTTCCTGCCGCAGGCGATAGAGGGTCGACGTGTCCTGCAATGCCCGGAGGACATCGGAATCTTCGGTGCCGGTGATCCGCACCGTGTAGGGCAGCGCCGTCGGACTCGGGGCCGGCGGCTCCGGCTCGTTGCCGAACAGGTTGAACAGATCGAAGGCGCGAGCCGGGCCCGGGACGGTGACCAGCATCGGGCATGACGCGGCGCCGGCCAGGATCACTCGCGACACAGCACGGCGCACGCCGACGATGTGGGTTCGGCTCACTGAGACGGAGACGCGCAAACCGCGGTCGTCAGTCCCGTTCGAGGGCGGAAGCACCGCCCGTCCCAATCAGCATCGCACGTTCCCCCCTACGCTACCCGACATAGCGTGCCCCGCCCCTTCTTAAGGCCTGGTCTCCGCGAGGCCAACACTGCGGTGCCCGTCGCCTCGATTTGCCGCTGGAGCACCGCCGCATTTCATGGTCCGGGTCGCGACGCGACCGTCGGCCGGGCCGGGACCGGCATTTCGGGCGCGTCTAAGGGAATCCGCGGCGCTTGGTGACGGAGCGCGTGACTGTCGAGATCACGCTCGGCGACATCGCCACGTGCGTCGATGGACCGCCGGACGTCAGCGCGTCCAAGATGCCGGGCCCCGCGCGGGTGGCCACCTTGAACAAACTCGTTCGCCAGCCGCTGTGCGAGGCGCGACGTTCCTCATCGACCCTGGATCTCCAGGGACGTTGAATGGGGGGCGGCGCAAGTACCGCCCTGCCCTGCCCTGCAGGCTGGGACGGTGCGCACGAAAAAAGCCGGCCCGCGGGAAGCGGACCGGCTTTGTCGAAGATCGTTGGTTGCGGGGACAGGATTTGAACCTGTGACCTTCAGGTTATGAGCCTGACGAGCTACCGGGCTGCTCCACCCCGCGCCAAGTTTGTGCGGCTGGTCCCGGGTGGGCGCGGGCTGGGGTGCAGCGGGCGCGGTATCCGGGGGCCGGATCGGTGTTCGTGAGGAGGGAGGGGTTGCGATGGGCGGGTCTGGCGGCGACCGACTCTCCCGTGTCTTGAGACACAGTACCATGGGCGCTGGCGTGTTTAACGGCCGAGTTCGAGATGGGATCGGGTTCTGGGCACGCCGCT
>NZ_JAKSYP010000131.1:0-21285 GCF_022829625.1 Methylobacterium sp. E-046 | reverse complement strand
TACCTGCCGATCGGCTCGATGCACCGCCTGGCCAATCCCGGAAAGATCCCGCTCGAGCTGATCGAGGTCCAGGTCGGATCCTACACCGGCGAGGACGACATCATCCGCGTCGAGGATATCTACGGACGCTGACACCAGAACCCGTCTCGAACACAGGGAACGGGCGGCTGCTTGCGATCCGTCGCAGCCGTCCCGCGCGGTTCGGTCGGGTCGAAGTCTCCAGACCGGTGCGGCGTCAGGCGCTCCGGTCGGATGGGCGAGCCCTGCGGCTTCGGGTAACGCCCCAGGGCTCGCCAGCGTCACGGCACCCTGGTTACGGCTTGGTGGCGGGGGCCGGATTCGTCGTCGTCGCTGGAGGCGCGGGGTTTGCCGGCGCAGTGCTGGCTGGGGGCGGCGGAGGCGCGGGGTTCTCGGCCTTTTTCTCGTCCTTGCAGGCCGTGAGCGCGAGCAAGCCGACGAGCGGCAGCAGATAGCGAATACGCACGAGCGTTCCTCCTGTTTGGCCAGTGTAGCTCGAGAGGAACGTCACGCGGGCGATGTTCGATCCAGTCCGAATCGATCCCGGCCCCGCGCCCGACGCTAGGCCGATGGATCATGCCGCGAAGACCGAGTGCGGCCGGTTCGTCACGCAGGCGCAACCGGCAGACCGTCATTCACGGCCGCTTCGGACCCATCGCGACCGTAGGGACGACACAACCGCCTTCTCGGAGGCAGCCGCTCGGCCCCCCTGGAATGGTGCCCGTCTGATGGTGCCCTTCCTACCCTCCTCACGCCAAGCTGGTTGAACGGCGAGCGGTTCGCTCGATCGCATCGGCGATGACCCGGTACAGGGATGGGGGCAGGTCATGGCCCATCCCGGCGATCAACATCATCTCGGCATCCGGGATCGAAGCCGCCGTGTCCGCACCGCAGGCAGGCGGAATGAGAGGATCGTCCGTCCCGTGAACGACGAGGGTCGGCGCCGTGATCGCGGCGAGCCGTGAACGGCGGTCGCCAGCCATTCCCACCGCTGCGAGTTGGCGCCCGAACCCGCTTGGCGCACGGCCTCGCCGAACCTCCTCCCTGAGGAGCGCACGGCACCACGGAAACCGTCAGGGTTCCAGCGCTCCGGCAGAGACCGGTCGGCCCCTGCGACGCAGACACCACCCCCGTTCCAGGAACAATGCCCCCTGCTGAGGGGATAGCCTGACGTGCGACGGCCGCGCCGGCGCACGATGGAATCGGGGTTCACCGCATGAAGCACAAGCCGCTCCGCGAGCAGGTCATCGTGATCACCGGCGCCTCGTCGGGCATCGGCCTCGCCACCGCCCGGATGGCGGCGAAGCGCGGCGCCCGGGTCGTCCTGGCGGCGCGCAGCGGCGACGCCCTGGCGCGGATCCGGGCCGAGATCGAGGGCGTCGGCGGCAAGGCGATCCACGTCGTGGCCGATGTCGGCAACCGCGCGGACGTGCAGGCCGTCGCCGACTCGGCCGAGGCGACCTTCGGCGGCTTCGACACCTGGGTGAACGTCGCCGGCGTCTCGATCTACGGGCGATTGCGCGAGATCAGCGACGCGGACCATGAGCGCCTGATCCAAACCAACTTCTGGGGGACGGTGTTCGGATCGCTGGTGGCGACCGAGCACCTGCGCCAGCATGGCGGCGCGCTCATCAACGTCGGGAGCATCGCCTCGGACCTCGCCTTCCCGTTCCAGGGCATGTACGCGGCCTCGAAGCACGCGGTGAAGGGCTTCACCGACGCCCTGCGCATGGAGCTGATGGTCGAGAAGGCGCCGGTGTCGGTGACGCTGATCAAGCCGGCCTCGATCGACACGCCCCTGCCTCAGCGGGCGCGCAACTACATGGACCGCGAGCCGAGCCTGCCGCCGCCGATCTATCCGCCCGACGAGGTCGCCAACGCCGTCCTGCACGCCGCCGTCCATCCGCAGCGCGATATCTTCGTCGGCGGCGCCGGCAAGGCCTTCACGGCCGGTAAGGAATTTGCTCCGGGCGCCTACGATTACCTCGCCCCGGCGATCGTCGCCCTGCAGAAGCGCGCGAGCGCTCCCCGCAACCCGGACGGCGCCCTGCACGCGCCGATCCCGGCCGGGGAGACCCGGGGCGATCCGCCCGTGCCGGTCATGCGCAGCAGCGCATACACGCGGGCGACCCTGCACCCGCTCACCGCGGCGGCCGGCCTCCTCGGTGTCGGCGCCGCAACGGCCTTCGCGGTGCTCGGGACTGCCTCCGTGCGGAGCCGGCGCCGGTAAGTGCCGGCCGCCGACGATCCCCGGTCCGTCCACGGACGAGAGGATGATCGGCCGGATCGAGACCGGCCGCCGCTCCCGGCACCGCGGCGGCATTGATCCGAAGGTGTTCCGGAGCACGTCGTTCGCGAAAGCTTGAGCATACATCGGGGTCACAGCGCGAACACAGTCGCGAACCCGATGGAGGCTACAATGACCTGGACCAACCGCATCACCATCGCCACCACCCTAATCGGCGGCGCGATCGCGCTGATGGTGTACGCGCAGGCGCTGGGCCTGCCCGCGCACTTCGTCTGAGCGGATGCGGGCGGGCGGGGCGAAGCGCCGCCCGCCCTCTGGCCGTCAGGTCATGCGCACCAGCACGTCGTCCTTCCAGAGGATGCGGTGCAGGACCGCCATGGCGGCGTGACCCAGGATGACGGCCAGCAGGACGAAGGCGAGCCAGTAATGGAACAGGTCGCCCGGAACCATCATCCAGGCGATCTTGCTGTCCCGCCCGGGCATGAACGGGATGCCGTAGGGCGCGAAGGGCTTGCCCGAGCCGTACTGGCGGAGCAACGCCAGAGACGGCACGACGATCATCAGGCCGTAGATCACGCCGTGCCCGATGGTCGCGGCGCGCCCCAGGCGGCCCGTATGAGGCGGGCGCCGCCGGAGGTTCGCGAATCCCCAGGCCCCGCGCAATAGGACCAGCACGAACAGCGTCGCGCCCAGGGTGAAGTGGCTGCCGCCCACGAAGCGCGTCACCGCGGTGTCGCCGATGGTGACGTAGAGCATCGCGCCGGTGAACTGCCACGCGAACAGCGCGGCCATCACCCAGTGGAAGCCGCGGCTGATGCGGCCGTAGCGCCGCGGCGTGTCGCGCCAGACCGCGGATCGGCGCCCCTCCCCGAGCGGCGGCGCGGGGAAGCGGGAGACGGCGGTCACGCCGCGTCTCCGCCCCAGAGATCGCCCACCCTGTCGCGCGTCGCGAGGATCTCGGCCGCCGCCGCCGTGAGGGCCCGGTCCGGTCCGGGCTGACGCAGATAGGTGGCGAGGTCGCGCGACAGCCGCTCCAGCGGGTGCGTCCGCAGGAAGCCCTGGAGGCCGACGGAGCGCTGCGCCAGCCGGAGCACGTCGAGGCCGGCCTTCTCCACCGCGAGCCGGCACAGGTTGACGAAGGCCACCATCCGCTCCGGGGCCAGCACTCCGTCGGCCGCCAGGGCGGCCGCCCGGACCACCCATTGCCGCGCTCCCTCGACGGCGATCGCCCCCTCGCCGAGGCGGGCGAGCTGATGCGGATCCGCGCCGCGCCCGAGCTGGACGAGGTGCGTCCGCCACGCGTCGAACACCGCCTCGATGCCGCCGAGCTGAACCGCCGTGAAGCGCCACGCGCCGGCCGAGAAATCCGGCTGGCGGAAGTAACCGTCGGGTCCGCCGAGCACGGCGTCGGCCGGAACCCGCAGGCCGTCGAAATCGAGGGTGCCGGTGGCCGAGGCGCGCATGCCCTGCGCCTGCCAGGGGGACAGGTCGGCACCGGCCACGGGCGCGAGCGGAACGACCAGCATGAGGGTCCCCTCCCCGCCCGGCGCTCGCGTGGTGACCAGGGCACGAGTCACGAAGCCCGCCCCCGACGCGAAGGTCTTCACGCCGGTCAGGCGATACCCGGCCTCGTCTTCCGCGAGGAGGAGGCCTCCGCCGGGTGGCTCCGTGTTCCAGACGCCGAATAGGTGGCCGGCCCGGGCATCGGCGAACAGGCGCGCGCATTGATCGGGATCGCCGTGGCGGGCGACGAGTTGCAGGGCATTGACGTGGCCCTCGTAGACCCGTCCGAGCGCGAGGCTGCCGGAGCCGACGAGACGGAGAACGTCGATCAGGTTCCGGGCTCCCGGTTCCTCGCCCAGGCCGGCCCCGCCCCACCCCGCCGGAACGGGGGCCGCCAACAAGCCGAGGCGGACGAGGTCGGCGACATCGTCGCTCGGGAAGCCGTCGTCGCGATCCTCGGCCCGCGCGCGCTGCGCCGCCGACAGGGACACGGCGCGTGCCGCGCCCACCACGTCGTGCGTCAGGTCGGCAGGCGTCCGTTGGTCCATGATGCCCCCATCCAGGCCACAGCCGCCCCGGTCGCAACGACTGCGCGGCCGGTCGCCCACGCAAAGAGTGTAACATTAGGCTACTGGTAACGTCGGCGTGATCAGCCGTCGCAGTGGGGACGATGGGCTGGGACGGATCGGGCGAGGCCGCCTGTGCGCGCCGCGCGCCATATCGGTGTGTCCGGAAGGCACCGCCTCGCTGCGGCGCGCCTTCCAGTCCGTCTTCGCGCAGGGGATCGTGTGGCGTCAGCCGCGATCGCGCGGCCACCTCCCCTTGGGGCGTGCTGCCGCCGACGGGGTGATCATCGTTTACAGGCACATCCCGGACATAAAGCCTGACAGCATCACAACCGCCTGAGTAGTGTTTCCACAGATAAATTAATAGGAATACCAGTCTGATCATGGCGCCGGTCGCAATGTCCGGCCCGAGCAATGCAGGCAAGATGTCTTAGAACGAAGACGAATGGCTGATTCTTGCCGTCGAAATGGGGAAAATATCCTTTCCGGATCTGTCGGGTTATAAGCTAACCTTTGATGACGAGTTCGATACGCGCAGCATTTCCCAGACAGGTGCCGGCACCACCTATGCCGATATCCGCCCGGATTAGCGCTACGATGCCAATTCCGACATCGGTTTCGGCCGTTCATCGTTCGTCGATTCAGGCTCGGGTTACGATCCGTTCAGCGTGCAAGGCGGGGCGCTGACGATCACAGCCAAGCCTGATCCGACCACGTCCGGCTATCCGGGAAGCTGGGAATCCGGCCTCATCACCACGCAGGGCAACTTCTCGCAGAAGTACGGCCACTTCGAAGTCCGGGCCGATTTCTCGTCCCAGTCCGGCGCCTGGGACGCGTTCTGGCTGATGCCCGACAAGCAGATCGCCGATCCGAACAAGGCCGGGGGCTGGCAGGAACTCGATGTCGTCGAGCATTACGGAAACTACGACGCGGGTGTCTACAGCACGATCCACACCACCGACTCGCAGAACGGCGTGCCGTGGCAGGACAATCGTCAGGTCTTCAGCGCGAGCGCTAATCCGGCCGGCTATCACACCTACGGCGTGAACTGGCAGTCGGACCGGATCAGTTTCTACGTCGACGGCGAGCTGAAGGGGTCCCAGGCGACGCCGTCGGACATGCGAAGTCCGATGTACTTGATGACCAACCTGGCGACGCAGGACGGCGCCTCGGGCGGCTCCATCGCGTCGCACATCGATTACATCCGCGCTTACTCGAACGACCCGAATGCGACAGCCGTAACGCAGGGTGCCGTCTCCGCGCCGGATGGGCGCGATCCGGGCCTGTATGGCGCGAGAGCCGCCACCGCGACGGCCAGCGGCGGCACCGGCACAAGCTCGGGCACCACCACCGGTCAGACCGCCACCGCCGGGCAGACCACCACCACCGCGACGAACACCAGCGGCCCCGGCGACAACCCGGGCCGCTCCACTACCGGCCAGAGCGACGGCAACACCGTTTCCGGCGGTACGACCGCCAGCTCGGGCGATACCGCCACGAACACAGGCCCAAGCCCGACGTTAGCCGGGGCGGACACGGATCATCAGCTGACAACCGGCGCCGCGAACACCGCGAGCACGCCAAGTCAGACCGAGCCCGTCGTGGTCGCGCCGCAGGCTCCTTCTCTCTCCAGCGCCGGCTCGACCGGCACGGCAGCGAGTGGAAGCGAAACGCAGAGCGTACCGACTGCCACCGTGGCAGATCACACCGTACCTGTGTCGCCGCCCGGTACGGACACGGTCCCCACACCGGCGGCCACGACTTCGAGCACTCCCGTCGATACGGGAAGCGCGCCGAATCCCGTCGCCGCAACGTCCACCGGATACAACGGCTTGCCCAGTTCGACGGGCGGCAACGACGCCTTCCGGGCGTTCACGGCTTCACCCAAGGCGCGAGCGGCCGCGCTGTCAGCACAGAAGAAGATCGTCCAGTACGCCGAGAAACACCCGGAAAGCGCCGGGTTGGCCAACCGGATGCTGGAAACCCTGATGCACTTCTGGTGACCGGTCGACGCTTAGAAGCGCGGGAGGCCCCGGGGTCTCCCGCTCCGGTCCGTCCTCAGGGTCGTCAGGTTCAAGAGGCGACCGGCCGGAACATTTCCATCCCGCCGCTCGGTCAAAGTGCCGGTGCGGGCATGTGAATTCCGGGCTCGCTCGACCGCGTCTCCCCGATCCTGAACCTCGCCCCGGCCTGCCCGCCTCGGCGGATCACGATCCCCGGCATGTCGGGCTCACGGGGTGGCCGGAAGACTTGCCGACTCGGGCTACCGGTCCGTGCTGCCGGCCGCCAGCACGGCGTCGGGTCCCAGCATCGGCTCGACGGCATCGACGAGGCGGACGCAGAAGCTCGTCATCTCCTCGTTGCGGGCCCCCAGATCCGTCGCGCGGCGTTCCGCCAGCTCCGCGCGATGCTCGGCCTCCGCGAGGTCCCGGCAGGTCTGCCGCAACAGGTTGCGCGTCTCGGTAAGGTCGGCCCGCAGGTGCTCGATCTCGCCGAGCAGGCGCGTCCGCTCCGCCTTCACGGAGGCCAGCAGGTGCTGGGCGCGCTCGAAGATCCGCTCGCCCTCGTCCTCGACGAAGCGCTGCCTCTGGATCGCGGCCTCGATCATCTGCAGGGTCAGGGCCGGCTCCGGCAGACGCTGCGGAAGCCCGCGATCCCCCTCCGGGGCGCGCGGATCCGGGGAGCGCTCGGCAACCAGACTGGTCCGGCTCAGCGACTGCGCGTCCATGAGCGGCTGACGATCAGCGCATCAGTTCTCCGACGCCTGCTGCGCCTCGATGAGGTCCTGACCGCCGACTTCGATGGGGGCGAACCCTGCGCTGGGCTTGCGGCGGAAGCCGTTCAATACCGCATCGTGGATGCGGACGAGCCACGTCTCGGCCTCGTTGGCCCTCGCCTCGGCCGTCCGCGCCCGCTCCTCGGCCTTCTGCGCCCGACGCTCGGCGGCCGCGATCTTGACGTTGAGCTCCCGCATCTCCTCGTTGGCGGTCGTCGTGACCTGGTGCAGTTGCGCCTCCAGATCGGCGACGCGCTCCTCGTTGATGCTGATCGCCTCCGTCGCCTCGCGGATCAGATCGAGCGCCGAGGACCAGTCCCGGGACACGCCCGGCATCTTGTGAACCTCGGAGGCCTCGCGATGCAGCGTCTCGGACCGGGTATTGACCGCGGCCTCCTGCTGCAGGGGCATCGAACCGTCCGGCTTGATCCCGCGCATCAGCCACGTCGCGGTCATCGACGAGTTCGAGTCCTTGAACGCTTGGTCTGCCAATGCCGCCTCCACACGTAGCATGATGAGAATCTCCGATTTCGAAGCTAGCTGACGCGGTCGGAGGGAACGAAGGGCCGAACGTTACTCTTCGCGTCCGCGGCCGCCGCGGGTCGTCCGGCTGCGGGCTCGGCCTGCGCGGACGCGTCGCCGTCGTCGAAGCTGCGGAAGCGCCGCGTGTCCCGCTTGAGCGACTCGTACTGCTTCTGAAGGGCGATGCGGCTCTCGCGGGCGATGTCGAGCGCCCCCTGCGTCATCGCCCGCTCGGAGCGCTCGGACTGCAGATCCTCCACGAGCCTGCGGTTGGCCACCTCGAGTTCCTGGATCTCGGCCTCGTGGCGCCGCGCCAGCTGCTCCATGCGCTCGGACAGGAGGGCTGCGCGCGAGGTCGCCTGCTCCACCGCGACATCCTTCGCCGCCAGCGCCTTGGCCAGCATGTCGCACCGGTTGTCCAGGTCCGACCGGATCCGCTGCGCGTCGAGCAGGCGCTCGGTCTGGCGGGCGAGATCCGCCTGGACCGCCTCGACCCGGCGGTCGGCCGTCGCGCGCTCGATGACCGCCTCCTTGACGGTCCGCTCCGCCACGCGCAGCGCCTCGTCCTTCTCCCGAAGCTGGGCGCGGAGCTGAACCAGCAGCTGCTCGGTGGCTGACGCGCGGTTGGTCGCGGCCTCGAGCTTCATCGTGAGGCTCGCCCGCTCCGTCCGCAGCCCGCCAATCTCGGATTCGTGCTGCGCATCCGCCTTCTGGCGGGCCGCGACCTCGGCCGCGAAATCGGCCTCGATCGCGAGCAGCCGCTGCCGCTCGGTCTCGGCCTCCTCGCGCAAGGTTTCGTAGCGGGCCACCGTGTCGGCCAGCCGCGCCTCCTGCTCCTCGCACAGCAGCTGAAGGCGACGATTGTCCTGGTCGAGGATCGCGAAGCGCTCGCGCGTCTCGGCCAGGTCGCGCTCCGACCGGGACAGGGCCTGATCGGCGGCTTGCGCCTCGAGGCGCAGGGCCTTGTTCTCGCCGGACAGGGCCTTCGTCTGCTCCACCTCGGCGGCGAGCTGCCGTTCGTAGTTCTCGGTCGCGAGACTCTTGTCGCGTACGCTGACGCGCAGCTGCTCCAGTTCGATATCCCGTGTGTGGATACCGCTCTCCAGACGGGTGACCTCCGCGGTCATCGCCGCGCACTCGTTCGTCAGGGTCGCCGTCCTGACGGCGAGTTCGCCCACCTCCCGCCGCGCCGCGAGGGCGGATTGCTGCTCCTTGGCGAACAGCGCCTCGACCTCGGCCAGCCGCATCGTGGCGCGCGGAAGCTCCTCGGAGATGGCGATCAGGGGCGTGAGGACCGAGGAAAAGTCTTCCTGCAGCGACTTCAGTTCTTCGAGCCGGCCGCTCATCTCGCTGACGCGCATGCGGACCAATTCGTCGCGCTGCCCGATGGCATCGAGCGGATCACGCGACGGCGACTGAACTGCTGCTGTCTGCAACTCAG
The DNA here is from genome assembly GCF_022829625.1 of Methylobacterium sp. E-046. Classification (NCBI taxonomy): domain Bacteria; kingdom Pseudomonadati; phylum Pseudomonadota; class Alphaproteobacteria; order Hyphomicrobiales; family Methylobacteriaceae; genus Methylobacterium; species Methylobacterium sp. E-046. The sequence goes on along the minus strand of NZ_JAKSYP010000131.1, from coordinate 12,211 downwards.
CCGCACCACTAGAACGCAATTCTTCACGCTGAGGGTATTGTACTACCGCCTGCGACCGCTTGCTGTCCGTAAGGTCGACCGCCCGATCCGCCGAAAACAAACCATTCCGAAACGGCGACCATGCCATCAAACGTCTCCGAGCCGCCAGATTCCGTAAGCGTTAATTTTATGCTACTGCTATCTGACAGGGCTTTGTCAATCTCCAGATTCTGTCATCCCGCCGAGGATTGAGGATCCGGTCCCGGCCCGCGACCCCGGCCAGACGGACGTGGCACCCCGGTGCAATCCGGCAACAGGATCGGGTCGTCCTGCCGGCGGCCATCCCGGTCGCCGTGTCGACCGGCGTCGTCGACCCTATCGCGCGTGCGACGACCGTCAGGATCCCTGCGATCCGCGCATCGTGGCGGCTGTGCGTGAATGCCCCGGCCGGCCTCGACGACCCGTGACCCCGTCCGACGGAGGACTTGGAGGGAGCTGACAGTGCTGGTGGTCGCGAATGCGCTGCCGCCCACGAGATTATCGATAAAACATAGGGGATCAGCGGCACCGTCGACACGGCCGTGCTCACAGACCGCATTTTTATTGACAACTTCGGACCGGTCACGGACGATCAGCGCAACAATCACGAGGGAGGAAGGTGCGATGCGCAGTGCGGGCACCGGGATGGCGGCCGTGTTCGCCTGGAGCCTGCTCGCGGCCGGAACGGCCGCGGCGGCCGAGCCCGTCCAGATCACCATGTGGTCGAACTGGCCCGACGAACCGGCCAAGAAGGATTGGGTGGCCGCGCGCGTCCGGGACTTCGAGGCCGCCAACAAGCAATGCGCGGTCAAGCTGAGCTTCATCCCCAAAGCCGACATCTACACGCAGGCCAAATCCGCCGTCCGTACAGGGCAGGCACCCGACGTCTTCTATCTGGAGCCCGATCAACCCGAGTTCCTGACGGGCGGCTTCCTCGAACCGCTCGACGGTCATGTCGACTTGGCCAAGCTCGAGGATTGGGCGAAGCCGGCCTGGACCTACAAAGGCAAGGTCTACGGTCTGCCCGTCGAGGCGTACACGGTCGAGTTGTACTACAACAAGGACTTGGTGAAGAAAGTCGGGGTCGAGGTACCGCCCTCCTTCCAGCTCACGCAATCCGGCTTCGCGGACTTGGTCAGGAAGGGCGCCGCCGCCGGCATCACGCCGGTGTCCCAGGGCGTCGGCGACCGGCCGTTCCCCGGCGGCCTGCTTCTCTTCGAGTCGCTCCTGCGCAAGCTGGGCACCGAGGATTACGGGAAGCTCCTGAACGGGAACCTGTCGTTCAAGGACCCCCGCGTCGTCGAGGTAATGACTTGGCTCAAGGGTCTGGTCGATGCCGGCGCCTATCCGAAGAGCTTCGCGACGCTGAAACTGGGCGAGTCTCACTACTACTTCTACCAGAAGCCGGGTTCGCTGACCTTCCCGGATCCGAGCTGGTTCACGGGACGAGCCTTCGCCTCGCCGGAGAGCGGCGGCATGCCGACGAGCTTTCCCCTCGGCATCATGCAGTTCCCCTCCATGGACGAGGGCAAATGCCCGACCTGCAAGACGCTGGCGGTCGCCGGCAGCTTCGTGATGTACGCGCGCGGGAAGAACAAGGCGTGCGCCGGGGCGCTGCTCGAATCCATGGCCACGGTCGGGAACGGCGACAAATGGACGGAGCAGGTATCCCAGCAGACCGGCCTGAAGTCGGATCCCTCAAAGATCAACTCCAGCCATGCCGACTATTTCGCGGAACTGAACGCCCGCAACACGGGCGCCACTTACTTCTTCGGCACTCCGCTGATGTACTATCGCGGCAAGTGCGCCGAGACCTATACCCAGGTCATCAACAACGCCCTTCCGGCCGGGCTCATCGGCGTGGGTGAGGCCGCCGACAAGATGGACGCGGCCTGCCGCAAAGGGAGCTGACGCGGTGGCGGGCAGCACTGCGCTCGAGACCGAGGCGGCACCCTTGGAACGCGCACCGGCCATCGGGCGCGTGTCGGATCCGCGCCGGGCGAGTTGGCTTGTCCTGGTCGTCTTCCTCGCCCCCGCGCTCGTGATCTATCTCGGCCTGACGGCCTACCCGGCCTTCCGGACGATCTTCGACAGCCTGTTCACGATCGAGGGCTCGGAGCGCAGCTATGTCGGGCTCGCCAACTACCGCGACCTGCTCGGCGACGAGACGTTCTGGATTGCGGTCCGCAATACGTTCGTGTGGGCCTTCGTCGCCCCGATCCTGGACGTCGCCACCGGCCTCCTCCTGGCGCTCGCGCTCTATGCGGGCATTCCCTTCTCGCGCTTCTTCAGGGTGGCGTGGTTCACGCCCGTCCTTCTCTCCTACGTGGTGGTCGCGATCCTCTGGATGTGGATCTACAACTACGATTGGGGCGTGGTGAACGAGGGCCTTCGGGCCGCCGGGCTCGACGCCTTGACCCGGTCCTGGCTCGGCGATCCGAACACGGCGCTGGCGGCCCTCATCGTGACGCATGCCTGGAAATGGGCCGGGTTCAACATGGTGGTCTGTCTGGCCGCCATCCACGCGCTGCCGTCGGAGGTTCTGGAGGCGGCGGAACTCGACAATTGCGGCTGGGGCGCGAAGCTCCGCTACGTGATCGTGCCGATGCTGCGGCCCACGCTGCTCAACCTCTACGTCCTCGCCTTCATCGGGAAGATGAAGGTGTTCGATCTCGTCTGGATCATGACCGGCGGCGGGCCGCTCTGGGCGACCGAGACGGTCTCGACCTACGTCTACAAGCGCGCCTTCAACTGGAACACCTTCGATCTCGGCTACCCGTCGGCCATCGCGACCGTCTGGTTCGGCGTGGTCTGCGCGGCCGTCATCGTTCTCAACCGGGTCTTCAAATCCCGCGATCGGTTGGAGTACTGACGTGAGCGCCGACGCGACCCTGCCCCCGGCCCGCGGGCGGGGCGGCTTCCTGGCGAGCCGGACCGCCCTCGCGGTCGTGATCGCCGCCTACACCGCCTACACGCTGGGGCCGTTCCTGTGGCTGGCCACCATGTTGGTGCGCACCACGGGCGAGATCTCGGCGGACCACTACGCGTGGCCCCGTCCGTTCCACTGGGAGCAGTTCCGGATCGCCTGGGTCGATTCCGACTTCGCCACCTATTTCTGGAACTCGACCATCGTCGTCGTCGCCGCGGTCGCCGCGGTGACGCTGGTTGGCGCCGCGGCCGCCCACGCCCTCGCCCGCTACCGTTTCCGCGGCAACCGCATCATCTACGGCATCCTGTTCTCGTCGATCATCTTCCCGCCGCAGATCACCCTGATCTCGCTCTATCAGATCCTGGTCGATTACGGGCTATACAACAGCCTGCTCGGGCTGACGCTCGTCTACGTCTCGCTCCAGCTGCCGCTGACGGTGTACCTGCTGGAGGGGTTCTTCGCCCGGATCCCGCAGGATCTGTTCGATGCGGCCAAGATGGACGGTTACGGCGACATCGAGATCTTCCGCCGCATCGTCCTGCCGATCGGCATGCCGGCGATCGCCACCACCCTGATCCTGAACTTCATCCAGCTCTGGAACGAGTTCCTGTTCGCGGTGGTGCTCATCACCGACCCGGACAAGCGCACCCTGCCGATCGGCATCCGGGCCTTCATGGGCGACCACTTCCAAGACATCGGCATGATCGCGGCCGGGGTCATGATCTCGGTCGTTCCGGTGATCCTCGCCTACGTCTTCTTCTCCGAAAAGCTGATCCGCGGCATGACCGCGGGCGCCGTCAAGTAAGGGGGCCGAGATGGCGGTCGTTCAGCTGTCCAGGATCTGCAAGCGCTACGGCTCCGGCGGGCCGGTCGTGGTCGACAACGTTGACGTCACGGTCGGGGACGGCGAATTCATGGTGCTCCTCGGTCCGTCCGGATGCGGCAAGTCCACGACGCTGCGCATGATCGCGGGCCTGGAGACCATCTCGTCCGGCACGCTCTCGATCAACGGGCGGACGATGAACGACGTGCCTGCCAAGGACCGCGACATCGCGATGGTGTTCCAGTCCTATGCCCTCTACCCGCACATGACGGTCGCCGAGAACCTGGCCTTCGGCCTCAAGCGCCGCCGCACGCCGTCCGCCGAGGTCGAGCGGCGGGTCAGGGAGGCTGCCGCGATGCTGGGCCTGATCCCCTACCTCGACCGCAAACCGCAGGCCCTGTCGGGCGGGCAGCGCCAGCGCGTCGCCCTGGGGCGCGCCATGGTGCGCGAGCCGATGGTGTTCCTGTTCGACGAGCCGCTCTCGAACCTCGACGCGGCCCTGCGCGTCAACACGCGCAACGAGCTGATCAAGCAGCATCATCGGCTCGCCTCCACGATGATCTACGTGACCCACGACCAGGTCGAGGCGATGACCATGGGGACGCGGATCTGCGTGATGAACGGCGGGCGCGTTGCCCAAGTCGGGAAACCGCTCGACGTCTACTGGAACCCCGCCGACACCTTCGTCGCCCGTTTCCTCGGCGCGCCGCCGATGAACCTGTTCACCGTGCCGGTCTCCGGCGGTGATCGGGTCCGCACGGCCGCGATCGAGACCGCCCTCACGCGCTGGTCGCCCGCCGTGCTCGCCCCCCTTGCCGCCGGCGAGGTCGTGCTCGGCGTCCGGGCGGAGGACCTACACCTGTCCGTTGAGGCCGCCGGGGCCGCGGCGGCGGGCCGGATCCGCGGGCGGGTATTCGCCGTCGAACCCCTCGGCGCCGAGACGCTCCTCGCCGTCGAGACGGAGGGCGGAACCGAGTGCACGGCGCGCCTGCCGCGCGACACCCGCGCGAGGGTGGGCGAGGTCGTCGACCTGTTCTTCCGGCCCGATGCGGCCTTCCTGTTCGACCCCCGGTCCACCGCGGCGGTCCCCGCGCTCTCGCGACCGGGCGGTGACCCGGGTCGGGCTGGAGGGGTCCATTGAGCGCCGTCCGACGGATAGGCCTGATCGGGGCCGGATGGGTCACGCAGCATCATCTCAAGGGCTGGGCCGCCCTGCGGGGCCGTGCCGAGGTCGTGGCGATCGCGGACCCGTCCGCCGAGAAGCGCGAAGCGCGCGCCCGGGCGTTCCACGTCCCGCACACCTACGCCGACGCCCACGACATGCTGGCGGCGGGCGGACTCGACGCCGTCGATGTCGCCGCCCCCCGCGCGGTGCATGCGGAGCTTGTCCGCCTGGCGGCCGATCACGGGCTGCCGATCCTCTGCCAGAAGCCCCTGGCCCCGACCTTCGCCGAGGCGGAGGCTCTGGTGGCCGCGGTGCAGGGCCGGTCGCGCCTGATGGTGCACGAGAACTGGCGGTTCCGCACCTATTACCGCGAGATCGCGACGTGGCTTCGCTCCGGGATCATCGGGCGCCCCTTCGCGGCCCGGTTGGAGTTCGTCACGAGCGGCACCCTTCCGGACGACGCCGGGCACTTCCCCGCCCTGGAACGCCAGCCGTTCATGCGTGACGAGGCGCGGATGCTCGTCGCCGAAGTCCTCATCCATCACCTCGATACCCTGCGGATGCTGCTGGGTCCGCTGCAGGTCGCCGCCTGCACGACCAGCCGGACCTGCCCGGACCTCGCGGGGGAGGATACGGCGCTGATCCAACTTGCCGGCGCCGGCGAACTGCCGGTGCAAGTCTTCGCGACCCTGGCGGCACACGGAGCCCCGCCCGCGGCCCCCGATCGCCTCGAGATCCTGGGTCCTGACGGTGCGATCCGGCTCCAAGGCTCCGAATTGTCGATGACCGGGCGCGAGACCCGGCTCCGGACCTTCGACCTCGCCGCCGCCTACGAGGAATCCTACGCGGCCACGATCGCCCACTTCGTCGATCGCCTGGACGACGGCGCTCCGTTCGAGACGGCACCGGCCGACAATCTCGAGACGCTGCGGCTCGTTGAGGATTGCTACCGACTCGCCGGTCGGGCGGAAGCGCGGTGACCGCGGACCGGCAAGCGGGTCCCGTCCCGCCGCTCCGGCACGAGGGCATCGGCGGCGTCGTGGCGCTCCTGGAGGAGGACATCATGTTCGGGCGCCTCGCGCCCGGAGCGCGCCTGACCGAGGATGCCCTGATGGTGCGCTTCGGCGCCTCCCGTCACTTCATCCGCCAGACCCTCGTGGAGATGGAGCGCCGGGGCGTCGTGCAGCGGGAGCGGAACGTTGGGGCGACGGTGAGGTCCTATTCCGCCGAGGAGGTGCGGCAGATCTACGAAGTCCGCGAGATGCTCACGCGGCAGGCGATGCTGATGATCGCGCTGCCGGCCGAGCCCGGTCTGATCGCCAGCCTCGACGCGCTGCAGGACGCCTACCGCGACACGGTGGAGAAGCGGGACCTGCGCGGCATCCACGAGGCGAACGACGCCTTCCACATCGCCCTGTTCGATGCGTGCGGGAACCCATACCTCGTGCGCACGCTCACCGACTACATGGGCCTCACGCTGCCCATGCGCGCCAAGAACCTGGCGGATGCCGACGGCCTCCGACTCTCGGTCGATCAGCATGGGACCATGATCGAGCTCTTGCGCGGGCGCGATCGCTGGGCGCTCGCGCAGCTCGCCGTCGATCACATGCAGGCGAGCAAGGCCGATTACCTCGCGCGCATCGCCAACCCCGAGAGCAGGCGCGCGGGGTCGTCCCTGTCGTCGGCGGGCAGGACCGCCTCGGCCGTGCTCGCACGGGGCAAGCCAACGCGCGAGCCATTGCGGGTGGCCGACCCCGCGATGTCGGCGCCGGAGACGTCCTCCGGCTTCGACTGATCAGGATCCGCACGGACCGGTCGGCGCCAGTTCGCAGACGGGTCGAGCGCCATGGGATCAGCGACGCGCGGAGACGGGCGTAGCGGTGTGCCCCCCGGATCGGCCGGCCCGGCACGTCGGTATCTTGGGCATGCTTGACCCGACCCGCGTGATCCGACCTCGCGCCAAGCGTCGGCGGCCCGGTATCAACGCGGGGCGCGACGCACGGCCGCCATCGCCTGCGATGAGGATACCCGATGGACATCATCAGCGAGGCGACCGACACGCCCGGGCAAGCCTCCTTCACCCCGCCCATGCCGCCGCTGGCGCCGGACCGCGTGGGCGCTCTCGGCGTCCTGCACGGCCTGCGCCGTAACGCCTACTCCGCCTTTCCGCACCGGTGCCGCGAGCAGGCGGTCCTCGTGCTGCCGATGTTCGGCCGCGATGTCGTCGTCGCCTCCGGTCCGCAGGCGATCCGCGACGTGCTGGCCACGCGTCCGGAGCTCTATCGGCGAATCGCGGCCGGCGACCGCATCTTCGGGGCTCTCATCGGACGCGGCGTCGCCGCCAGCGAGGGGCAGGCTTGGCGTCGGCAGCGCCGGACCCTGGCGCCGGCCTTCACACCCCGCACCGTAACCCTGCTCGCCCACCACATGGCCGCCTGTGCCGAGGCCACGCTCGCCCCGCTGGAGGCATCCCGCGGGGCACCGGTGGATCTGCTCGGCGTCATGCAGGACCTCAGCCTCGGGGTCGCCTGCACGAGCATGTTCTCCCTGGTGTCCGGCACCTTCGGACCGCAGCTGCGCGGCCTGCTCCTGTCCTACGCCGGCGGCATCGGACGGCCCCGCGCCAGCGACTTCATCCTGCCGCACTGGGTGCCGACGTTCACCACCGTCCGCCGCTCACGCTTCCGCCGGCGCTGGCGGGCTCTCATCCTGGCGATCATCGCGCAGCGCCGGGCCTCTCACCCCCCGGGGGCGCCGCGCGACCTCTTCGCCCTCCTGGCCGAGGCCTACGGGAACCGGGACGAGGATCTCCTGGCCGACGAGGTGTCGACGATGATCTTCGCCGGGCACGAGACGACGGGCCTGACCCTGTTCTGGGCCTGCTACCTGCTGGCCAACGCGCCCGCGTGGCGCCGCGCCATCCGGCGGGAGGCGCGGCGGGCAGACCTGTCCCCAAGCGGGGCCGCGTCGGCTGTCGGCTCCCTGCCGCGCACGCGCGCCGTGGTGGATGAGGCGCTGCGGCTCTACCCGCCGGCCTACATGACGGCGCGCCAGGCGGTGGCGGACCACGACCTGGGCGGTGTACCGGTCAGGCGCGGTGCCATCGTGCTGATGCCGTTCACCCTGCTGCACACCGATCCGCGCCTGTGGGCCTCCCCCGAGCGCTTCGACCCCGGACGATTCCTCGGCTCCGAGAAGCCTGATCGCCACGCATTCCTGCCGTTCGGCGCGGGGCCCCGCGTGTGCATCGGGGCGCAACTGGCCACTTCGGAGGCAGTGCTGGTCCTGGCGCGGTTGCTGCGGGACAACGACCTTGTCCTCGACGATGACGGCCCGGTAATGCCGGTCGGCTCCTTCGCCACGCGGCCGAACCGATCTCCCACCTTCCGCCTGCTTCCGACCGCGTGAGGTCTGGCGGCGCGGGAGACCTTGTGCGCAGCGTAGAGCCGGCGTTCCGGCCGATGACGGCCCGCGTGACGATGCCCGCGCGCACGCTCCCGATCGGACCATGCCGCGGGCGACCGTCACGGTGGCGGGCGGCGGATCCCGGCAGGGGCGAATGCCTCGTGACGCTCGCGAAGCTTGAACGCAGAACCCCCGCGCGGCGTATCCCGGCGCGATCACCGGGAGCGGACGGCGTTCGACCGCGCCTCGCCGGCCGCATGGGTGCGCCCTCTCCCAGCCCGAGGCCGGGCAGCGGAGAACCGAACGCGGGACCGGGCGGTATAGAGCGCCGATACGACCGGAACGACCGCCGAGCGCTGCGACAGCATCGGAGCGGGACGCGGCAAGCGGGGCGACGGCGCAAGCCGCGAGGGCGCCGCGCCGGTGAGCCTCGAGAAGCGCCGACGACGTCCGATCTGCGCCGCGCGTCCCGCGCGACTGCCAAGCCCCGAACGATCAGGCGCGCAGAGAGTCAGAGGTGAATCAGCGGCATGACCGAGGCGCCGACGTCCGCGTTCGAGGCGCCGCCGAGTGGTCCATGAAGCGCGAAGCGGTCGGGCACATCCGGCCCGGGCCAGCATGTTGGTTTCGGATCGAGCCCTGAGAATGCGCGGGCACGCTTGTCCCGCCCCTCTCCCGCCGAAGTCAGCGATCCCCGGCGCGACCGGAAGCGCCCCGGACGTCTGGCCGCCGAACCGGCATCGCCACTTCCGTTCGGTCACGCGGGCGACGACGCGAGGATCGGCGTCACCAGCGACGACCGATCCGCCCCGTCAATCAGTTTCAGAATATTCAGCCGATGATAAGCATATCTTGAGGTGCGAAAACTTACATTCCACGTCGACAGCCCCGTTTTAATTCTCGCCTCGTAGAATGCGCAGTATCGCATGAAGGCTGCCCATGCCGCTGTCCTATTCCGCACGCCTGCGGCGCGATCTGCGCGACTGGCAGGAGCGCGGCCTGATCCAGCCGGAGCAGGCTGAGCGCATCGCCGCTCACGCCCTCGCGGCCCGCGGCCTGCGGCCCCTTCAGACGGCCCTGGCGCTCTGCATCCTCCTGCTCGTGGCGCCGTCCGTCATCGCCTTCGTGGCGGCGAACTGGTCCGCGATGTCACCCCCCGCGCGGCTCGTCGTGCTCGTCCTCGCCGACACCGCGGCGGTGGCCGGCACCTATCTCGCGGCCCGCCGCCTCAGCCGCGATCGCATCAGATCATCGCGCCGGGTCGTAGATGGATTGGCGACGCTATCCCTCGCGATCGCGGCCGCCACCCTCGCACTGGTCGGCCAGACCTTCCACGTGGCCGCCGATCCCCGGGGCTTCGCCGTCACCGTCGCGATCCTCGGCGCGGCGACGGCGCTGATCACGCGCTCCGGCGGAGCGGCCATCGTCGCCTGCATCGCCCTCATCGCGGCCGATGCGGGCTTGAATGGTCTCGATCTCGGCTCGTTGCGGGGTGAGACCGGTTCCGGAGCAGGGCTCTGGTTCTGGACTTTGGGCCCAGCCCTGTTCGTCGCGAGTCTGACCGGCTGGCTTCCGGCCCGGGAGTTCACGCTGCTCCTGCTCCTGATCGTGCTGACCAATCACCTCGGGGGCGCGCCGGCGGGCTTGACGGTCCTCCTGCCGCCGGACCGGATCCTGACCGTCGCGGCGCTCGCCCTCGCCTTGGGGCACCTCCTGTCCCGCGTGCCGCCGCGAGGAGGATGGCCCCCTCGCCTCCACGACGGCGCCCAGGCCCTGGCGCGCGCCGCGGTCGGACTCAACCTGATCGGCATCGTCATGGTAGCCGTTCGGACGCTCGGCTTCGGCGGTGCGCGACCCGCCTTCACGGTGGCCCTGGCGTTTGCCGCGATCGCGCTCGCTGCCTTCATCCTGGCTCGCCGCCGGTCGCCGGCCCGGGCGACACTCCTCACGAGCGATCTCCTCGTCCTCGCGGCATCCGCCCTGGCGCTTCTGGTGTGGCTCATCGCCGGCGCAAGCCGGGAGCCCTCGACGTTCTGGACCGTGTGGGGCGGCATCGTTCCGGCGCTCACCCTCGTCGTGGCCGGTGAGCTGGAGGACAGGCGCGAGCTGTACGGCTGGGGCTTGGCGCTGACCGCCGGTCTGACGGTCGGCATGCTCGCCGCGTCCAGCAATCTTATCGCCTTCTCGGGTAACCTGCTGCTCTGCGCGCTCCTGGTGACCCTCGCCCTGGTGGCCTGTCGCTGGGCTGCCCGGCGCATCGACGGGAGAGCCGCATGAACGGTCTCGCGCTCGGCGCGGCTTTCGCCGGCCTGCTCGCGATCCAGGTGATGCCCTCGCTGCATCTGGCGTGGCAGCAAACGCAACGGCTGCACGACGGGCGCTCCGTCCGGCTTGCCGTCGAAACGCGAGATCCGCGCGACCTGCTGCGCGGCGAGTACAGCGTCCTCGCCTACGAGATCGGACGGCTCCAGGGTCTGGGCGTACGATCACGGCCGCTCGGCTGCGATCTCGATGCTCGCGAGAGCTGCCGCCTCGAGACCGGTCGGGTCGTCTATCTCAGGCTCGCCGCCGATGCCGAGGGCATCCACAGGGCGGAAGAGGTGCTGTTCGAGCCTCCGCAAGAGGGTAGCCTGTTCATCAGGGGCCAACTGGGTTCGGCCACGCTTGCCCGCCAGGGGGCTCCCCTGGGCATCCGAGCCAGGCCAGGCGGCCAGCCGTCCGAGCCTGCGACTTGCCAGCGTCCCGCCTGTCTGACCGGCGCCGTGAGTTACGGCATCGAGCAGTGGTACGGAGCGCAGGGCGATCCGGCCAAGCTCGACCGGACAGCCCGCAAGGACGTTCTCGTCGAGGTCCGGGTTGCCCCGGATGGGCGGGCGGTGCTCGACGGTCTCACGGTGGCGGGGAAAGCCTTCGCCAAGACCGCGCGCCTCTGGTGAGGATCTGTCACGCGCGACGGAGCTGGGGGCGTGGGACGCACAATCATGCTGCGAGGCCGTTTCGCAGAGAAGAACTGCAGAAGGCAGCGATCCCTCGCTTGTTCAGGTTGTCTCGTTTGCATCAGAATCCCGAACAACAACGAAGCACGGTTGTCGCGCCACGAGGCTGGATCTCCAGGCCTGGACGTCCGCCGCCCTTTCGGCAGCGATGAAGGAAACGGACGTCGCTGCGATGCGCGCTCACGCCATGTCCGAGGCGCGAGCCTATTCGAGCCCGCGAACTGAGAGCCGGCTCGACCCCATCACGCCGCTCCTGACCGTGATCCTGGGACGCCCGCGGCGGCAAGCCTCGACGGAGCACGCCGCGCGAAGCCCGAATACCCTCTGCGAAGCCTCCGCTGCGCCCCGGCCCTCCAGCGTGAGGCGCGACTGGAAGATCGGCGGTCTCGGCGCCGGTGAAATGCGAGATTCCGCGATCCGACAGGTTCGAGGCGAAGATCTCTGACCGTCGCAAGTCCGAGCCGCTGACGGAGCCGAGCCGCGAGGGCCCGGTGCCCCTCACCGCGGCACCGGATCCAGTTATTTGCACCGGATCCCAGGTTCCGGAGGTTCTCGCGGCGCAGCGCCCCGTCCCGGCCGCGCGACCGCGTCAGGTGCAGGCGATCGTGGCGGACGGGCGGATCGGCATGCCCGAACCATCGGCGATGGGTGCGAAATCGCCGGTTTCCGGCTGGCGCACGAGCAGCACGCCGTTGCCGATGCCGAAATGGGCGCCGTGGATCTGGAGCCGGCCATCCGCGACCCGCTCGTTCACGAACGGGAAGGTCAGGAGGTTCTCCATGCTCTGGCTGACCATGGCGTGCTCCATCCGGGTCAGGTAGTCGGGCGCGCTGGAATCGCCCGCCTTCGCCTCGGCCGGCGCCACCAGCGACACC
>NZ_JAKSYP010000118.1:0-9964 GCF_022829625.1 Methylobacterium sp. E-046 | reverse complement strand
CGCTGGATGCGGGGCGCGTGCGGGTGCGGACGATGACGCTGCCGGACGCCTACCAGGATCACGACAGCCCCGAGAAGATGTACGCCGAGGCCGGCCTCGACGCCGACAGCATCGTCAAAACCGCCCTCACCGCACTGCCGGCGGCCTCCGGAAAGGCCGAGCCGGCCAGCAACGTGGTGAGCGTCCGCCGCCGCCCGCGCTGAGGCGACCCGCCGGGAACCGAATCCCGAACGCCGGCGCCGACGCGCTCTCGGGCCCGGGCTCCCGCCGCCCCGCGGGGTCGACGGGCCCGCGTTCGCGGCCGCGCGCCGCGGCTGCGCCGGCGACCGCTCCGCCTCCGTCACCCTGGCATCCGCCGGGCGGCTCCGGGATTGACGGCGTGGATCCTCACCCACGCGCCGCCCGCGCGGGAAGTGAAGACAGGTCGCCCGTGAGGGCCGCGGGCCCGCACGGGCTCGGGGCCTCGACGCGACCTCGCGGATTCCGCGTCGAGGCCCCGAGCCCGCGTCACCCGCCGCGCCCTGAGCCGGCCGGTCGTGCGATGCGACGCCCCCAATCCTGAATACATAACGCAGTGACGGCCGAGCTGGCGCGGAGCTTGCGAGACCCGCGGCGTGAGTCCGCGCCGCGCCAACGCCATCCCCCTCCTTGCCGAAGGCGCCCCGAAGCCGCCGGCCGTGCCGGCGCTCGCCCGGGGGCCGTTGTCACGCCGGGCCATTGCGCCCGTGCATCGGAACCGTTCTAACTCGCCCCCAAGGTGTGGGCCGGCGATCGATGCTTGAGATCCACACCGCCAGGGAGAAGACGATGGACCGCAGGACCTTCCTCAAGGGTTCGGCCGCGATCGGGCTGGCCGCACCGCAGGTCGCGAGGCCGGCACTCGCCCAGGGCGCCAAGGTGCTGCGCTTCGTGCCCCAGGCGAACCTCGCCAATTTCGACCCGATCTGGGGGACGCAGTACGTCGTGCGCAACGCCGGCACCCTCGTGTGGGACATGCTGTACGGCGTCGACGACCAGTTGAAGCCGCAGCGCCAGATGGTCGAATCCGAGGAGGTCTCGGGCGACAAGCTGACCTGGACCTTCCGGCTGCGCCCCGGTCTCAAGTGGCATGACGGCGAGCCGGTGCTGGCCAGGGACGTGGTGGCGAGCCTCAACCGCTGGATGGCCCGGGACCCGATCGGCATCATGATCCGCGGCGTCCAGGACGAACTGGCCGCCACCGACGACCGGACCTTCCGCTGGCGCCTCAAGAAGCCGTTCCCGAAGCTGCTCTACGCCCTCGGCAAGACCAACGCCCCGATGGCGCTGATGATGCCGGAGCGGATCGCCAAGACCGACCCGTTCACGCAGATCACCGAGTATGTCGGCTCGGGCCCGATGAAGTTCGTCCGCAACGAGTGGGTGCCCGGCGCCCGGGCGGTGTTCGAGAAGTTCGCCGACTACAAGCCCCGCGACGAGCCGAATTCCTGGCTGGCGGGCGGCAAGCACATCCTGGTCGACCGGGTCGAGTGGGTGATCATGCCGGACGCCGCCACCGCGTCCGCGGCCCTGCAGAACGGCGAGGTCGACTGGTGGGAGAACCCGATCTCCGACTTGGTGCCGCTCCTGCGCAAGAACAGCAACCTGAACGTCGATATCGCCGATCCGCTGGGCAATGTCGGCTCGTTCCGGATGAACCACCTCTATCCGCCCTTCGACAATCCGAAGATCCGCCAGGCGGTCATGACCGCGATGAACCAGGAGGATTACATGCGGGCGATCGTCGGCGACGACGACGCCCTGTGGAAGAAGCTGCCGGGCTTCTTCACGCCGGGCACGGCGCTCTACAGCGAGGCGGGCGGCGAGAACGTCGGCAAGGGCGACATCAAGCTCGGCCAGAAACTGCTCAAGGAAGCCGGCTACAAGGGTGAGCCGGTGGTCTGCATCGTGGCGCAGGACCAGGGGATCACCAAGGCGCAGGGCGACATCACCGCCGACTTGCTGAAGCAGATGGGCTTCAACGTCGACTTCGTCGCCACCGACTGGGGCACCACCGGCACCCGCCGCACGTCGAAGGCGCCGCCGGCCCAAGGGGGCTGGAACATGTTCCACACGTGGCACGCGGGCGCCGACACCATCAATCCGGCGGGCTACCCGGCGGTGCGGGCCAGCAGCGACAAGGCGTGGTTCGGCTGGCCGAACATCCCGCCGGTTGAGACCGCCATCGCCGAGTGGTTCGACGCCGCCGACCCGGCCGCCGAGAAGGCCGCCATCGACAAGGTCAACGCCGCCGCCTGCGAGGGCGTGGTCTACGTGCCGACCGGGTTCTTCCTGGGCTACCAAGCGTGGCGCAAGAACGTCTCGGGCATCGTGAAGGGGCCGATCCCGTTCACCTGGGGCGTGTCGAAGGCGTGATGGGGCAGGGGGCTGTCATGGCAGAAACAGCCGCTCACCGTCCCGCCCGCCTCCGCGGGGGAGGGGGGGGCCTGGATCAGCCGGGGTCGGCCGAGGGGAGCGGCGTCTCCGGAGGAGGCGCCGCCGTCACGGCGGGCACAGCCCCGTTCCGTGTCGTCGCGCCGCCCCGCTCCGGACCGCCTCCGGGGGCCACCCTCCCCCGCAGCGGGGGGAGCCGCAGCGGCACCCGCCCCTGCATCCCGCCCGCACGATAGCGAGGACCCATGCTCGGCTATATCGGCAGGCGAATCCTGGCCACCATCCCGGTCATGGCGGTGGTCGGGCTGTTCGTCTTCAGCCTCCTCTATTTCGCCCCCGGCGACCCGGCCGCGATCATCGCGGGCGACCAGGCGACGCCCGACGACGTCGCCCGCATCCGCGCCACGCTGGGCCTCGACCGGCCCTTCCTGGTGCGGTTCTGGGAATGGTCGTGGCAGATCCTCCACGGGGATCTCGGCACCTCGATCTTCACCAACCTGCCGGTCACCACCATGATCGGCCAGCGGGTGCAGCCCACCGTCTCGCTGATGCTCGTCACCCTGGTCTTCGCCATCGTGGTGGCGGTGCCGCTCGGCGTCGTCGCCGCCTGGAAGGCCGGCAGCCTGATCGACCGCCTCGTCATGGGGCTCGCCGTGATGGGCTTCTCGGTGCCGGTCTTCGTGGTCGGCTACGTGCTGGCCTACGTCTTCGCCCTCGAACTCGGCTGGCTGCCCGTGCAGGGCTACACGCCGATCGAGCAGGGCCTGTGGCCCTGGTTCGCCAACCTGATCCTGCCGGCGGTGACGCTCGGCCTCGTCTACATCGCGCTGATCGCCCGCGTGACCCGGGCGACGATGCTCGACGTGCTGAGCCAGGATTACGTGCGCACCGCCCGGGCGAAGGGGCTGGCGCAGGGGCCGGTCCTGTTCGTCCACGCCCTCAAGAACGCCGCGGTGCCGATCGTCACCGTCATCGGCATCGGCATCGCCCTGCTGATCGGCGGCGCGGTGGTGACCGAGACGGTCTTCGCGATTCCCGGCCTCGGGCGCCTCACCGTCGATGCGATCCTGCGGCGCGACTACCCGGTCATCCAGGGCGTCGTGCTGCTGTTCAGCTTCGTCTACGTGCTGGTGAACCTCGCCATCGACCTGTTCTACACCGTGCTCGACCCGAGGATCCGCTATTGACCGCGACCGTCGCGCCCTTCTCCGACAGCGCCCGGCAGGCGGGCGCCCCGCCCGAAGGCGCCGCCCCCAAGGCACCGCCGCCGGGCCTCGCCGTCGCGGCGCCGCTGCCGGATGTCATCCCAGCCCGCAAGCGCCGGGGGCCGATCTGGACCTATGTGCGCCGCAACCCGACCATCGTGGTCGGCGGCGTGCTGCTCCTCGTCGTGTTCCTGATGGCGGTGCTGGCGCCGTGGCTCGGCACCGTCGATCCGACCGCCCTGGCGCCCGCCAAGCGCACCCGGGTGCCCTCCGCGCAATACTGGTTCGGCACCGACATGCTCGGCCGCGACGTCTACTCGCGGGTGGTCTACGGTGCCCGGGTCTCCCTGCTGGTCGGTTTCTCGGTGGCGTTTCTCGCCTCGATCGCGGGGCTGGCGGTCGGCCTCGTCTCCGGCATGGTGCGCTGGCTCGACGGGATCGTCATGCGGGTCGTCGACGGCATGATGTCGATCCCGCCGATCTTGCTGGCGGTGGCGCTGATGGCGCTCACCCGCGGCTCGGTCCAGAACGTCATCGTGGCGATCACCATCGCGGAGATCCCGCGGGTGGCCCGCCTCGTGCGCGGCGTGGTGCTGTCGCTGCGCGAGCAGCCCTACGTCGAGGCGGCGGTGACCACCGGCACGCGGATGCCGGCGATCATCTGGCGGCACATCCTGCCCAACACCCTGGCGCCCATGACCGTGCAGGCGACCTACATCTGCGCCTCCGCGATGATCACCGAGGCGATCCTGTCGTTCATCGGCGCGGGCGTGCCGCCGTCGACGCCCTCCTGGGGCAACATCATGGCCGAGGGAAGGGCGCTCTGGCAGGTGAAGTTCTACATCATCCTGTTCCCGGCGATCTTCCTCTCGATGACGGTGCTCGCCGTGAACCTCGTCGGCGACGGCCTGCGCGACGCCCTCGACCCCCGCATGGCGAAAGACGTGTGATGAGCACAGGCGTGAGCGGCGCACCCCTCCTGTCGATCGAGAACCTGCAGGTCCATTTCCGCACCCCCGACGGGGTGAACCGGGCGGTGGACGGGGTCTCCTTCGCGATCCAGTCGGGCGAGACCCTGGCGATCGTGGGCGAATCCGGCTGCGGCAAGTCGGTGACCTCGATGTCGATCCTGCGGCTCCTGCCCGAGCCGCCGGCCCGCATCGCCGGCGCCATCAAGTTCGAGGGCCGGAACCTCCTCGACCTGCCGAACAGCGCTATGCGCAAGATCCGCGGCAACGACATCAGCGTGATCTTTCAGGAGCCGATGACGAGCCTGAACCCGGTGCTGACGGTGGGCCGCCAGATCGGCGAGACCCTGCGCCTGCACCAGGGCCTCGGCCGGCGCGAGGCCGAGGCGCGGGCCGTGGAGATGCTGACGCTGGTGGGCATCCCCGAGCCCCGGCGGCGGGTGCGGGAATATCCGCACCAGCTCTCCGGCGGCATGCGCCAGCGGGTGATGATCGCCATCGCGCTCGCCTGCTCGCCGAAACTCCTGATCGCCGACGAGCCGACCACCGCCCTCGACGTGACCATCCAGGCCCAGATCCTCGACCTGATGCGCGACCTGAAGGCCCGGGTCGGCGCCGCGATCATGCTGATCACCCACGATCTCGGCGTGGTGGCCGAGGTCGCCGACCGGGTGGTGGTGATGTATGCCGGCCGCAAGGTTGAGGAGGCGCCGGTCCGCGACCTGTTCCGGGCGCCGCGCCACCCCTACACCCGCGGCCTGATGGGGGCGGTGCCGAAGCTCGGCGCCGTCGAGCACGGCGCCGACGCGCGCCTCGCCGAGATCCCCGGCATGGTCCCGAGCCTGAAGGGCCGGATCGAGGGCTGCGTCTTCGCCGGGCGCTGCCCGGACGTCACCGACCTGTGCCGCGCCTACGCCCCGGCCCTGGAGCCGAAGGCGCCCGGCCACCTCGCCGCCTGCCACTACGCGCCGAAGGACGCCCTCGCGGCATGAGCGCCACGCCCGCACCCGCCGGCCGCACCCTGCTGGAGGTCAACGACCTCAAGAAGCATTTCTCCCTCGGCGGCGGCCTGTTCGGCCGGTCGACCCGCGTGCTCAAGGCGGTGGACGGCCTGTCCTTCACGGTGGCCCGCGGCGAGACCCTGTCGCTCGTCGGGGAATCCGGCTGCGGCAAGTCCACCGTCGCCAAGGCGCTGATGCGCCTCTACGCGCCCACCGCCGGCCAAGTGGTGCTCGACGGGAAACGCATCGACGACCTCTCGGCCGGGGCGCTCCGGCCCCTGCGGCGCCACATCCAGATGGTGTTCCAGGACCCATTCTCGTCACTCAACCCGCGGATGCGGGTGCGGGCGATCCTGGCCGAGCCGATCCGCAATTTCGGGCTGGCCCACAACGCCGCCGACCTGGAGAGCCGCCTCGCCAGCCTGATGGAGCGGGTCGGCCTGCCCCGCGAGGCGCTCGGGCGCTTCCCGCACGAGTTCTCGGGGGGGCAGCGCCAGCGCATCGGCATCGCCCGGGCGCTCGCCGCCGAGCCGGACCTGATCATCTGCGACGAGGCGGTCTCGGCGCTCGACGTCTCCGTGAAGGCGCAGATCGTCAACCTGCTGCGCGACCTGCAGCGCGAGCTCGACCTCGCCATGCTGTTCATCTCGCACGACCTCGCCATCGTCGAGCACATGACCCATCGCGTCGCGGTGATGTATCTCGGCAAGATCGTCGAGATCGGCCCGCGGCGGGACATGTTCCTGGCGCCCAAGCACCCCTACACGCAGGCGCTGCTCTCGGCGGTGCCGATCCCCGAGCCCGGGGCCGGGCGCACCCGCATCGTGCTCAAGGGCGACGTGCCGAGCCCGATCGACCCCCCCGCCGGCTGCCGCTTCCACACCCGCTGCCCGCACGCCTTCGACCGCTGCCGGGTCGAGGTGCCGGGCCTCGATCCCGTGGGCACCGGCCACTTCGCCGCCTGCCACCTCAACGACGCGGCCGCGCCGGCCCGCGCGGCCTGACAGCCACCCGGAGCCTCCAGTGCAGCACGACCTCATCCTGAAGGGCGCGCGGGTCGTCGACCCGTCGCAGAACCACGACGGGATCTGCGACGTCGCCTTCGCGGACGGCCGCGTCTCGGGCTTCGGCCGCGACCTGCCGGCCGGCCCCGGCACGCAGGTGCGCGACATGGCCGGCGCCATCGTCACGCCGGGCCTGATCGACCTGCACACCCACGTCTACTGGGGCGGCACGTCGCTCGGCATCGACGCCGACGATTTCTGCCGGACCTCCGGGGTGACCACCTCGGTCGATACCGGCAGCGCCGGGCCCGGCAATTTCGCGGGCTTCCGCAGCCACGTGATCGAGCGCTCGCAGGCGCGGATCCTCGCCTACCTGCACGTCTCGTTCGCCGGCATCTTCGGCTTCTCGAAGACCATCATGGTCGGCGAGAGCGAGGATCCGCGGCTGATGGCGCCCCGGGAGGCCGTCGAGGTCGCCGAGGCCAACCGGGACGTGATCGTCGGCATCAAGGTCCGGGTCGGGCGCCACGCCTCCGGCGACCAGGGCACCGCGCCCCTCGACATCGCCCTGCAGGTCGCCGAGGAGACAGGCCTGCCGCTGATGGCCCATATCGACGAGCCGCCGCCGAGCTACGAGCAGGTCCTCGCCATGCTGCGGCCCGGCGATGTGCTGACCCACGCGTTCCGGCCGTTTCCGAATTCTCCGGTGACCGCGCAGGGCGCCGTGAAGCCGGCGCTCCGCGAGGCGCGGGCGCGGGGCGTGCTGTTCGACATCGGCCACGGCAAGGGCTCGTTCGCCTTCAGGACCGCGCGGGCCATGCTGGCGGGCGGCTTCCTGCCCGACACGATCTCGTCGGACGTCCACCAGCTCTGCATCGAAGGGCCGGCCTTCGATCAGGTCACCACGATGTCGAAGATGCTCTGCCTCGGCATGAGCCTCACCGACGTCGTCGCGGCCTCGACGGTGAACGCCGCCGTGGCGCTCAAGCGCATGGAGTACGGCACCCTGAAGGTCGGGGCGCTCGGCGACGCCACCGTGCTGGCCGTGCGCGACGGCGCGTTCGACTACGTCGACACGCGCGGCGAGACCCTGACCGGCGCCCAGCGCATCACCGCGGAGGGCGTGGTGCTGAAGGGCCGGTGGTGGCACCCGCCCTGAGCCGGGGGTCCCCCGGCCCCCGACCTCAGGCAGCCCGGACGGTCGCCAGGAAGCGCCCGACCTCTGCGGCGAGGTGCTCGGATTGGCGCGACAGCTCGGAGGCCGCGCCCAGCACCTGACTGGCGGCCGCCCCGGTCTCCTCGGCCGCGCTCGCCACGCCCGCGATGGTGCTGGTCACCGCGCCGGTGCCCTGCGCCGCCTGGGTCACGTTGCGCACGATCTCCTGCGTCGCCGCGCCCTGCTCCTCCACGGCGGCCGCGATGGTGGTCGACACCCCGCTGATCTCCTGGATCCGCGCCGTGATCGCGCCGATCGCCGTCACCGCCTGACCGGTCGAGCCCTGGACCCGCGCGATCTGGCCGGAGATCTCCTCGGTGGCCGTGGCGGTCTGCTCGGCCAGCGCCTTCACCTCGGCGGCGACCACGGCGAAGCCCCGCCCCGCCGGGCCGGCGCGCGCCGCCTCGATCGTGGCGTTCAGCGCCAGCAGGTTGGTCTGACCGGCGATCGAGGAGATCAGCCCGACCACGTCGCCGATGCGAGCCACCGCCGCGCTCAGCTCCTGCACCAGTGCGCCGGTCCGGTCGACCTCGCCGACGGCCCGCCGGGCGAGGTCCGCCGAGCCGTCCACCTGCCGGCCGATCTCCTGCACGGAGGAGCCGAGCTCCTCGGCGGCGGCCGCGACCGTGTTGACGTTCGAGGCCGCCTCCTCGGCCGCCGCCGCCACGGTGACGGATTGGCTCGAGGTCTGGCCCGCCATGGCCGACAGGGAGCCGGCCGTGGCCTGCAGCTCGGTGGCGGAGGAGGAGACGAGGCCGATGATGCCGCCGACGGCCCGCTCGAAGCCGTCGGCCATCTGGCGCATGCCGCTCCGGCGCTGCTCCTCCGCGGCGAGCCGCGCCTCGGCGGTCTCCGCCTCCAGCTGCCGGGTGCGGATCAGGTTGTCCTTGAACACCTGCACGGCGGACGCCATCGCGCCGATCTCGTCCCGGCGGTTCCGGTACGGCACCTCGGCGGCCTCGCCGCGGGCCAGGGCCGACATGGCCTGCGTGATCACCGTGATCGGGCGGGAAACCCGCAGCAGGCCGAACAGGGACGCCGCCAGCGCCGCCGCGACCGCCACCGCCACCGCGACGTAGGCGGCGACCATGGCGGCGTCGGCCTGCGTCAGGGCCGTGGTGGTCTCCTGGTGGGCGCTGCGGTTGTTCAGCTCCGCGTCCGCCGCCAGGGCGTCGCGCATGCGGTTGTACAGGTCGAGCTGCTCGCGGCTGCCGATCAGCGCCAGCGCCTCGGCCGGGCGACCCTGCTCGAGGAGCTGGGACATCGTCCGGTTGGACGCCTCGTACCGCGCCCACAATCCGCCGAACGTCTCCCACAGCGCCCGCTCCTCGGGCGAGGAGATCATGGGCTCGTAGATCGTCCGGTCGGCGGCGAGCTTGGCCATGGCGGTCGCCTGGAGCGTCTGGTTGTCGGCCCGCTGCTCCGGCGTCGCGTTGAAGGTCAGCATGCGGAACTGTTTGACGCGGATGTCGGCCACGTCATTCTGGATCGTGCCGAGGATCAGAACCGAGGGCAGCCAGTTCTTCGTCACCTCGTTCACAGAGTAGCGGATGCCCGACAGCTTGGTCAGGGACAGGGTTCCCTGACCCGCGGCGATGAGGGCGAGGCAGCCGAAGGCTCCGATCAGGACCGCCTTGATGGACAACTGAAACCGCATGGAGGGACCCCAGAGATTGCTATCGATCCGAACCGATCGGATTGCGCGCGTCACCACAGGGTGAAGTCATGAAAGATATGTCTTAAGAAGTAACTGCGGTCGATAAGTCCATGAATGCACGTCGGGGCGCATCAAAGACTTTAAGATATAGATATTTATAATATTGCGGGTGGATCGACGGATTTTATAACGCGAAAACACCCGAAATCCGAATATGCAAGACCAACCAAGCGTTTTGGGCCGCCATGACAGGTGCGGCTCCGGGACGGCCCTCCGGGGTATCACCGCCTTTACAGCCTCCGACCGCGCCCGATACACGTTTCCGTGAGACCCGGACCCTCTCCGGGCCGTCAGCGACACGCGGCCCAAGCCGCGGCGCGTGGGAGGATGGATGGACACGGGTCAGCCTCTTCTGGAGGTCGATGGCGTCACGCTCCGCTACAAGACGCCGGACCACCTCGTCACGGCCACCTACCGGGTGAGCTTCCGGGTCTGGCCCGG
>NZ_JAKSYP010000117.1:0-8154 GCF_022829625.1 Methylobacterium sp. E-046 | reverse complement strand
GACGAGAACGCTGAGAACATCGAGGCCGGAGCCACCGATTATACCGGTCTGACGACGAACCTCGTCTCAGCCTACGTGTCGAACAATCGTGTGCCGCCAGCGGAGCTACCAGCCTTGATCGCCAGCATGCATGCGGCGCTTGGCGGGCTTGGGCGAGGTGACGCAACCCAGGCTCCGCCAACCCAGAAGCTGACTGCCGCCCAGATCCGCAAGTCGATCACGCCGGACGCGCTCATCAGCTTCATCGACGGCAAGCCGTACAAGACGCTGAAGCGCCATCTCACCGTCAACGGCATGACGATCGAGCAGTACCGGGAGCGCTACGGCTTGCCGCGGGACTACCCTTCCACAGCGGCTAGCTACTCGGCCATGCGCGCCGAGTTCGCTCGCAACGCCGGTCTGGGTCGAAATCGGAAGAAGGCAGCTCCGAAGGCTGCAGAACCCGCTGAGATCGTCGCCGATAAGCCGAAGCGGGCTGGTAGGCCGCGGAAGGCCAAGGAAGCCGCTGAGGCGTAGGACGCCCACGATCGGCGTTTTCCGTCGAACCTTCGCCGCAGATCGCGGCGAGGGTATGCGCCTGTGCAACGTAGCTCAGGTAGAACAGCGATGAGACGCTCGATCCTGGCAGCGACAGCCCTATTGGCGCTCGCGTCCGCCGCGCTTGCGCAGAATGTGCCAGCGCCCACGGAGAGGCCAGCCGCCGGCTCACCTCCAAGTGGCGATGACGCGATGACGGACGTCGACCCCGAGGTGCTGGCGCGATGCAAGCGCGAAGCTGCGCAGAAGAAGCTCAAGGGCGCAGAGCGCGCGACGTTCATGAACGCCTGTATCGAGCTGGAGGATTGACCGTCGGAGGCTCTAGCTGCCGCGCTTCCCCGCGGGTGTGCATGATGACCAGGTAGACGCCCTCCGCCTCATCGGCCAGTTCATCGCCGTGCGCGTGGGCATCGTCTGAGGCGACACAGGAGCCGAACGCTAGCTTGAGCGGCTACAGGTCGATGCGGTTCGGTAAAGGACCAGGCCGATGTACAGGCAGGCACTACGGTAGCAGTGCGGTTAGCCCAACCGCACTGCCTTCCGTGCCCGCCGCCTTTCCACAGCCGCCACGGCCTCGGCGCCGTTAGCTTCCATCCACGCATCCACGGCTTGGCGCAGTACCTCCTGGATCTGGATCCCCTCGTCTAGCGCAGCCTGCTTGATCTCCTCATGCCGCAGCGGCTCGACGTAGTAGCCGAGGAACCGCTTGCCTTCGCGCGTGGTCTTGGTCGGGGCAGGTTCGGGCGCGGATGCTGGGGGTGGGGCAGCCTTTGGTTGCTCCGGAGCCTTCAACGACTCTGCGACCTGTGCGGCCAGGGATAAAGGGTTCGGCTTGGCCATCACACAGCCCCACTCTCAAGCTTGCGTGCACGTGTCTTAACACGCAAGCCAACTTGCTTAGAAATGTGCTTCCACACAGCCCGAACGTCCGTGGCACCTTTCCCTCCGGCCTCGACTTCGATTGCCGTCTGGCCAGCGTCGGCCGATCGCGGGAACACCTTCAGGTCGTGGATGACATCGCGCAGGATCGGCATGCCAATCTGGTTCAGTTCGCGCCGGATGCGGGCGGCCTCCCGGTCGCTGCGATTGCCAACCCTGTTGAGCACCACGCTTGTTGGCTTGTTGGCCTGTGTGGCAACACGCACGGTTCGGGTAACGGCCTTCAGATCGAACAAGGCTACGCCAGTCGGGATCACGACGGCGTCGGCCACTGCCAGGGCGGCCTCAACCTCATCCGTAGCGTTGGGCGGAGTGTCGATCAGCATCAGGTCCAAGCCGAGCCCGCGGCCCGCCTCCACAATCTGAGCAACCGCACGGGGCTTGGCGTCGGATACGAACGGCTGTTCCGCGTCACGCCGGTCCGACCATTCTGACAGACTCGATTGCGGATCCAGATCGATGATGCCGACCTTGTGCCCGTCCTCGATCGCGGCCGCTGCGAGATTGATAGTCAGGGTCGACTTGCCGACACCGCCCTTCCAGGCGAGTAGCGCCACAACCTTCATCGGTGTGCCTCCACACAGGCTATTCGGCATGGTTGCCGACAGACCCACAGCTACACCGTCTAAATTGCAAGAACGTCAACACGCATGGCGACACACGAGTTAGCTTGTGTGGAAGCCGAATAGCCAAGCTGTGTGCAGACATGAACGTGTGCCGTTGTGGAGGTCGGTCGGGTCAGCGGCTCTGCTGAGACGCGGCGCAGGGATTTGGAGCGCGGAAGATTGTGCTTCCTGCATAGGCGCATACCGGTCCAGCTACCTCGTAACCGGGGTGAGCAGAGAGTGTGGCGTGCTGGTCGAAGATGACCTCTGGCCCGCTGAACACCCGCGACACTCGCCGAGAACCCGACGCACCTGCGCGGCCGACCACGTTCCGCCACGCGCCGCCGGGATGCCCCGCGCGTTCAGCGCCGTCGCGATTTGGCGCAGCGAGACGGCGCCCTCGGCGCGCACACGGGCGATCACCGGGGCGAGGTCCAGGGCCCGTTCCTCGGATCGCTGCGTCTGGCGCGCGCGGCTGCGCACCTGTCCGGCTTCCCGGTTCGACAGGTTTTCCGGCTTGCCCAGGCGCACGCCGCGCGCCTTCGCAGCCGCCAGCGCCGCCTTGGTACGGGCGCTGATCATTTTGCGCTCGGCCTGGGCGACCACGGCCATGATGCCGACCACGAGTTCGTTGGCCTCGGGCATGTCGGCGGCCACGAACCTGACGCCGGCCTTTTGCAGGTTTAGGAGAAAGGCAGCGTCACGAGACAGCCGGTCGAGCTTGGCAATCACCAGCGTGGCGCCGTGGAGCCGACAGAGGGCCATGGCCTCCGAGAGGCGAGGGCGGTTGTCCCGTGATCCGCTCTCGACCTCCACCAGCTCGGCCACGTGGCGCCACGAGCCACCCGCGAGGAAGTCGGCCACGGCCCGCCGCTGCGCCTCCAGCCCGAGGCCGGATCGGCCCTGCCGCTCGGTCGAAACCCGCAGGTAGGAGACGAAGGCGGAAGCCATGCTGATTTTGCGGGGTGTCTCGTTCAGTCGAACGGACGT
This sequence comes from Methylobacterium sp. E-046, assembly GCF_022829625.1. Taxonomy (NCBI): domain Bacteria; kingdom Pseudomonadati; phylum Pseudomonadota; class Alphaproteobacteria; order Hyphomicrobiales; family Methylobacteriaceae; genus Methylobacterium; species Methylobacterium sp. E-046. Next base: position 5,083 of record NZ_JAKSYP010000117.1, on the reverse strand, counting down.
TTAACCGGACGAAACACCCGCCGGCGAGGACGCTGGGAACACGCTGCGGGCCCTTTGGCGCAGGCATCAAGCTCGAACTGGGATTACCCGCGGTGGTGCGATCATGATGCGCACCAGCCGGGGTGCCGTCGGTTGGCTCCCTGCGACTGAGCCAGAATGTAGCTTCGTACCTCTCCTGAGCTAACATCCCGCGAAACCCAACGCAGCAACAACGCGCTGTCTCTGCGGCGCCACAACCCCCACAGTTCTCATCTGACCCGCTTGTTTGGCTTCAACCTTCACCGTAACGGTGAATGAGAAACGTCAAATAAAACAGCAGTTTATAACAATTTTAAACAAGGTCTGTCTGGCGGCGCACTCCTTTGCGACGATCGCAGGCGGCTGTCCGAAATGTGCTGGGGCATGCGTGGTATGAAGACCGATAGCTCTCGTTTCAGATCTCTGCGCTCGCTTGTTCTTGCAGGCGTTTCGCTCGCTGTCCTCAGCGCTGTGAGCAATAGCGTGATCGCGCAAGAGGCGAACACTTCCCGCCGAGGCGTCTCGGCGAATGCTGGCAGCGTGCAGTTGGATGAACTGAGTGTCGAAAGCCGAGGTGCCGGCGAGCGGTACGGACCAGTATCGTCGAGTGTGCCTGGTCCCGGCCAGCCGGAGAACCCAAATGGACCGATCGACGGCTTCGTAGCCAAGCGCTCCGTCACCGCCCTCAAAACCAACACGCCGCTCGTCGAGACACCGCAGTCGATCACTGTAATTGGCCGTCAGCAGCTCGATGCTCAGAATGCGCAGACCCTCACGCAGGCGACGCAATACTCAGCGGGTACTTATTCGGGAACTTTCGGCTTCGACTCCCGTCTGACCTTCGTCTATTTGCGCGGCTTCAATGTCAGCGATTTCGGTATCTACCTGAACGGGCTGCAGACGCTGAATTTTGGCTTCGGCTACTTCAATTACGACACCTTCGGGTTGGAGCGCGTTGAGGTGCTGCGTGGCCCGGCAGCTATTCTTTTCGGTGCCGGCTCACCCGGTGGCATCATCAACCAGGTCAGTAAGCGCCCGACTTTCGACCCGTTCGGATATGTTGAGGTCGGCGGTGGCTCGTTCGGCCAGAAGTACGCTGCCTTCGATTTTGGCGGCCCGGCAGGTGACAAGGAAGGCCACTGGTTCTTCCGTTTGACCGGCTATGGGCGAAACGGGGGTACGCAGGTCGATGGCGTGCCAGACGACAGCTACTTCATCGCTCCCGCTCTGACCTACAAGCCGGATGGGGCGACCACCTTCACCGTGCTGACCGCAGTCCAGCACGATAACACGGGGGTGACTGCTCCCTTCCTGCCTTACGTGGGCACGGTTCGACCGCAGGCGCTCGGGCTGCGTATCCCGCGTTCGCTTAACGTTGGCGACGCTGGCTTCAACACCTTCCAGCGCGACCAAGCGTTCCTCGGCTACCAATTCGAGCACATCTTCAACGAGACTTGGACCATCCGGCAGAACCTTCGCTACTCGTTCGCCGACGTCTTTCAGAATTCGAACATCGGCCAGCTTGGCTACGCTGTCGGTGACGCTACGCAGACGCAGCTCGCCCGCTACCAGTTTCTCGTGAAAGACCGGGTCAACCTCTTCCAAGTCGACAACCAAGCTGAGGCGCAGTTCTCCGATGGCTTCTTCCGCCATGATCTGCTGATGGGCCTGGACTACAAGGACTACCGCATCAGCGACAACCAGGGCACGAACTTCGCGGCCAACCCGTTCTACACGGTGCCCAACCTCAACATCTTCGCCCCTAGCTATGGACCGGCCGCCGGAACGCCAGGGCCCTATCAAGTCAACCTAGACACCTTCAAGCAACTTGGCATCTACGTACAGGATCAGGTCAAGGTCAATGACCGTCTGACCTTCGTGTTCGGTGGCCGCCAAGATTTCGCCGATAACCGTGTGAACGACAAGCTTACCAACGGTGCGCTGAGCAACGGCCGGAGCGATAACGGAACGACCTACCGGCTCGCAGCGATCTACAATTTCGATTTTGGATTGGCGCCTTACGTCAGTTACTCGACGTCGTTCCAGCCGTTGATCGGGACTGACGTCAATAGTCAAACTTTCAAGCCCGAGACTGGTAAATCCATCGAGGGTGGCGTTAAATTCGAACCGCCAGGTCAAGGCTACTTCTTCACGCTCGCCGGCTTCGACATCCATCGCAAGAACGTGTTAACCGCCAACCCCACCAACACGTTGTTCCAGGCCCAACTCGGCGAGGTGCGCTCGACAGGCTTTGAGGCACAGATCGTGGCAAACGTGTTCGATGGACTGAACGTGGCTGCCTCGTACACGGTCTTCGGGCTGACGACCGAGCGCGACGGCAACACCGCCATCATCGGCAAGGTGCCGGTCAACATTCCGGAAAACACCGCGAACGTCTTTGCTGACTACACCATCCCGACCGGTGACCTGAAGGGCTTCGGCTTCGGTGGCGGCGTCCGCTATGTCGGTCGCTCATTCGCGGATCAGGCTAATACGTTGCGAGTGCCGGACTACGTGCTGTTCGACGCGCAGGTGCACTACAACTGGGACCGTTTCCGCTTCCAGGTGAACGCGACGAACATCGGCGATCGCCGCTACGTGTCCTCATGCCAGGCGGAGAACTCCTGCTTTTACGGTGAGGCACGTCGCGTGATCGCCAGCCTCAGCTACAAGTGGTAATCGTCCGCCGCGCACCCTGAGTTAGATCGGAGTGCGCGGTAAGTCTGGCGGCTAAGGCTACTCGGGCGCCTAACGATTGCCTGTTTGACCTTGAGGACGCCACCTACGGTCGACCCTAAGCCCTCGACGTTTTGGCCGAGCCCGAGCCATCGCTACTGGGTCCAGGGCAATAGCCTCACTCGTCCAACCGGCTTCAGACAAAGCCTTCAGCATAGCTGACCAGAATGGTCGGTGACGCCATTGGCTGAAGCGTTGATAGACGGATCCGAGAGGCCCATAGGCCTTCGGACAATCGGGCCATCGGCAACCTGTTAGCGAGACGTAGACGACGCCGGAGAGCATGCGTCGGTCATCAAGCTGACGAGAGCTGGTTGGCAGGCAAGGCGCTATTACAGCCCACTGGGCGTCACTGAGCCAAAACAAGCCTTCCTGATCAAGCATGCTATTCGGGTTGTTCGAGGACACTGAGCGAAATTAGAAATGCTCTAATTTGGTAGCAATGAGGCGGCCGAGCTGGGCAAGCCATGATGATATGGCCGTCCGGCTGTTCCTGACCCTGAGACAGGGTGTGGCATCGCTTCTCTGGTACGGATTGCTGCGGCATGGCACCTCGTGAGGATGACCAAGCCCAAGGCTCAGACCTGCGAGGCGAAGATTGAAGGTATGTGGCGTCCCGTCAGCCTCGATGAGGCGGTGGACCGATATCCGTTGGCCGTGAAACGCTGCCCAGCTTGCCATGGGCGCGTGTCGATCAACGGCTCCTACAGCGGGCGCGGCTTCGGCAAGTCGATGACGCATCGGAAGGCACACAGCGGTTGCCCTCTCAAGTCTGAGACCTACTCCGGCATGCCCTCGCCGCATCCGCAGGCGCTTGCCTGAGACGGCTATCAACACACGGTCCAATCTGCTCACAGGCTGGCAGGGTGAGCCGTGACGATATGGCCGCCCAGCCTTTCATCAAATCAGGATGCCTTGTCGGTTCGCTGGGGCAACCCGCATCGCCAAAGCGTAGTTGGGCTTTGTAGAGGTCCGGCTGTCCCGGGCGCCCCACTCCGGATTGATCTTCATGCCGACCGAACCTCGCACCAGCACCCATATCGACATTTCCGATCGCGGCGCTCGTGATCTGTGGACGAAGCGTTTCGGCGTCACCGAGGAACGCCTGCGCAAGGCGGTGCGTATGGTCGGCTCGCGCGTCACCACCGTCACCGACTATCTCAATCCGGGCGCTCGCTGAGTAGAGGTTCGGGGATAGCCAGCTATGCCAGGGCGGCCGCCTCTTCGCAGCGGCATGATCGGCGTCCTCGTCGTCGAGGACGAGCCGCTATCGCTGATGGACACTGCCGACGTGTTCTCCGATGCTGGCATGGCCGTATTCGAGGCACGAGATGCCGACGAGGCGATGGTCCTCCTGGCTCAACGCGATGACATCGGCGTGCTGATCACCGACCTCGACATGCCGTCCGGTCGCATCAGCGGTCGTGACTTCATTCGAACAGTAACGGCACGTTGGCCGGAGATGGGCATCGTCGTGGTGTCGGGGGCAGATACTCCGAAGTTAGGCGACTTACCCAAAGGTGTGCGATTTCTGTCAAAACCGTTCCGCGCCAAGGATCTTGTCTCTGCTGCTTTCGCGATTACGTCCCGGCAGACCGGCAGCATCTGAGCGATATGTCATCCGAGCGCTAAAGATGCCAACTGCAAGGTCCCAGCCACGAACGCGGTTGGAACACGCGAGGCTGGGCGAGCCGTGATGAGATGGCTGCCCGGGTGTTCCAAGCCGTCCCTAAGATGAGACGCTTCGTCGAGTGCCTGCTCTGCTAGCGAGGCGCCATCGCTGTATCGCCCCAGATCCAACTCTCTCTGCGAGGCAGCGACGCTCCAGTTCGAGGCAGGCGGCGAGCGTTGGGCCAATACGCTCCTTTACAGGAACGCCCGCCCGAGATTTGATCCCACTCGTGCTGACCGGGTGATCCGTCAGGACCTTGAGAATGGCGTGTTCAAGATCACTCAGAGATCGCATTCCAACGGCTAAGCAGGATTGCCGCCAAGACCGCGTTCGATCGCTCACAATCCCGTCAGATCCGAGTTGGCGGCCAAGGTTGTGACGAGGAGCATGACTGTGCGAGTCAGGTGCTGTGGCGCTGAGCTTGCATCGTATGCGGTATCAGACAGCGTGCGGTGATCCTCCGGCATGCCCCTTACTTGGTTCCGTACATCGCCGGACACGCACTACGATCTCATCTCTACCGAGGATGGTTTGGAAGTCGGTCGCGTCATGAAGAACCTTAGCGGCCCCAACGCTGATACGTGGTTCTGGGCCTGCACGGGGTGTCAGCACAGTGAGGCTGATCGGAAGCCGCTCGATGGTGAGGTGCAAACCAAG
>NZ_JAKSYP010000112.1:0-20399 GCF_022829625.1 Methylobacterium sp. E-046 | reverse complement strand
GTCGGGGGGTGACGAGGAGCCGGGGGCGCGGACGTTCCTCGAGGATCCGCAGGTGATGGAGCTGGTGTTGGCGTTCACCGGCATCGACGACGCGACCACCCGCGCCAGCGTGCTCTCCATCGTCAAGATGGCCGCCACGCTTCGGAAGGGTCAGCAATCCGGCTGATCCTCGACCGCGCCGGCCGCCGAACATCCGGGGCGCGTCCGCTTGGCTGAAGTCGGTGACGGTGCCGCATTCAATCGAGCTCCAGCGAGGCAGAGATACCGCCGGGCAGCGTGCAATCTATCGCAGCAATGCAACTTCTGATTAGTATCGTCACGGTAGCTTGGGGCGTTCCGGCGCTCAGCGAGGCTCCCGATGTACCGCGCCCTTGCGTGTCTGACCGATGAGCATACCCCGTGGGTGCTGCCGCTGGCCGCCTGCGTCTGCTGGATCTCCTGCTACGTCGCGCTGCACCTGGAGCAGCGCGTCAGGTCCGGTCGCTCGTGGGCTCTGGCATGGCTCCTCGCCGCCAGCTTCTCGGCCGGCGCGGGGATCTGGCGCACCCATTTCATCGGCATGCTGGGCTACGACCCCGGCGTCGTCGTCGGATACGAGGCGGCGACGACGCTGCTCTCCCTGATCGTCGCCGTCACCGCGTCCCTGGGGGCCTTCACTCTGGTGCGCGCCGCGCCGCCGGGCGCGGCCTGGGCGGGCGCCATCGCGGGCCTGATCCTCGGGGGCGGAATCGCCTGCATGCACTTCCTCGGAATCGCGGGCGTGGTGCTGCCCGGCCGTTTCGCGTGGGACACCACCCTCGTGATCCTGGCGATCGCCCTCGGCTGCGGCCTGTCGGCCACCGCTTTCGCAATTCATATTCGCCGCGCGGACCCGAGAACGCGGATGATCGCCGCCACCGTCCTGACGAGCGCCATCGCGGGCCTGCACTTCACGGCCATGGCGGCGGTCCGCGTCCTTCCGGATCCCGCCTTCGCGACGCCGGATCTCGGGCTCGCGCGGGGCGCGCTCGCCGGCGGCATCGCCGGCCTCATGGCGGTGATTCTGGCCTTCGCGGCCCTGGCACTGATGCTGGACCACCTGCGAACGATGAACGCCGCTCTGTCCGGCCAGGGCATCGTCCTGCGGGAGAAGACGCTGCTGCTGGATGCGACCCTGGACAGCATGGATCAGGGACTCATCATGGTCGATGCCCGCGGCATCGTGCAGGTGTGCAACGAACGCGCCTTGGCGCTGCTGGATCTGCCGCGCGCCATGATGCAGGAGCGTCCGAGCTACAGGGCCGTCCTGCGACACCAGTTGCGCAACCGCGAGCGCAATCGCACCGACCGGTCGTTCCGCGATTGGATCGAGCGCGGCGGGTCGGAGCAGGCCCACGTCCACGAGCGCCTGCGGCCCAACGGCCTCGTGCTGGAGATCCGCACCGTCCCGCTTCGGGATGGCGGATTCGTGCGCACTTTCACGGACATCACGCAGCGCAAGAACGCCGAGGCAGAGATCGCCCGCATGGCCCGGCACGACATCCTGACCGGCCTGCCGAATCGCGGCCTGTTCCGCGAACTCCTCGACAAGCGCCTCGCCGGGATCGCGGCCCGTGGCGAGACCGCGGCCGTGCTGTACCTCGATCTCGACGGCTTCAAGGGCGTGAACGATACCCTCGGTCACCAAGTGGGCGACGCGCTGCTCTGCGCCGTGGCGGAGCGATTGCAGTCGGCGGTGGGCAACGACATCGTGGCCCGGCTCGGCGGCGACGAGTTCGCCATCCTGCTGGCCGGCGGCCAGCGGCAAGCCACCGACGTCGCCGCGCGTCTCATCGCGCTGTTCGAGGCGCCGCTCCCGGTCGGTGACCTGCGCGTGGGTGTCGGCCTGAGCGTCGGCATCGCCCTGGCGCCGGAGCACGGCTCCAACGCCGAATGCCTGTACCGGCGCGCCGATCTGGCCCTGTACCGCGCCAAGGCCGAGGGGCGCGGCACCTTCCGCGTCTTCTCGGTCGACATGGACGACGAGGCGGAGGAGCGCCGGGCCCTCGAGAGTGAACTGCGGCAGGCCTTGGCGGACGGCTTGCTCAGCCTGCACTACCAGCCGCAGGTCGACGGTGCCTCCGGCCGGCTCGTGGGGTTCGAGGCGCTGGTGCGCTGGCTGCACCCGTCGCGCGGCCAGATCCCGCCCACCGTGTTCGTGCCGCTGGCGGAGGAGAGCGGGCTCATCGTCGCGCTGGGCGACTGGGTTCTGCGTGAGGCCTGCCGCGAGGCGGCGACCTGGGCGCCTGAACTGAAAGTCTCGGTCAACCTGTCACCGCGCCAACTCCTCAAGCCGGACCTGCCCGAGACCGTGCTGGCGATCCTCGCCGAGACCGGCCTATCGCCGGACCGGCTGGAGCTGGAGGTCACGGAGAGCGTCATCATCAACGACATGTCGCGGGCGATCGGCATTCTCCGGCGCCTGAAGAGCTTCGGCATCCGCATCAGCATGGACGATTTCGGCACCGGCTACGCGTCGCTGGCGACCCTGCACGCCTTCCCGTTCGACAAGATGAAGATCGACCGCTCCTTCGTGGCCCAGCTCGAATCCGATCCCCAGGCCGCCGTGATCGTGCGGGCCGTCCTGAGCCTGGGACGCAGCCTCCGGATGAGCGTCGTCGCCGAAGGTGTCGAGACCCCCGCGCAGCGGCGGTTCCTGGCCGACGAGGCATGTGGCGAGATGCAGGGGTACCTGTTCGGCAAGCCGGCCCCCATCGGCGATTTCGCCGACATGCTCGGCGTTGCCGACCGAAGCGGCGCCCTCGCGGCCCCTGCTGTCAAGGTCGCCTGATCGCGGATCGACCGAGCGATCGACGGGGGGCCCAGACTTCGGCACCCGCGGAGCTCGGGATTAACCGGATACTCAATCCTAAGTAGAAATAGTAAGCGGCCCGACACACTCTCTGATTGCAACCAGGGGTTGGGCCAAGCATAGTGATCATGGGCGCGGATAAGCGCTGAACCGATCATCACGCCGTGCCCATCGCGGCAGACTGATGTTCAAGTCAGCTAAGCCCGCCCGCTCGGGTCGCAGTTTCAGAGAGCATAACTCAGGAGAATACTATGCAGACGACCGCTCCCTCCGTCGAACTCGCCGCAAAGATCCTGAGCGCCTACGTCACGAAGAACAGCATTCCGATGGGATCGCTGCCGACCCTGCTGTCCGAAGTTCACCGCTCGATCACGGAGCTCGACAAGCAGCCGGCGATCCAAGCCAAGCGTCTGACGGACGCGCAGATCCGCGCCTCCATCCGTCCCGACATGCTCATCAGCTTCGAGGACGGCAAGCCGTACAAGGCGTTGCGCCGCCACCTGACCCTGCGCGGCCTGACCCCGGAGGCCTACAAGGCCAAGTGGGGTCTGCCGGTGGATTATCCACTGGTCTCCGCCACCTACAGCGCGCGCCGCTCGCAGATCTCCCGCGAGATCGGCCTCGGTCAGCAGCGGCGGTTGAAGAAGGTGGCGGCCTGAACGTGCGAGGCTCTGCCTCGAACGGACGATCGCGGCGAGGACGGCGTGGCGCATCGGGCGCCGCGACCGTTCGCGCCCGACAGCCGACTCACTGCACGCTCCGGTGCGTTCGCCGTGGCAGTCCCAAGCCTCGTCCTTGCGCACGCGTTGAACGGATTGCTAGGGGGCGCGCCGAGCGGGCGACCCGGACTTCGGCGTGCGGGCACGCGCGGTCCGGCCAGAGTCACGAGCGTGCGAACGAGGTGCAGCCGCTTCCGGTCCGGCGCGGCGTCCGGCCCTGCCATCCCCTGACTTGGCACAACTTGTGAGAGAGAAACGGACGGGCCGATTCAATCCTCATTAACCAAGCCGGTTGATTGTATCACATAGCGCGGCTCGATCACAGGTTGTTGTCGGGTGAGCGCAGTCGAGTACGATGCGGCTGAACGGCGATGGCCTTTGACTTGTCTGCGGTCCAAAACCCAGTGCCCCGGCGCGCCGGTTCATCCAGGATCGCCGTCGCGGCGCTGCTGATCTGCGCTCCGATACTCGGCGGGTGCATGTCGAGCCGGCCGCAGACCGCCGCGGGCGCCCGGCCCGACGTGACCCAGACCGGCTCGATCCCCGAGGCGCTGCCGCCGACCGTCGTCGCCGCAGCCCAGGAGGAAGTCGGGCGCACCATGCGCCTCGGCCTCGCGCATTATCGCCTCAACGTCGGCGACAATGTCGAGGTCTCGTTCCTGATCGATTCCAGCGTGGTCCAGCCGACCTACCGGCTCAATCCGAGCGACGAGTTCGACGTCGATTTCCGGACCCACCCGGAATACAACCGCACGGTGATCGTCCGGCCGGACGGCAGGATCTCGCTGCCGGGCAAGAACGGCATCAAGGTCGCGGGCCTGTCGCCGGAGGCGGCCGCCGCGCTGATCAAGAGCACCTACGACGACGTGCTGATCGATCCCGTCGTCACGGTGATGCTGCGCCGGTTCCGCACCGTGACCGACGATTTCCGCGATCTCACCCAGCGGGCCGACATGGGCCGGGTGAAGGTCCTGGCGATCGAGCCGGACGGCAAGATCAACCTGCCGATGGTCCCGGCGGTCCAGGCCGCCGGCCGGACGGTGCACGAAGTCGCCGGCAGCCTCAACGCCGCCTACAAGCACCAGCTCGCTTCGGTGACGACGAGCGTGCGCCTTGCGAGCCTCGTCCCGGCCAACACCATGGTATTCGGCGAGGTGCGCGCCCCCGGCCCCGTCACCCTGCAGGGACCCCGCACCCTGGCGCAGGTCTTGGGCTCGGCGGGCGGCGTCCTGCCGACCGCCGCGGGCGAGGCGGTGCGCATCATCCGCTTCGACGCGGAGGCCGCCGGAAGCGTCCGCATCGTCGATATCGGTCAGCCGGGCTTGGCCGATTCCATCGTCGTGCCGCCCAACGCCACCGTCTACGTGCCGCCCTCGCTGCTCGCCAAGACCGCCCGCGCCGTCGACCTCGTGGTGCGCCAAATCCTGCTGTTCAACGGGACCGGCTTCGGGGTCAACTACATCACCGGGCCGGCCGCCAGCACCTCGACCACCGCATCCGTGAGGTCCGGCACGTGAGTCAGCCCGACGTGACCGCCGCCGATGCCGTCGAGGGTGCCGCCTTCGACCTGCGCGACGCCCTCGCGGCCCTGTTCCGACACATCCGGCCGGTCCTGCTGATCCTGGTCGCGGCGATCCTGGGGGCCGGGATCTACCTGCTGCTGACGCCGGCCGAGTACACGGCCGACGCGAAGCTGATCATCCGCCTCGGGCGCGAGAAGGCGGGCGCCCCGCTCCAGGGCGGCGCCAACCAGAACTACATGTTCTCGGAGCGCGCGCAGAACGTGAACAACGAGGTCGAGATCCTGCGCGACCCCAGCATCGTGCGCGACGAATTCGCGGCCCTGAAGGCGATCACGCCCACCGGCGATCCCGGCCCGCCTCCCGAGGACTGGGCCGACTGGCTCATCTACCAGGGGCGCCAGGCGATCCGTGGCGCGAAGGCGATCAAGACCTGGGTGGTCGACACGGTGCGGGTCCCCTTCGAGGCGGTGGGCCTGCTGCGCCATCTCACCCCGGACGAGAAACTCTACGAGGCCTATCTCGCGGCCTTCAAGGTCATCTTCGTCAAGGAGACGGACGTCATCCTGACCGGCTTCACCTGGACGGAACCGCATTTCGCCGCCCAGGCACTCAACCGGCTGCTCGACGCCTACAAGCGCCGGCACGTGGAGGTCTACGCCGACGAGACCCCCGCCTCCTTCTACCAGAGCAAGCTGGAGCGCGCCCGGGCCGACCTCGCCGCCATCGACGCGCAGCTGGCCACCTATCTCAAGGGCAACAACACCGCGAGTTTCGAGATCGAGCAGCAGAACGACCTCGGTACGTTGGCCGAGTTCGCCAAGCAGAAATCCGCCGCGCAGATCGAGCGCGAGGTCGTCGAGACACGGCTCAAGCGCACCCGCGAGGCCGGCCCCGATCGCTGGCAGCCGACCCCGCCCGACGCCGACCCGACGGTCACGGCCTTCGATCAGCGCTGGGCGGATCTCAAGACGAAGCGCGCCGAACTCGCCGTGCGCTTCCGGCCGACCGCGCCCGAATTCGTGAGCCTGGACCGCGACCTCGCGGCGCTGTCGCGGCAGAAGCATCTGGCGCTCATCGCCGCCGACACGGCGAAGCTCGCCGTGCTAGCCGAGCGAATCCAGAGCATCACGGCGATCGAGCAGAACCGCCGCAAGGCGGCGATCGGCCAGAGCGACGCCGCCCTCGCCTATGGACGCCTGGCGCAGCAGAAGAGCCTGCTCACCGAAGAGATCACCGAGACCCAGAAGCGGATCGACGCGCTGAGGACCGGCACCGGCCTCGACGCCCAGGCCGTCACCTCCTCGGCGCTGGTGGCGCGCGCCGTCCCGCCGCGACTGCCCTCCGGCCCGAACCGGCCGCTGATCCTCGGCCTCGCGGCCGGGCTCGGATTGCTGGCGGCGCTCGCCTACGTCGCCCTCGCCGAGATCCTGGCCCAGACCTACCGCAGCGCCGCCGAGGTCGCCCGCTCGCTGCGGGTGCCCGTTCTGGCCGCGGTGCCGCTGCAGACCGGAGCCGCCGCATGATCGTCGCCGCCACCGTCACGAGGATCGACCCGGCCGTCCTGGAGCCGGCCCTGATCCAGCTCAACCGCCAAGCGGCGCGGTTGCGCCGCGTCGGCATCACCGCGGTCCAGCCTGGCGAGGGGGTGAGCACCCTGGCCCGCGAACTCGCCGGCGCCTACGCCCGGCGCGACCGCAACACCGTGCTGATCGAGGCCAACTGGTCCCGGCCGTCGCTGGCGAAGGCCTACGGCTTGGCCGGCCGCCCGGGTTTCGCCGACATCGTCGTCGGCGAAGTGTCGCCGAGCCGCGGCGTCCACGCGGTCGCCGACGGCTTCAGCGTCGTGCCCGCGGGGAGTGCTGCGGCGATTCGACGGGCGACGCTGGATGACGGCCGCGTCGAGGACTTTCTGGCGCTCGTCGACGAGCGCTTCGACCTCGCCATCGTGGATTGCGAGCCCATCACCGAGATCGGCGACGCGGCCGCGCTCTCGCCCTTCGTGGACGGCTTCATCGTGGTCATCGGCGCCGAGCGGACCCGCCGGGCCGTCGCGCAGAGGGCCTTGGCCGACCTGAAGGCCGCAGGCGGCGCCCCGCTCGGAATCGTCCTCAACCGCACCCGGAGGCCCATCCCGAAATGGCTGTACCGGTGGCTCGGGTGAGCACCGTCCCCGCCCGCGCGCTGCGGATCCTACCCGTCGCGGGGATCGGCTTCGCGGCGGCGGCCGCGGCCGTCGCCCTGAGCGCGGCGCCGCTGAAATTCGCCGTGGTCGGGCTCGCGGCGGCCTCCGGCGGCGTGGGCGCCCTGGTCCTCGGACGACGCTACCGCCTGACGCCGCTCCTGCTCGTCGCCCTCGCGGTCGGTCTGACCGTGAAGCTCGACGTGAGCTTCGCCCAGCATTTCGAGGCGGTCGGGCAGTACCTGCCGAGCATCGGCGGCGGCGCCGGCCTCACGGTGAGCGTCGCACTCCTCGTCGCCGTGGCGCTGATCGTCGCCAAGCTGACGGGCCTCGGCGAGCGCGTCCCCGGCCTGCGGCTCGACCGACCCCTCGTGCTGACGCAGATCGGCTTCCTGGTCGCGGGCCTGCTCTCCCTCGCGAACGCCACCGACACGGCCTACCTCTGGTTCGACATGTGGCGTTTCCTCGGCCTGCTGCTGGTCTCGATCGCCGTGTCGAACCTGTCGGAAGCCGACATCCGGACCCTCGCGCTGGCGATCTGCGCCCTGTGCCTCGTGCAAACCGCGGTGGCGGGCCTCCAATACGTGTCGGGCTCGGAACTCGGCCTCTCGGTCCTGGGTGAGGAGCAGATCGTCGAGGAGAACATCAACTTCTCCGCGCAGCGTCGCGCCGGCGGCCTGAAGGTTCATCCCAACATCCTCGGCTACTACTACGAATTCGTCTGGCCGCTCGCGCTGGCGCTCGCGCTGTCGCGCGGACCGATGCTCCTGCGCCTCGTCGGGGCGGCGGGTGCCCTGTCGGCGCTGGGCGGGGTCGTGCTGACCCTGTCGCGGGCCTCGTGGCTCACCTTCCCGCTCTCGGCCGCGCTCCTGATACTGCTGGTCTACCGCGACCGGCTGTTCTCCCGGAGCAGCCTGCTCGTCTTCGGCCTCGTGGCCGTGATCGGCGCGATCGCGGGGATCTATGCCGGCCCGCTGATCTGGGAGCGTCTCACCGCCGACGACGGCGGCTCGGCGGCCCAGCGCGGGCCGCTGAACGCGGCGGCTCTGGCCCTGTTCGCGCGGTTTCCGATCGTCGGGGTCGGCCTGAACAACTTCGGCAACCAGTTCGCGATTCTCGACCAGACCGGTCTGTCGCGGCTGGCTGGCCTGTTCGACCGGTCGAACCACGTGGTGCACAACCTGCACATCCTGATCCTCACCGAGGTCGGAATCGTCGGCTACGCCGCATTCGCGCTGGTGTTCGCCGTAGGCATCGCCCGCGGCTTCCGCGCGGCGCGCCGCGCGCCGGTCGGCGATCCCCTAGCGGCCATCGCGGCGGCCTGCGCGGTGGGGCTGATCGCCCATCTGCTGCACGGTCTGGTCGATCCGGGCTTCCGCTTGAACCTCGGTATCGCCGAACTGCTCTACACGGGCCTCGGGCTGATCGCCGCAATACGGGCGGCGCAGCGGCGGCGGGCGATCGGCGTGCGCCGGCCAACCGTGCCCTCGGCCCGGCCCGCGACACCGCAATCCCCCTCTCCTGCGCCGAGGCGCGTCGCGTCGCGTCCCGGCAGCACCCTGGGAGCAGCTGTCCCGGAGACGCGCTCTCCCCTCAGAGCACGCGGAGACCGCGCATGAGCCCCGTCGGCCTGAGCGTCCTGATCGTCACCTACAATGCCGGCCGGGACATCGACACCTGCCTGGAACTCCTGGCGGCGAGCCGGATCGAACGGCCCTACGAGGTCATCCTCGTCGACAACGCTTCGACGGACGGCACACCGGAGCGCGTGGCCCAAGCCTTCCCGCGGGTGCGGGTGATCGCCGAGCGCACCAACCACGGCTTCGCGGGCGGCAACGCCGTCGCGCTGGCGCACGCGACCGGCGAGACGATCCTGCTCCTCAACCCGGATGCGTTCCTGCGCGACCCGGAGGCACTGCCGGGCCTGATGGCCCATCTCGACGCGCATCCGGAGCTCGGCGCGGTCGGCCCGCGTCTGACCTTCCCCGACGGGGCGCATCAGGTCGGCGATGCCGGCTACGAGCCGCGCCCGCTCTCGATCCTGGTGCACGCCGGTGGCCTGTCCGGGCGCTTCGGCCTGCGCGGCCTCTACCTCGCGAGCCGCCAGGCCGGCGGCCGCCAGGCCCTGGACGTCGATTGGATCTGCGGCGCCTGCCTCCTCCTGCGCCGGTCGGCGATCGATGCCATCGGTGGGCTCCGGAGCCCGATGTTCCTGTACGGCGAGGACGTGGACTGGGGTTGCCGCCTGCGCGATGCCGGCTGGCGGGTCGCCTACCTGCCGGGCATCGCCGTCGTTCACCTTCAGGGCGGCTCGGGGAGCACCCGCTCGGCCCGCTGGCTCGACGGGCTGGCGGCGATCTACCGCCTGCGCAACGCCGGGCGCGCCCTGTCGTCGCCGGCCTTCTTCTCAGGCCCGCTCCGGCTCGGATTCACCCTGCGGGCCCTGGCCTACGGCGTCGCGGCCCGGCTGCGCGGGCAGCCGGACCTCGCCCGGAAGGCCGAGGACATGCGCAGGTTCGCCGGCCACCTGCGCAGTCTTCGACAATGAAGACCCTGTCTTTCACCGCTTCTTGCGGATGAAGACCATGTGGTATCCCTTGAACGGGCCCGGCGTCAGCCGGAACAGCAGCTCCCAGAACTTGCCCAGGACGATGTTCTCGCCATGATAGAACGGCTGCCCGTCGAAACTGTAGGTGAAGTGCTCGAACCGATCTGTTGGGAAAAGCCGCTTCCGCGCCGCCTCCGTGTTCATCGTGTAGAGCGGCACGAACGAGTCGATCTCGACGCGCCGCGGCTCGACGAGGCGCAGCACCCGGGCGTGCAGGCGCTTCGGGACGAGCCGCGCGCCGACCCCGACATAGCCCCAGCGGTTGGGCGTCCAGGCGCAGAGCCAGCCGCCGGGGGCCAGCACCCGGCCGAGTTCAGTCGCCGTGACCTCGGGATGCTCGATATGTTCGAGGACCGAGAAGGCCGAGATCAGGTCGAAGCTCCCGTCCGGGAACGGCAGGACGCCGTCATGGCCGATCAGCCGGACCTCGTCGGCCGACTTGTTGCCGAGGACCGCCTCGTCGACGTCGCAGGCGATCACCTGGGCGCAGCGGCCCCGGAAATCCCCGAGGTGCCGTCGCAATGGCACCGGATCATCGCTCCACTTGCCGCGCCCGGCGCCGAACTCCATCACCCGCATGTCGGGCTTGAGCAGCGCGTTGACGCGGACGATGTACTCCATCCGGTGGTCGTGCCGGGAGTAGCCCCCGGCTTCCATCTCCCGGAACAGGCGCTGTTCGACCGTGACCATTCCTCAGGCTCCTCTGACAACGTTGCGCGTCGCGCGCGGGTGAAGGCGGACGGGCCGGGCGAGCGCCCGGCGGTGGCGATCCTCGGCACCCGCGGGGTGCCGGCGGCGCACGGGGGATTCGAGACCCTGGCGGAGCGGCTCGCGCTGGAGCTCGTGGACCGGGGCTGGCGGGTCGAGGTCTACTGCCAGGTGCGCGAGCCGACGCCGCCGACGTTGTGGCGCGGCATCACGCTGATCCCGGTGGCGGTCCGGGGCGACGGCGCCGTCTCGACGATCCTGTTCGACCTGAAATGCACCCTGAAGGCCGCCTTCCGGCCGGCCCTGCCGCTGGTGCTCGGCTACAACACGGCGGCGTTCTCGCTGCTGTACCGGCTCACGGGCAAGCGCAGCGTGATGAACATGGACGGCATCGAGTGGCGGCGCGACCGCTGGTCGAAGCCCGCCAAGGCCTGGTTCTGGCTGAACGAGCGCTTCGGCAGCCTGTTCTCGACGCATCTGGTGGCGGATCACCCGGAGATCGCCAGGCATCTCGCCCGCAGGACCTCGCCCGCCCGGATCACCACCATCGCGTACGGGGCCGATTCCGTCCTGGACGCGCCCCTCGACCCGCTCAAGCCCTTCGGCGTGCGGCCGCGGGGGTACGGGCTCCTGATAGCCCGGGTCGTGCCCGAGAACCTCGTCCTCCAGATCGTTCGAGCCTGGAGCGAGATCCGCCCGGGCCTGCCGCTGGTCGTGCTCGGGAAGCTGGACGCCGCCGACCCCTATCACCGCTGCGTGCGGGCCGCGGCGGGGCCGGACGTGATCTTCGCCGGTGCCATCTACGAGGCCGAGACGGTCGCCGCGCTGCGGCTCCACGCCCGCTTCCACATCCACGGCCACACGGTCGGCGGCACGAATCCCTCCCTGGTCGAGGCACTCGGTGCGGGATCGCCGATCCTGGCCCACGACAATCCGTTCAACCGCTGGGTGGCGGGTGACGAGGCCATCTATTTCGGCGACGAGACCGAGTTGCGCCGCGGCATCCTCGCCGTCGTGCGCGCCGCGCCGAAGCGACTGGACGCCATGTCGGCCGCCTCCCGCCGGCGGCACGCCGAGGCCTTCGAGTGGCGCGGCATCTTCGATGCCTACGAGGGCGTTCTGCGCCGGCATCTCGCCCGCGCGCGTGCGCCGAGACGCGCCTGGCGCAGGAAGGTCGGACGGGAGCAGACCCCCGTCTGACATCGATGTCCCGGTCGCCGGGCGGCGACGCTCAGTCTCAGGCCGCATGACCTTCCTCCGAAGCCGGGCGGGTGCTGCGGAGTTGACGCTGCGCCAGCATCGTCACCGTTCCGGTGGGTACGTCCCGGAGGGTGCAGACGCCGATGCCGATCGTCGCCCCGTCGCCGATCGCGACGGCGCCCTGGACGGCCGCGTGGGCGCCGACCACGACGCCGTCGCCGAGGCGGGGCACGTCCGCCGTGATCGGTCGGTCGAGGGGTATCCAGTTCCGCGGGCCGACGAGGGTCCCGGGCAGCAGGACGAGGTCCAGGCCCGCCTGTGCACAGAACGCCACCCGTGCGGGGTGCGGGACGAACAGGCCGGGCCCGATCCGCGAGCCCGGATGGAGGCTCGCACCCGTCAGACGAAGGGACAGGTCGGCGACGAGGGCGGCCGAACGACGCCAGCCGCGGCCGTACAGCAGGTGTGCCGTCCGGTGCAGGATCGCGACCTGCATCGCCGGAAGGGTCAGGTGCATCAGGCGGCGGAGCCGGGGGGTCGGCTTGCCGCCCGTGGTCTGGCGGAGGACGCGGGCGAAATCGGCGGCCAGCAGGCGGCGGATGTCGGCGACGCTGTCCTGCGCCGGCTCCGGCGATCCGGCATCCGGAACTGCGCGGGCGGTGCTCATGCCGCGGCCCCGCGGCCCGGAAGGGGGCGCCAGGGTTGCGGCATCACCTCGCTGCGCGGGTCCACGTCCTTGAGGATGATCGCGCGAGGGCCGATCCGGGCCGCGTCGCCGACGCGCACCGCCCCGAGCACGATCGCGCCCGCTTCCATGACGACGCCGTCGCCGAGGACCGGCAGGCCCGGGCCGCCGCCGATGTCCCGATCCGGTTCCTTGAGCAGGCCGCCGATGGAGGCATGCGTCCCGAACGCGACGTCCCGGCCGACTGCCCCGGCGATGACCGAGCCGTAAGGGTTCGGAATGAGCAGCCCGCCGGCAATCCGGCTCGAGGGTGGAATGTCGGCGCCGGTCCACCAGCCGTTGATCAGCCACAGCAGCCACGCCGCCATCCGCCAGCCCCGCTCATGGGCGTAGCGCGACAGCCGGTAGAGGCAGGCCGCGTGGTAGCCCCGCCGCAGGGTCGCGGAGCCGTAGCCACGGCGGCGCCAGTGCGCCCGGTCTGCGGCGAGGGCCGTGCGCAACTCCCCCCAACGCTGGCGCCGCGCCGGCGGGGCTTCCGGTCCGTGGGTGAGCGACAGCCCATGGCCGTCCATGGTGTCGGACATACGCAGTCCTCCGCATCTCAATTCACGACATCTATGCAACCATAAATTGAAGATGTGGTTGCAAGCCATACGCAACCTGCCACGATGCAATCGTAAGGCGAGTTAATCAGTCAGGCTTCACCGGAAGATGTATCGCTTAGTAAACAGATCGTTCGGGCGCGGCCGGCTCGGCGGGTTGCGTTACGGGGCCAACCTGCTCGGACAGGCCGCCGGGCGCGGCCTCTACTTGGCCGCGGGCTTCGCCGCCTTCGTGATGATCGGCCATGCCGCCGGGCCGGAGGTACTGGGCCGGTACGGCCTCGCCCTGGCCGTCCTGGCCGTGGCGCTCATCGCCGCGGATTTCGGCACAACCCTGACCTTCGGCGCGCGACTGGGAGCGGTCGGTCCGGAGATGCGGGCCACCGAATTCGGCCGGATGCTCTCGGCGCGGCTGATCCTCGGGCTCGGTTCCGGCACGGTGCTGCTCTGCCTTCTGCCGCTGCTGCCGGGCGCGATACGTCCGTCGCTCGCCTTCGCCGGCCTGCTGATGCCGCTCACAGCCGCCCGCTTCCTCGACGCGCTGTTCCAGGTGTGCGAGCGTCCGAGCTGGTCCGTCTGGCCCTCGCTCGCGAATGCCGCGACCCTGATCGGCGGCACCGCACTCGCACTGTGGTTGCAGCTTCCGGAGCCCGCCCTGAGCCTCGTCGCGGTCGCGGCCGGCATCACCTACGGCGTCGTCGGGCTGTCGCTCGCCGGGCGCCTCGTCGCCGCCCGCCCGGCGTCCCTGTCGGATGGCCTGGCGACGATCCGGGCGGCCGCAGGCGTCGGGATCTCCAACGCCCTCGGCTCGCTCAACGGGCGCATCAGTCTCATGATGCTGGCCGCCTTCGCGGGTGCCGTCGAACTTGGGCAGTTCACCGCCGGCTTCCGCGTCTTCGAACTCGGCGCCGCGGTGGCCATCACCCTCTGCGCGCCCCTGGTACCGGTCTTCGGCCGCGCGGTCGGGACGCCCGCCGGGCGGTCGGCCGGGGGCTTGGAGGCCCTTCGGACCCACGTGCGGATCGCGCTGACCGTGATCGTCGGCGCGGCCTGCGCGTGCGCCGTGGCGGCCTGCGCCCTCGCCGAACCGCTGGTGCGGCTCGCCTTCGGCTCGGATTTCGGCGGCGCCGTTCCGGTCGTGCGCGTCGCCACCGTGATGAGCGTCCTGCTGATCGCCGCCACGATCCTGTTCGCCGGCCTCGTGCCCCTGGGGCGGACCGCCTTCGCCGTCCGCGGCAGCGCGGCGGCCTGCGCGACCAATCTGATCGCCTGCACCCTGCTGATCCCGCGGGATCCGCTGATCGGGGCGGCCGGCGCCGCCCTCCTGGCCGAGGCCGCGATGCTCCTCGTCCTCGTCCACGCCTTCTGGCGGGAGGCCGGCCCGCCCCTGGAACTCGCGACCGTGCCGCTCCTGGCAGGACCGGGGCTCGCGACCGCCTTCGCCTGGGCAGCCTTCCCCGCGCCTCTCGCACCGGTGACGGTGCCGGCCGTGGCGATCCTGTCGGCGGCCGCCGCCGCGTGGCTCTGCCTGCGCCGCGTCCCCGCCCAGACCGTCCCTCTCACAGTGTCGGAAGCCTCGTCATGAGCGACGCCCCCGTGCTCTCGGTCATCATCCCGACCTACAACCGCGCCGACACGCTGCGCCTGTGCCTGCGGGCCTTCGACCGGCAGGAGACTGATGCGCCCTTTGAGGTTGTGGTCTGCGACGACGGCTCAACCGACGGCACCGGCGCGACCATCAGCCGGGCAGTCGCCACCGCCCGGGCGCCGGTGGTCCATCTCCGGCAGGAGAATGCCGGCGCCAACGCCGCCCGCAACCGCGCCATCGCGGCCGCGCGCGGCGCACGCCTTCTGATCGTCAACGACGACACGATTCCGGCCCCCGACCTCGTCGCGGCCCATCTCGCCGCGCATGCGCGGCGGGGTGGGCGCGAGACCGCGATCCTGGGGCGCATGACCATCGATCCGGCGCTGCCGTTCTCGCCGTTCTCGGCGCTCCATCACGACGCCTCCTACGACGCCCTCGTTGGCCGGGAGGAGGTCGGCTGGGACGCGTTCCTGACCTGCAACGTCAGCATCGACCGGGGATTCCTGGACGAGACCGGCGGCTTCGATCCGAAGCTGTTCTGGCACGAGGATATCGAACTCGGCGAGCGGCTGGCCCGACGCAGCATGCGCCTGTTCTACGCGCCGGAGGCCCTGGGCTACCATCACCATCTCCTCGACGAATCGGCCTATCTGCGGATCGCCGAGCGCGAGGGGGCGGCCCTGGTGCTGTGGTACCGCAAGCGCCCCGATCTCGTGGCGGATCTCACCCGGCTCGGCCTCGTCGGCCCCCCGCCCCTCGGCGCGGCCGCGCGCCACCGCGTCGCCGACCTCGCGATGCCGACGGCCCTTCTGCCCGGCTGGCAGATGGCGGCGCGCACCCTGACCCGCATCAGCCCGGAAGCGGGCCGCACCGTCTGGCGACGGCTGTTCCAGCGTCGCAAGCGCCTCGCCATCGCCCGCGCGCTGGCGGCGTGAGATGATCCGGATGCGTCCCGTCCCGACCCTCGCCCTGCTCCTCCTTCCGGCCCTGGCTGCCTGCCAGGCCGCCGACGCCGGGTCCCAGCAATCCATCTTGGTCGATCCCGCGGGCGGCAGCCTGCCGGGCTACCGGACGGTGGCGCGGCTCGCCGACGTCCCCTTCACGAATCTCGGTCCCGGCTCTCAGGTGCTGGTCCGCGGCGGCAGCTACGGCGAGGTGGTGATGATCGGCGCCCGCGGCACGGCCGAGGCACCGGTCACCATCACGGCGGAAGCCGGGACGCGGCCCGTGCTGTCGAATTCGGTGGTGTTCGAGAAGGCCGCCTACGTCTCGATCTCGGGCCTGACCGTGCAGGGCGCCGTGAATTCCGGCTTCATCATTCGCCGCGGGTCGAGCCACGTGACGGTCGCGGACTCCACCGTGACCCGGTCGGGGCTCGGAATCTGGATCGGCGACGGTGCCGGCGCCGGCCACCGGATCACCGGCAACACGCTCGCCGACAACCAGACCCACGGCGTCGCCGTCGACGTGATCAACGCACCGCCCGAGGACCCGAGCTACATCCTGTCGAACACCGTGACGGGCAGCGGCATCCACGGGATGGAGATCAACGGCTCCGGCTACGTGGTCGAGGGCAACCGCGTGTCCGGCAACGGCGTCGCGATGTCGGGGACGTCCGGCATCCACGTCTACGCCAAGGACGCCGCCCAGGACGCGGGCGACCGCAACGTCATCCGATACAACATCGTCACCGGCCAGAAGGAAACCACCGGCCAGGACGGCAACGGCATCCAGATCGACCAATGGTGCGACGGCAACACCGTCGCGTTCAACGTCGCGGCCGACAACGACGGCGCCGGGATCAACCTGTTCGACGCCGGTTCGAACAGCGTGGTGAACAACACCGTCACCGGCAACATGCGCGATGCCGGCGGGAAGCACGTCTACCGCGGCGAGATCGTTCTGGCCTCCGACTACACCCAGAAGATCGACCGCACCTCCGACAACCGGGTGCTGAACAACATTGCCTACGCCACGCGTCCCGGTGTCTCCGCCATCGTGGTCGAAGCGACCACCATCGACAACGGCAATGCGCTCGGGCCGAACTTCGTCGGCAGCGCCGCCGGCGCTCCGCTCTACCGCTGGGGCACCGCGGCCACCAGCGACGGGGCGAGCCTGCCGCTCGGCGGCCGGGCTCCCGACCTCGCCGGTTCGCCGGGCTTCCGGGACGCCGCCAGCCCGCTGGCCGGCGGCCTCGCCCTGACCTCATCCCCCGCCCGCGCCGGCATTCCGCTCGGCGCGCCCCGCGACCTCGCTGGCCGGCCCTATGCCGACGGCGAAGCCCCGACCTTTGGCGCCTACAGGAGCCCGTAACATGCTTCGCATCGGCATCGACGCGCACGTGCTCACCGGCAAGCCGCAGGGCAGCCGCACATGGCTCGTCAACATCATCGGGCGCGCCGCCGCACGGCACCCGGATGCCACCTACGTGGTCTACTCGACCGATCCGGTGGCCTGCGCCCGCATCGTCTCGGGCAGCAACATCGAACACCAGCGCCTGCCGCGGGTGCCGGCCGCCCTGCGGCTCCTCGCGGTCTGGCCCTGGCTGTTCCTCCGCGACCGGCTCGACGGACTACTAACCACCTACATCGCGCCGCCGCTGGTGCCGGGGGACCGGCAGGTGGTGGTGGTGCACGACATCCTGTTCGAGACCCATCCCGAATTCTTCCCCTGGCCGATGCGCTGGCGGAACAAGATCCTAACCCGGCTCTCCGCCCGGCGGGCCAAGCTGGTCCTGACCATCTCGGACTACAGCCGCGATTCCATCGCCAAGGTCTACGGCATCGAGCGGAACCGGATCGCCGAGGTGCGTTGCGGCTCGACGCCGCCGCAGACCGGCACCGAGCGGTCGCCGCTCACGGACGGCCGACCATACCTGCTGATGGTCGGCCGGCTGGAGCCGCGGAAGAATCTCGGCCTCGTCCTCGACGCCTTCGCGCGCCTGCCGGAGGGCGCGGCCCGACTGATCGTGGTCGGCACGGGCGATGGCGAGCGGCCGGAGACCCTCGAGCGGCTCGCCCGCACGCCGGATGCGGTGCACATCGCCGGGATCGACGACCGTGGCCTGTCCGACCTCTACGCGAGAGCCGCCGCCCTGGTCTTCCCCAGCCGCGGCGAGGGCTGGGGCATCCCGGTGCTCGATAGCCTCGCCCGGGGGACGCCGGTGATCGCCTCCAGCCTGACCGCCATCCCGGAGGCCGGCGGCAGCGCGGCGAGCTACTTCGACCCCGACGCACCCGATCGGGTCGAGCGCCTTGCCGAACTGATGGGAGACGCCATCGAGGGCCGGCTCCCCTTCGACGCCGGCGCCGCGAGAGAGCACGCCGCCCGCCACGACTGGGACGGGCCGGCCGCCACCTTCGTCGACCTGATGCGCCGCAGCTTCACGGCCCGCACGCACATCCGCGACCTGCTGCTGCCCGTGCCGCATCTGCGGGGTTGACGCGACTCGCGCGTGATCGGGGGCCCGGAGGACCGCGTACGGGGGCGATCGGCGGATGGGCATCGACGGGCCGGTTCCACCGCGGTCGTCCGGGGGAGGTTCGTCGCGATCCGTCCGCCGGTGCGGTCGCAGACCCTCGACCTGCGAGCCGCGCTACCGGGGGGCCTCGGCGATGACGCGCTTGCCGGATCGGCAGGGGAAGAACAGGCTGACGAACCAGAACAACGCCACCGCACCAACGGCGGCGGCACTCCCGACTAACGGGCTCAGGGCCATCGCGACGATGATCCCGTGATTGAGCAGCAGCGCGAAGGCGACGATCGCACCCAGCGCGGCGGCGATCGACGCGCGTATGATGCAGCACTCGGATGGTTGCATGGCCGTACCTCCTCGTCACATACAACCAGTGCGAGCAATTTGCGATCCATCATTCAACGTGAAGAAGTACTTACGCGTCATGGCGAGGGGTTCGTCCAGCGTGCCGACTGCGTCGTCGGTTCGGTGCTCTGCCACCGTCCCCGTATGTCCGATGACGATTGGCCGACAGGGGAACCTCCGTACTCCGCAGCGCGGTCCGCACCTGACCGCGGGTTGATAGGAGCCGACCCGCACTTATACTACCTGGAGTTGCAAAAGTTGCGGAGAGCGCGGGAGGTGTGCCCGATGTCACAGGCCTGCGCTGCGAATCGAAGGCGGCCGCTGTCGCGTGCCGTGACGGGTTGCGAGATGGTCGTGCTCGCGCCGTTCATACTCCTGAGCACGATGTTCATCGTCCTCATGCTGCCCATCACGATACTGGCCGTGCCGGCGCAGTTGATCGTGAATGCGCACACCGATGCTTATTGTCGGTTCGTCGCAAGGCTTCTGGTTTTCGCCGCGATCAATGCCGTTGTCGTTCCGGCCGCGGTGGCATACGCGTTCTGGCAATAGCCTCCAGCGGCGATAGTTGTTTCACTCGCCGCGTCGCTGCCAAGGCGCCCACATCGCTCGAAAGTCGCAGAATCTCGGCGCGATCGTGCGGCGTCTGCACGAGGTCGCGGCGGCAGCTCCGGATGGAGACAGTCTCGTGCGCGGGCATGCTCATCCCATCGCATGGCGCTCATCCTGTTGCTTGAACGCGCATCATGCTGTCGTGAAGACGACGCCGAGCTTGTTTCCGATCCTCCAGAGGACGCGACAGGGCCGCGGCGGTGCGTGCTCCGAGACCATCAGCGTGAACCGTCGTGGAAACTCCTTCGGGACGCTCGCCTCGATCTTGGCCCCGAAATCGTTTGTCTTGAGCGTCACGCAGAGGATCGCGTCGCGCTGTCCATCGAGGAAGATCCGGCCCCGGCTCCTGACACCCGGCAGCGGCTCGAGGCAGCGCTCCCCTCCCATGACCGGCACTCCGCTCCCTTGCGGCAGCCATTTATCCGTACCGGTGTTAAAACTTTCAGTTGTATCATTGGCTCCGCTGGCAACCGGTGGCGGAGGGGTCGAGGATGTCAGGCCTTGCGCGGCTGCTCGGTGACCGAACGGACAAAATCCAGGCAGGCCCGCCGATCGCGCAGATCGTGGACGTCTTCGAAGGCCGTCAGCAGCTCCAACGTATCGTGAAGGGTTTCCGCGTTCGCGTGCCGGTCCGACAAAGCCGAGACCTCAATCCCGAGGGCGTCGGCAATGCGTTGCAGGATCGGACGATCGATGTTTCGCGTGACGGTCATTCGAGTGCTCCGGACCGAACAGGTACGGATTGAGGCACGCGACCGCTTTGAACGACACGAAACAGACTTCCGGACCTGCAAGAGGTATGTGGATGGACACCGCCCGGTGTCCGTGTGTTTCAGCGCCTACGGCCGGCATGGGCCGTGTCAAGCGACCGGTCTATTCCGATCGAACGGTTCCTTGGAACCCGACCCCGGGTCGGCGGGACGCGATCCGATGCGACCCGCTCGACCTCCTACAGATTACCGCTTCCGCGTTGCTCCCCCGGCTGCGCGTCGAACACACCACACAACCACTTCGAATGGGCGATCAAGGTTTAGGCTCGGAACTTACATGGAGTTTTAGCGAAAACCAAGAGCTGTGTTTCACCACGCGGACCAGGGCAGGTCCACAGGGACCCGTGATCATCGAATGCGGTCGATCACCGTTCCGAATGCATGTTCGTTGTTCGATCGTCGCGTCCGACTTGGAGCGTGGCGGCCATCTTGACGATGGAGAGCACGCTGGCGCGGGTGGTCGCGTCGTCGATGCCGGTGAACGCCAACACCAGCTCCATCACCTGCGGATCCTCGAGGAACGTCCGCGCCCCCGGCTCCTCGTCACCCCCCGAC
>NZ_JAKSYP010000101.1:0-1101 GCF_022829625.1 Methylobacterium sp. E-046 | reverse complement strand
GCTCTGGATCACGGGCGGCGTGCTCCTCTACCGCGAGAAGGCTGGTAAAGCCGCCGGGAAGTAGGGCCGAGCCCGATCCGACTGAGACAGCATTGCTGCCTGCGTGCCGCGGCCCGCGACAGATCCAAGCGCCGCCGCTCGCTGCTGCATACGGCCCCGTGCCTCGATGGCCTCCAGCAGTAGGTTGAGGCGGTCGCCCTGGTTCAGCGTCACGGCCTCCGCGAGCTGACGGTTGCGGGCTACATCGGCAGCCTGTCCGGCGGCATTCACCCCGGCACGAGCGACGCGCCCGGCCTGTGCCAGCGCCCACCCCTGCGGACCACCGATAGCGCCCGCGACCGTACCGCCGATATCGTTGCCGAGGGTCGTGCGCGGCGCCACGCGGTCGGCCGCCTGGGTTCGCTGTGCGGTCTGCGAACCTTCCACGATCCGGCGGTTGGCCTGATCGAACGCCGCCTCCCGGTTCACAGCGCCGACGACTCGATCAACCGGGGCCTGCCCGTGGAGCTGCGCTAGGTTGGCGGTGTTCCAGCCGCCCTCACCCTGCAACAGGTTCTGCATCGCCACGAGGTCGTTGCGGCGAGTACCCACGGCTTGGTCGATGGCGCCGCGCGTGCCGATCGCCATAGCATCCCGCTCGCCCTGTGACATGCCCACGAGACGGCGGGCGAGGTCGGCCGGCGGCGTAGCGCCCTGGCCGGACCCGAGAAGTTGCGAGCCTGCCTCGACAGCCTCCATGCGCCGCGCGATGGCTGACGACACGTCGTTGGCGGCGCCGTAGCCCGGCACTTGATCCCGCAGGGCTCGGTTCAGGTCGGCGACGGTGCCGCCCAACCCGCCGTCCCGCTGAGACACGGATCCGCGCGGCACGCCCAACGACTCCGCGCCGTGCTCCATCATGCCGGACAACGCGATCTTGGCGTTCTGCAGGTTCTCGGCGCTGGTCTGCGGGATCGCCGCGCCGGTCATCGGGTGCTCGGTCATCAGCATGCCGCGGGCTTGGTTCAGCGCGGCACGCTGCGGTCCCTCGGCGGTGCGCAGCCGGTCCGCGAGGTTCGTCAGCACGTCCGTCGTGTCGATCGGGCCTGCGCCACGCACGGC
>NZ_JAKSYP010000098.1:0-6173 GCF_022829625.1 Methylobacterium sp. E-046 | reverse complement strand
CATCATTGCGGCCGTCGCAGCAATGATCGTCACGCCCGCCCTCGCTCAGGTGATCGAGACCCCCACCAGCACGACCGTGGTTGTCCCACGTGGCGCCCCCGGCGTCGTCACACGTCAGCCAGGTTCAACCGGGGAGGAAGGTGCCGCTTCCTACTCGCCGACTGGTCGCGCTGCAGACAGCATCTCGAACGACTCGGCTGCGTCGGGTAATGAAGGCCAGCCTTCGCGAATGGGTTCGACGGGTAGCGGCGGCGGCAAATAACGCTGAGGATCGTTGATGCCTCAATATGCTTTTCTTGGCTTGGGGCTGTCACTGATCCTTTTCTCTGGGTCTGCACTCTGTGCCGAGCCTATCGTCGGCCGTGCCTCCGTAACCGACGGCGACACAGTGGTGATCCGTGGCACCCGCATCCGCCTACACAGCGTCGACGCCCCGGAAAGTGCTCAGGTTTGCGAGGATGCCAACAACCAGGAGTACCGCTGCGGGCAGTCAGCAGCGCTTGCGCTTTCCGACCATATCGGCGAGGCGAACATCTCTTGTGAGCCACGGGCCACGGACCGTTACGGGCGTACGGTCGCCGTTTGCCGCAAGGGCACCGAAGACCTGAATGCCTGGATGGTCACGCAGGGCCACGCCATCGCCTTCCGCCGCTACTCCGCGGATTACATCGGGCAGGAGAAAGAGGCGCGCACTCGCAAGAGAGGGCTTTGGGCCGGTACGTTCGAGGATCCTTCCGACTGGCGCCGACGGAGGCGGGGTGGTCGGGGTGAGACGCTGCCCGGAGCCGAGATGCCGCGCGCCACACAAGAAGCCATGACCTGTACGATCAAGGGCAACATCTCTCGTTCGGGCAACCATATCTATCACCTGCCCGAGAGCCGCGACTATGCTCGTGTCACGATCGACGAGCAGGCTGGCGAGCGGATGTTCTGCTCTGAGGCCGAGGCCCTAGCGGCCGGTTGGCGGGCGCCTCAGAGGTAGTTTGCCAAGGCTACAGCCTGCCCTTGCTCGATAAGCCCGACGCTCTCCCCCAAACGCCTGAAGGCGCACCAGAGTGACCTCATCCTGACGATGGCCGAGTACGAAGGCATCTCGGCTGGTAGCACCTTCCGTCAGGTCGCCGAATTGGAGAACGTCATCGCCGCAGTCGAGGTGGTGGCGGCTGAGGAGGTGGATCCAGAGCGCCGTACCAGCCCCGCGGCGGGGGAGCCACGGGGCGCTTAGAGGTTATTTGCCGCTCGGCGCAGCACCGCTGCCGGTCGTACCGTTGCCGGAACCGCTGCCTCCGGCGGCGCCCGGCGTGCTGACGGGCGGACCACCGCTGGTGCCAGGACCCGTACCGGTGCTCATCGTACCCGTTCCCATCGAGCCAGCACCGCCTTCCATGGACTTCTGGGAGTTGCTCTTCACGGAGCCCGGGCTGTTCATGTTGCCCTCGGTGCTGCCGCCACCGGCTGCGGTCTGAGCCATCGCGGCACCTGAAGCTGCAAAGGTCAGCGCAGTGGCGAGGGCGAGTGTCTTCATCGACATAGTATTTTCCTCCGGACGGATCCGTTTGATCGGTCCTGGGCTGAACGTGACGGCACACACTATCGTTCGACCCGTCACCGGGTTTGAGTTTACAGATCCCGCTGCCGTCGCAGGCGCAGAGCCAGGATCAACGCGCCAGGCCAGCACAGCAGACTGAGCAGGGCGACTGGGATGATGGGACGACCCTTCCACCAGACGATCATGACCGGTAGGAGCAGGACTGGGATCGCCGCCGCGAGGAAGGCCCAGGACTCAAGGTTGGACAGATCCATGTGCGATCCGTAGCAGCCTTCTGCCGCTACGCTTTGTTCACGTCCGGTGGCACAGTGCGGCCCCATGCCGATCCGGCCCGAACACCGCTTCTTTTATCCCATCGACTGGCCACAGCTGTCTGCTGTGATCCGCTTCGGCCGAGCCAAAGGCCGCTGCGAGGGCTGCGGACGGCCGCACGGGCAAATGGTCTACCACCTCGGCGACGGGCGCTGGTGGGACGCTGAGGATCACCGCTGGCGCGATGGCTGGGGCAAGCGGATATGGATCGCAGCGGGGACCGACATCCTCGGCCGCGCCCGCCGGACTCGGGTGGTCCTAGCTGCTGCGCATCGCAATCACGACACCGCGAACAACGCGGACGCCAACCTCGCGGCCTTCTGCCAACGCTGCCACATGATCCACGATCGCCCCGAACATCAGAGGCGGCGCTGGCGCACGCTGTTCCGACACAAGGCCCTTGGCGACCTGTTCGGCGGACCCTACGCCTGAGCAGGCTGACGCTTGATCTGTGGGGCTGCAGGTGTCGCCACAACGCAAGGAGCGGCGCCTGAACCTTCCACGATGCCGACCAGCTCAGCTTCAGTCAGCGAAGCACCATCCGGATCGGTGATGGTGATGTCCTGACGCTCAGCCGCTTTGAAGTCGCGTAGCTTCCGCAATGCCCATTTCGCTGTGGGCAGCTGTAGGTGACGATCCTCTTCTAGCGACCCTTTGGACGACGTAGAGGCGGCGCTGGCACGGTCATGGATCGACAAGCGTCCGGCTAAGTCCAGCGAATTCATCAGCGTTACGATTGTGCGGATGAGACTGAAGTAGCCAATGTGAGCACCTACGACGGCATCAGCTGCACCTTACCGCCGCCGATGCACTTTGCGTCGGGACCCGAGTCTCTCCTGGATGCGATCAACAATCGGTTCCCCGAACCTGGGTTCACCGGATATCTCAGCGGGCTGCCTGCTCTCGCCCAAGCCAAAGTTGCCCTCTCGGGAGCTGGGTAGGTCCCCGTCCGGAAACGAAGGCTGATCACACATCTCGCTCGCGGTTCTCACTCGTGTGTCGGACCTCGACCGCTCATCGTTTGGTCGTTCACAGCAGAGAGCCCGCGCATCCGCAGCGGATCGTGGCTTGCTGAAGATATAACCCTGCACCTCGGTACAGCCCTCGCGGCGAACCAGTTCGAGCTGCTCGATCGTTTCGACACCCTCGGCGACGATGCCCATGCCCATCCGTTCGCCAATGCTCACGACCGCCCGCACGATCGCGGCCGCATCCGGGTCGGCGATGTCTCGGATAAAGGATCGGTCGATCTTGATCTTGTCGAAGGGGAACCGCCGCAGGTAGCTCAACGACGAGTACCCTGTACCAAAATCATCAAGCGCCAAGCGCACGCCCAGCGCGCGAAGCCGGTGTAAGACCGCGACGGCCTGCTCTGGGTTCTGCACCAGCAGGCTTTCGGTCACCTCAAGCTTCAGACGCCCTGCCGGGAGACTAGTCGCCGATAGGGCAGCCACGACAGCCTCCTCCAAGCCGCCGCGGAATTGCACCGCTGAGACGTTGACGCTGACGCGCACGAACGCGGGCCAATTCAGCGCCTCGGTGCATGCCTCTCGCAGCGCCCAGGTGCCCAGCGGCGCAATCAGCCCCGTTTCCTCGGCCACTGGGATGAACTCGCTCGGCGAGATCAAGCCGTGCACGGGGTGCTTCCAGCGCATCAGGGCCTCGAAGCTAACGATCGCCCCGGTCGTCACGTTGAAGATCGGTTGGTAGACGAGGAAGAAGTCGCCGCGCCGGATCGCCTCCTTCATGTCGATCGCGAGCAAACTGCGCGTGGCGGTGCGCGCATGCGCCTCGGCCTCGTACATCCGGTAGGTGTTGCGGCTCGCGGCCTTCGCCTGGAACAGCGCCATGTCGGCACGCTGGAATACACCTTCGGCGTCGGTACCGTCGTCAGACAGAAGCGCGACACCGATGCTTACACCGATGTCGATCACGGTCCCGTCGAGCAGCAGCGGCTCATCCACCGCGGCTATGATGCGTTCACATGCTCCCCTGACGGCCGCATCGCCATCGATATCAGATAGGATCATCGCGAACTCATCGCCGCCGAGCCGAGCGACCGTGTCCGCGTCGCGCACGGCCGAGCGGAGGCGCTCGGCCACTAGATGCAGCAGCCGGTCTCCCGCGAGATGCCCGTAGGTGTCGTTGACGACCTTGAAGTGGTCGAGGTCAAGCGCGAGGACGGCGTGGCGGTTCGGCGCCAGGGCGGCCCGGCGGAGCGCATTATCCAGATGCTCGCGGAAGAGGTTGCGGTTCGGCAGGCCGGTGAGTGCGTCGTACAACGCCATGTGGGCGATGCGGGCCTCCGCCTCCTTGCGGCGCGAGATGTCGATCAGCGTGCCGACCAACCGAAGCGCCCGACCGTCTGGGGCACGAGCGGCCACACGAGCGCGGGCGAGCACCCAGAATGCCTCGTCCTTCGCCTGCCCCACGCGGTACTCGCATTCGAGTGTGGGAGTCTGCCCCCGCAGGTGCGCGCGCGTAGCGGCCGTGACGCGCTCGCGATCGTCCGGATGGATTGCCTCAATCCAGCCCGACATGGTGGGCTGAGCGCGCTCGCCCACGAGCCCCAGCCTGTCGCGCCAGCGCTCGGACACCCAGGTCGTCCCGTCGATCAGGTTCCAGTCGAACAGGCAGTCCTCACCGCTGTCGAGCGCCAAGGCGAGTCGCTCCTCGCTCAGGCGCAGGCGGGCCTCGCTGGCGCAGCGGCGCGTGATGTCCGTGTACGTGCGCACATACCCGCCGTCCGGCAACCGCACTACGCGCACCTCCAGTCTCGTGCCATCGGGGCGCTCACGCTCGTACACGTCCGGCAGGCTTGCGAGATCGGCCGCGTCCAATGCTGCGACCAGGGGCGCTGGGCTGGTCTGGAACTCGCCACGCGCAACCTGGAAAGCGTTGATGGCACTGTAAGGACTCCCGTCGTGCAGGACGGTCTCGGGCAGGTCGAGGAGGTCGCGCGCACGCCGGTTGTGCAGGCGCACGCGCCGGTTGGGGCTGTAGACGATCAGGCCCTGATCCATGCTTTCCAGGGTGGTGCGCAGGAGTTCGTTGCTCTCACGGAGGCGCGCCTCTACGCGCGCGTGCTCGGTCGCGTCCAGCACCACGCCGTAGACGGCCGTCACGAGGCCGTTCGCGTCCCGGACCGGCACACCACGGACAGTGATGACGCGCTCCTCGCCGTTCGGACGGATGATGCGCCCGCGCCGCTGGTAGCCACCGATGGTCTCAGGATCAGTTCCGACCATCACCGCGTCCAGGCGACGGCGGACTGTCTCCCGCTCCTCTGGATGTTGAAGCAGCAGGTACGCGTCGAGGTCGATCCGCCCTGAGGCGGGCAGCGGACGGTCGAAGATCGCCGCCGCCCCATCGGACCACGTCATCGTCCGTGTCGCCACGTCGATCCGCCAGTGGCCGAACGAAGCGGCCGTCTCAGCCACGCGCTGCGCGTCCTGTGCCGTGCGCAAGGCGAGGCTCTCGGCCGCGCGTGCGCGCGTGCTTTCGTGCAGCCGCAGGTGCGCCACGACGATCTCGGCGAGATCGCGAAGCTGACGCGTCTGCTCACCCGAGAAGCTGCGCGGGACCGTGTCCTTGACGCACAGCGCGCCGACGCGGACGCCCGACCGGAGCACGAGCGGCGCCCCCGCGTAGAAGCGGATGCCGGGTCCGCCTGAGACCAACGGACTTGTAGCGAAACGCGCGTCGGCAGCGGCGTCCTCGACGACGAAGACCTCGTCGGATGTGATCGTATAGGTGCAGAACGACGCGTCGCGTGGGCTCGCGCTCATGTTCGTGCCGCACTTGGCCAGAAACCACTGCCGGTCCTCCTCGACGATGGAGACGAGGGCGATCGGCACGCCGAACAGATCGCGTGCCAACCGGCAGACGGCATCGAAGTGCGCCTCTACAGGCGTGTCGGTGATCGCCAGATCAGTCAGGGCGGCGAGCCGCGTGGCTTCGTTCGACGTATCCCGTGCCATCGATCATTCCCACCGGATCGACACGGCAACAATTGAACGGTTAGGCCGCGGGAGATCGTATCTCGCGCGCCCTAACAAACACCTCATCTCCTGATGGCAGCTATAGTAGAAATTGGCATAGACAGATCAGCCGCGACGATTCGTAGCAGATCTCGCGCGACTGTCGTTCCAGAGGTCGAACGCTAGCCGACCGCCCGCGCAGCCTCGGACACCTGGCGTGTGGCTGCATCGACCTGCTCGCTCGCCCGGGCGATGGCCTCCATGCCGCCGGCGATCGTCGATACCCCGTGCGCGGCCGTGTGCATGCTGCCCGACATCTCGCGCGTGACGGC